>DASTGH010000394.1:0-111137 GCA_035719345.1 Anaeromyxobacteraceae bacterium
GCCTCCAGGCGGAGCAGGCGGCGAGCGCGACGAGGCCGACGGTCCACCACGGGCGAGGCGAGCGGCGGGGGCAAGGGCGCAAGGACGCTGCGACGATAGCACCGCCGCGCCGGCGGCGCGGGGCGACGTTCGGGCATCGGAGCGCGGCGCGATCTGCGCTACCCTGGGGACAGCGTGTCCCCCATCCTCCTCCTCGCCGCGCTCGCCGCGGCGCCGGCCTCCGGCGCCGGTCGCACCTGCCCGGACGAGCTGTTCCGGATCGAGCGCAGCAAGAACGCGAACGTGATCGTGTACGAGCTGCAGCGCGGGCCGGGCGGCGAGGTCGACCGCGCACAGCCGGTGCGCGCCTCCTGGATCATGCTCGCCTCGCACGGGGAGCGCGAGGACCTGAACCTCCTCGAGCGCACGATGGCCTACGGCTTCGAGGTCGAGGACGCGGCGCCGCGCCCGGGGTGGATCCTCCGCCTGAAGGCGGAGAAGAAGCGGCCCATCTCCGTGCGCGAGGTCGAGGGGTGCCTGTACGCCATGGCCGTGATCGGCGGGAGCGAGGGCGCGCTGAAGCGCATCTACGTGAAGGCGGACGACCGCACGCTCATCCCGACCGTCGCCTGGGTCGACGTGTTCGGCGTGGACCCCGCGACCGGCGCGGCGCGCCACGAGCGGATCGTCCCGGAGAAGCCGCCGGAGGAGCAGCCGTCGTGGAGAGGACCGTGAACGATCCGAGGGGCGCAGACGGCGCCGACGGCTGGAGCCGCGCGGCGGCCGTCGAGCTCTTCGTGAGCATCGCGGCGCTCGTCGCGGTGATGACGCCCTACGCCCGGTTCCTCTCGTGGGTGGAGACGCGGCCGGGCGTCGTGCTGCCCGATCCGGTGCTGGCGCGGCTCGTGCCGCGCGACCTCACCTGGGTGACCTTCGGGCTCATCTACGTGGCGATCGGCGTCACGGTCTGGTCCCTGCGCGCACACCCGCGCGCGCTGGCCATCGGCGTGCGCGCCTACGCGGTCATGGTCGTCTTCCGCGCGCTGGCCATGGCGGTCGTGCCGCTCGATCCGCCGCCCGGGACGATCCCGCTGCAGGACCCGCTCGTCGAGCACCTCGGCACGGCAGGCCAGGTGCTGACGCGCGACCTCTTCTTCTCCGGCCACACGGCGACGATGTCGCTCGTGACGCTGACCGCCCACGGCCGGCGGCTGCGCTGGGTGCTCCTCGCCTGCACCGTGGGCGTGGCGACCTGCGTCGTGTGGCAGGCGGTGCACTACACGGTGGACGTGGTGGTGGCGCCGGCGTTCGCGTACGCCGCCTACCGGATCTCCGTCCTCGCCACCGCCGCCGTCCGCCGCCGGCTGGGGGCGACCCCGGCCGGCACGGCGCGGGCGGAGGGCGCCCGGCCATCGGCGGCGAAGGACACCGTCCGGATCTGAGGGTCCGCACACCCATCCGTGGAAGGTGCGACGCTCCGGCCGCCGGTAAGTGAGCCGGGCCCGCCGCCCGGCGGAGGACGCGCCGCCGCGGCGCGGGCAGCGAGGTGTCGCCATGCAGGTGACGCTCCCGGCCGGCGCGGAGCCGGCGCGCTCCTGGCGCGAAGGTGTCGACCGCAAGCACTGGACCATCCTGACGGCGAGCTTCCTGGGCTGGGTCTTCGACGGATACGAGGCGTACGCGCTCGTCATCGTCATGCCCTCGATGCTGCGGTCGCTCCTCACGCCGGCGCAGCTCGCCACGCCCGCGGTGTGGGCCGGGATCGCCATCAGCGCCACCCTCCTCGGCTGGGGGATCGGCGGCATCGTCGGCGGCGTGCTCGCCGACTACGTGGGCCGGAAGCGGATGATGGTCTGGTCGGTGTTCCTCTACGCCATCCTCACCGGCCTCACCGCGCTCTCGACCTCGTTCTGGATGCTGGCCGGCCTGCGCTTCGTCACCGGCCTGGCGATGGGGAGCGAGTGGAGCACCGGCGTCGCGCTGCTCGCCGAGACGTGGCCCAACCGGGCGAGGCCGAAGGGCGCGGGCTTCCTCCAGTCGGGTTTCGGGGTCGGCACCTTCGTCGCCGCGGTCGCCTGGCTCGTGCTCTCGGCGCTGCAGCCGCTCGGCGCGAACACCTGGCGGCTCATGTTCGTGGTCGGCGCGCTGCCGGCCTTCTTCTGCCTCTACATCCGCCGCTCCATCGACGAGTCGGAGCGGTGGATGCGCGCGGTGCGCGAGCGGCGCTGGGCGGCGATCGACCAGGGCGGCCCAGGGACGGCGCCCTCGGCCTCCGCGGCGCGACCGTTCACGCTGCGCGAGGTGTTCCGCGACGCCGAGAGCCGCCGCCGCACCCTGCTCGCCTTCCTCCTGTCGCTCGCCACCACCGTCGGGTGGTGGGCGATCTCGAGCTGGCTCCCGGCGCACGCCGCCCGCATCGCGCAGGCGGGAGGCTACGCCCGCCCGGCGGAGTGGGGAACGCGCGCCGCGCTCGTCTACACGGCCGGCGCGGTCGCCGCCTATCTCGCCTCCGGCTTCCTGGCCGACGCCATGGGCCGCCGCAGGTACCTCGCCTTCACGTTCGCCGGCTGCTTCCTCCTGACGCCGGTCACCTATCTCTGGACCCAGGCGCTGCCGGCGCTCCTCGCCGTCTCCTTCGTGAACGGGTTCTTCACCCTGGGCTGCGCCTACTCGTGGATGGCCATCTACCCCGTCGAGCTGTTCACCTCGACCGTCCGCGCCACGGCCGCGTCGTTCATCTTCAACGCCGCGCGGCTCCTGGCGTGGGTCTTCCCGCTCGTCGCCGGCGTGCTCATCAGCTCGTTCGGCGGCATCCCTCGCGCCGCCATGACGCTCGGGTGCATCTACCTGCTCGGCCTGGTCGTCCCCTGGTTCCTGCCGGAGACGCGGGGCAAGCCGCTCCCGGCGTGAGCGGGAGGACCCGTGCCCACCTTCCGCTACGCGAACCCGCCCGTGATCCACTGGGGCGAGGGCGCCCTGCGCGAGCTGCCGGCGGAGCTCGACCGCGCCGGCGCCCGCCGCGTGCTCCTCGTCACGACCGGCAGCGCGCTCTCCGACGACCGGCTCGCGCCCGCGGTCGAGCGCGCCATGGCCGGGCGCGTCGCGGGGCGCTGCACCGTTCCGCAGCACGCGCCCGCGTCCTCGGTCATGGCCGCGTCGGAGGCCGCCCGGGCCGCGGGCGCCGACGCGCTCGTGTCGCTCGGCGGCGGGTCGCCCATCGACGCCGCCAAGGCCGTCGCCTTCGTCCTCGCCTCGGGGCTCGACCTGCGCGAGCGCGACGCGCCGGCGCGAGCGCGCGACGTGAAGCTGGGGACGACGCTGCCGCACGTCGCCCTCCCCACCACCCTCTCGGCGGCGGAGCTCTCCTCGTCCGCCGGCTTCAGCGCCGAGGGCACGCGCGAGAAGGTGGGCGTGGGCGGGCCGGCGCTCGGCGCGGCCGCCGTCGTCTACGACGCCGCCCTGGCGGTGCGCACGCCGCTCCCGCTCTGGCTCTCCACCGGCATCCGCGCCGTGGACCACGCGGTCGAGACGCTGCTCGCGCCCGGCGAGCACCCGCTCGCCGACGCCGCGGCGCTCGCCGGGCTGCGACGGCTGAAGGAGGGCCTCGAGGCGAGCCACGCGCGGCCCGACGACCCGGCGGCGCGCACCGCGTGCCAGCTCGGCGCGTGGCACTCCTACCTGCTCCCCGGGCCCGCCGCGCGCGGCCTCAGCCACACGCTCGGCAAGCGCCTCGGCTCCCGGCACGGCATCCCGCACGGCGTGACCTCGTGCCTGCTCCTCCCGCACGTCCTCCGGCACCTCCAGCCGCGCGCGCCCGGACCGATGGCGCGCATCGCGGCTGCGCTCGGGAGCGAGGACGCGGCCGGAGGCGTCGCCGCGCTGATCGCGTCCCTGGGCCTGCCGCGCCACCTCGCCGCGTGGCGACTGGGCGAGGCGGAGCTGCGGGCGGCCGCGCGGCCCGGGCCCGGCGCGGAGCTGCCGGAGGAGGTGCTGCTCGCCATCCTGCGCGCGGCGCTGTGATGGCGCGAGCACCCGGCGCTCAGGGCGTCGCCGCGGTGAGCAGCAGCGCCGCCGACGGCAGCTCCACGCCGCGCGCCCCGGCCCACGGCGCGAGCAGCTCCCGCAGCTCCGCCGCGACGACCGGGCGGAGCCGCTCCCCCTCCCCCCCCGCCTCGCGCAGCGCGGCGGCGGCCGGGCCGAAGCGCACGAGGAAGTCGGCCGCGGCCTCGACCCCGTCACCGCAGCGGAACGGAAGGTCGAGCGCCTCCACCCGGACCTGCGCGAAGCCGGCGCCCTCGGCGAGGCGGGCGAGCGCGGCCGCGTCCGAGAGCGAGAACGGGCCGGGCCCGGAGGTGCTCGGGCCCCCGGCGCCGGGCCGGTGCCCGCGCAGGACGCGCAGCGGCAGCTCCACCCAGGCGCAGGACGCGGGCGGTCCCCAGACCACCGCCGCGAGCCGGCCGGCGGGGCGGAGCGCGCCGCGGAGGTTGCGGAACGCGGCGGGCGGGTCCTCGAAGAACATGAGGCCGAACCGTGAGTAGCAGAGGTCGAACCCGTCCGGGAACGGGTGCGACTGTGCGTCGGCGTGCAGGTACTCGGCGTTCGAGCAGCCAGCCGATTCGCGCCGCGCGACCTCGACGAACCGCTCGGCGACGTCGACGCCCAGGGCCGCGCCCGACGGCCCGACGCGGCCCGCCAGCTCGCGCGTGGTCTCGCCCACGCCGCACCCGACGTCGAGCGCGCGCTCGCCCACGGCGGGGCGGAGCGCCTCCATGGCGGCGAGCCCGTACGGCCGGACGGCGGCGTCGAGCGGCGCGCGGACGGCGAGGAGGCCCGCCGCGACCGGGCCGTTCCAGATCTCTCGCTGGCGTTCTCCCGCCACGGCGAAGCTACATGGCGCGTCGCCTGGCGCGCGTCCATGCTCGGCCGGGCCTCACCGGCGAGGGGCGCCGGGCTCCCCGTGCGCCGCCGGCGATCGACGCTGTGAGGAGCCCTCGCACACGGCGCGGGCCGCTTCATCCGCGGCGTTTCGACGCTGGGGTCTTGCCGACCCGCGCGGGAAAATGCGATGGTGCTCGCTTCCGAGGCCATCCCGGACGCAGAGGCGAGGCTTACGGATTCACTCGAACCCTCCCGTCTCGCCGCGATCGCGCCCTGCGCGCGACCGGAACGGGCGTCGTGTACCCCGGAGTCCACGTGAACGTCCTCGTCCTCAACTGCGGCAGCTCCTCCGCCAAGTTCGCCGTCATCGACACCGCGAGCGGCCAGGAGCGCATCTCGGGCCTGGCTCAGCGGCTCGGCTCGCCGCAGGCGTCCCTCGACTTCAAGCACGACGGGCGCAAGGAGTCGCGCCTCCTGCACGGCGCCGGGCACGAGGCGGCGCTGCGCGTGGTGGTGCAGCTCCTGAACGAGGTCGGCGTCGCCTCCTCGGTCGCGGCCATCGGTCACCGGGTCGTGCACGGCGGCGCGAAGTTCTCCGGCTCGATGCGCATCACGCCCCAGGTGGTCGAGAAGATCGAGGAGTGCATCCCGCTCTCGCCGCTGCACAACCCCGCGAACCTCCTCGGCATCCGCCTCGCACAGGAGCTGTTCCCGGCGCTGCCGCAGGTCGCCGTCTTCGACACGGCCTTCCACCAGACGATGCCGCCGCGCGCGTACCTGTACGCCGTCCCCTACGACTGGTTCGTGAACCACGAGGTGCGCCGCTACGGGTTCCACGGCACGAGCCACCGCTACGTCTCGCACACGGCGGTGCGGCAGCTCGGGCTCGACCCTGAGGACCACGCCATCGTCACGGCACACCTCGGCAACGGGTGCTCGCTGGCGGCCATCCGCAACGGGCAGAGCATGGACACCACCATGGGCCTCACCCCGGTGGACGGGGTGGTCATGGGCACGCGCAGCGGCTCGATCGACCCCTCCATCATCGCGCACGTGAAGAGCGAGCTCGGCTGCAGCGCCGAGCGCGTCATGGACGCGCTCAACAAGGAGTCCGGCCTGCTCGGGATCTCCGGCCTGTCGAACGACATGCGGACGCTGCAGGAGGCCGCGGAGAACGGCCACGAGCGGGCGGCGCTGGCCATCGAGAAGTTCTGCTACTCGGTGGCGAAGGCGGCGGCCGGCATGATCGTGTCGCTCGGCCGGGTGGACGCGCTCGTCTTCACCGGCGGCATCGGCGAGAACGCCATCAAGGTGCGCGCGCACATCGTCGACCTCCTCTCCTTCGCCGGCTTCGCGCTCGACCCGCACGCCAACGCGTTCCACGGGAAGGCGCTGCGCGGCCGCATCACGCGCACGACGAGCCCGATGGCCGCCGTCATCCCGACCAACGAGGAGCTCATGATCGCGACGGACTCGGCGGACATCGCCTCGAGCCCGCTGGTCATCGAAGAAGACACCGAGCCGGCCCTCGAGGCCGTCGCCAACTCCTGACCCCGGAGCGCCCCGTGCCCCATACCCTGCTCGTCGCCCCCGCCGGCCGCCAGGTCGGCCTCACCACCGCCTGCCTCGGACTCGTCCGCGCCTTCGACCGGCTCGGGGTGCGCGTCGCCTTCGTGAAGCCCATCGCCGCCCGGGGCGAGGACCGCGTCTCGGCGCTGGTGCGCCTCGGCGCGAACCTCTCCCCGCCGGAGCCCATCTCCCGGCACGAGGCGGACGCGCTGCTGGCGGCGGGCGACGACCAGACGCTCATGGAGCGCGTGGTCGCCCTCTGCGCGCAGGCGGCGGAGGGTGCCGACGTGCTCGTCGTCGCCGGGATGTGGCCCGAGCCCGGCATGGTCCACAGCACGCGCGTCAACGCGCTCATGCTCAAGGCGCTCGACGCCGAGCTGGTGCTGGTGGGCTCGCCCCGGGGCGAGACGCCGGCGGAGCTGGCCGGCGCCATGGCCATCGCGGCACGGGGCCTGGGCGGCCTCGCCGACGGGACCCCGGTGAGCTGCTTCCTCAACCGCGTGGTGCCGCACGCCTCCGCGGCGCGCGGGGGCGAGGCGCGCTCCATCTGGGCCGACGCCGGCGAGGAGCAGACGCTGGGCGACGACGAGGTGGAGGCCTATCGCGCCGCGCTCGAGGCGGAGAAGCTGCGTCAGATCGCCGTGGTGCCGTCGCGGAGCGACCTCGCCGCGCCGCGCGTGAAGGACCTCGCCCACGCGCTCGGCGCGCGCGTGCTGCGCGCCGGCGACTACGAGCGGCGGCGCATCCGGAACGTGGCGCTGTGCGCGATGGAGGTGCCCGGGTCGATCAAGGTGTTCCGGCCCGGCACGTTCCTCATCACGCCCGGCGACCGGAGCGACATCCTGGTGGCGGCCTCGCTCGCGGTGCTGAACGGCATGCCGCTCGCCGGCCTCCTCCTCACCGGCGGCGTCGAGCCGGAGGAGCACGTGTTCGCGCTGTGCGAGTCGGCGCTCAAGACCGGGCTCCCGGTGCTGGCCGTGAAGGACGGCAGCTACGCGGCCGCCAGCGCGGTCGGGGGCATGAACCTGCAGATCCCGGCCGACGACGCGGTGCGGGTGGAGCGGGTCATGACCGCGGTCGCGGACCTGATCGACCCACGCTGGACCAAGGGCTTCGCCGGGCCCCACCGCGCGCGGCGCCTCTCCCCGCCCGCGTTCCGCCACCACCTGGTGGAGGCGGCCCGCGCCGCGAACAAGCGCATCGTCCTGCCCGAGGGCGCCGAGCCGCGCACCGTCACGGCCGCCGCCATCGCCGCCGAGCGAGGCATCGCCCGCTGCGTCCTGCTCGGCAACCCCGACGAGATCGCGGACGTGGCGCGCAAGCAGGGCGTGACGCTGCCGCCGTCGATCGAGATCGTGGACGCCGCCCAGGCGGCGCCGCGCTACGTCTCGTCGCTCGTCGCGCGGCGCAAGGCCAAGGGCATGACCCCGGAGACGGCGGCGCAGGAGCTCGCCGACACCATCATGCTCGGCACCATGATGATGGCCGAGGACGACGTGGACGGGGTGGTCTCGGGCGCGGTCCACACGACGGCCCACACCGTCCGGCCGGCACTGCAGATCATCAAGACGGTCCCGGCGTGCAACCTCGTCTCCAGCGTCTTCTTCATGTGCCTGCCGGAGCAGGTGCTCGTCTTCGGCGACTGCGCCGTGAACCCGAACCCGAACGCGGAGCAGCTCGCCGACATCGCCATCCAGAGCGCCGACTCGGCGGCGGCGTTCGGCATCGAGCCGCGCGTGGCGATGCTCTCGTACTCCACCGGCACGAGCGGCGCGGGCGAGGAGGTCGAGAAGGTGAAGCGCGCGACCGACCTGGCGCGGGCGGCGCGGCCCGACCTCGCCATCGACGGGCCGCTCCAGTACGACGCCGCGATCATGCCCGACGTGGCGCGGCAGAAGGCCCCGAAGTCGCCGGTCGCCGGCCGGGCGACGGTGTTCATCTTCCCCGACCTCAACACCGGGAACGTGACCTACAAGGCCGTGCAGCGGAGCGCGAACGTGGTGAGCATCGGCCCGATGCTGCAGGGTCTGGCGAAGCCGGTGAACGACCTCTCCCGCGGCTGCCTCGTCGAGGACATCGTCTTCACGATCGCGCTCACGGCGATCCAGGCGCAGCAGCGCCGGCCCTAGGACGCACCCACCGGCCCGGCGGCGGAACCGGGTGCCGCCCCTGGCTCGGTGGCCGGCGAGCGCCTCCACGCCGCCCAGCCGGCGCCAGGGGTCGGGCAGGACGACGTCGTTTCGGGCGGTGAGCCGCGCGGCATGGCACCGACGGCGCGGCCCCCCGCGGACGTTGCAGTGGCACCCTCTCCCGCATCGTCGCGGGAGAGGGTTCGTGATTCCCATCGTGCCGTGCGGGTGAGGGCGGTGTGCCGCGGGGCACGCTCGCCGCGGAACCTGCCCCTTCTCCCCGGCCCTCCCCCGCTGATGCGGGGGCGGGGGATCCGCCGCCGACCTCCAAGATCCGGGACGCGCTTGTGAGCGCCGGCGGCGCCCTGTCCCCGCGGCCACGGAAACGTGCCGGCGCCGGCCGCGCCACCTCGTTACGCTCCCGCCGTGCCGGCAGCGCGCGGGAGGCGGGGGCGGTCGCCGTGGTTCACGCCGGCGCTGTTCACCTTCTTCGAGGAGTTGCGGCTCCACAACGACCGCGACTGGTTCGAGCGCCACCGTGAACGCTACCTGCGCGACGTGCGCGATCCGATGCTCCGCTTCATCGCAGACGCGGCGCCGGTCCTGAGGCGGCTCGCGCCGCGGCTGGTCGCCGATCCGCGCCCGACCGGCGGATCGATGTTCCGCATCCACCGCGACACGAGGTTCTCGCAGGACAAGACGCCCTACAAGACGCATGCGGCTGCGAGCTTCCGGCACGAGGCGGGCCGCGACGTGCACGGCCCGGGGCTCTACGTCTCGCTCGGGCCGGATGCGGTGGAGGTGGGCGGCGGGGTGTGGCACCCGGAGGCGGAGCCGCTGCGCAGGATCCGGACGGCCATCGCGGAGCGGCCCGCGGCCTGGAAGCGCGCGCTGGCGGCGCCCGGGCTCGACCGGCTCACCTGGTGGGGCGAGTCGCTGGCGCGGACGCCGCGCGGCTTTCCGCCGGATCATCCGCTGGCCGCCTGGCTGCGCCGGAAGGACTTCGCGGCCGGGGTCGACCTCGCCGAGGCGGACGCGCTCGGGCCCGACTTCCTCGACCGCTGCGCCGAGGCATGGCGGCCGCTCGGCCCCGTCATGAAGGTGATGGCGGGAGCGGTCGGGTTGCCCTGGTGATCGCGCCGCGCGCGGACGGGTCTAGGGACCCGCGGCGCGGGACCGGTCGCGCGAACCCTGGACGCTGGCCTGCGCCTCGCCGTGCACCGGCGTCGCCGGGGTCCAGCCCTCCGGCAGGTCGACGGGCTTGCCGAGCACCTGGACGCGGCCGCCAGCGTGGAGGCTGACGGTTCCGGAGACGTCGGCGGTGAGATCGAGCTCGATCCGATCGTCGCGGACGCGTCCCCGCCCCGACCGGAGCGTGCCCTCGACGCGCCCGCGAGCGTCGGGCGGGCGCAGCTCGAGGGTGCACCGCTGGCCGGGCGCGAGGTCGAGCGCGCCATCCTCGGCGAGGCGCCCGGCGAGGTCGCACGCGTACCCCTGCGAGGCGACGCGTACGCGCAGGTCGCGAGGCCCGGCTCCCGGCTCGAGCGTGACGTCGGCGTGGGCCTCCGACGAGCGGTCGAGGGGTGGGCCGGCCGCGATCCGCATCGTCCCGTGCACGCGATAGAGGCCGCGCACCTGCGCCGCCGGCGAGGGCTCCGGCGCGGCCGGGGACGCTCCGGCGAGGGCGAGCGCCGTGATCGCGAGGAGGGCGGCGAACGCAGGACCCCGGTTCATGCCTTCGCTCCTCCGCCCCCGACGGAGAAGCCGCCGGGGGTCAGGCCGAGCCGCTTCACCGCCTCGTCCCAGCGATCGGCGAGCGGGACGTCGAACACGAGGCCCTCCTCGAACGGGAGCGGGATCCAGCCACCCGCCCCCACCTCGCGCTCGACCTGCATCGGTCCCCAGCCGGAGTAGCCGACGAGCAGGAGAAAGGGGCCGGGCGAGGGCGCGCGCACGAGCGCCTCGAGCAGCTCGCGCGAGCCGCCCACCGCGATCGCCCCCGCGACGACGAGCCCTCCCTCGTCCACGGGCACGGACCCCGGGCGGTGCAGGATCCACAGGCGCTCCGGCTGCACCGGGCCGCCCACCAGGACGGGCGCCCGCGCTCGCCCGTTGCGCTCGGCGTGCCCCACGAGCGCCGGGTCGACCTGCGCGAGCACCTCGCCGACCGTCACCGGCGATCCCCGGTTCACGATGAACCCGAGCGAACCCTCCGGCGTGTGATCGGCCATCAGCACCAGCGAACGGGCGAAGTTCGGGTCCTGCAGACCGGGGGCCGCCACCAGGAACCCCGGCGCGAGGCCGCCCGTCGTCACGTCCGGCGTTCCCAAGGTCGATCCCCGCAGCCGTCCATGCCGCCCGCCCACTCCCGCGCGGCTGGTGCGAGGAGACCTAGCACGGGCGCCGCGCCCGCGCCGGCATCGGGCGAGCAGGCGAGGTCGCACGCGGGCGCGTCGCCGGTTATCTGCCTCCGTGCACGAGGCGATCCGCCGGGGAGGCCCATGGCCGACGAGAAGCTCACGCTGTACCTGGACGCCGACTTCCAGAGCCCGTACGCCTTCTCGGCGTACGTCGCCCTGAAGGAGAAGGGGCTCCCCTTCGAGCTCAGGAACCTGTCGCTCGCGCAGGGCGATCACCGCCGCGGCGACTATGCCGAGCGATCCATCACCGGGCGCATCCCGTCGCTCCAGCACGGAGACTTCTGGCTCGCGGAGTCGTCCGCCATCGACGAGTACCTGGACGAGGCGTTCCCTCCTCCGCGCCACCCGCGCCTCTATCCGGAGGACCTGCGGCACCGGGCGCGCGCCCGGCAGATGCAGGCGTGGGTGCGCAGCGACCTCATGCCCATCCGCGAGGAGCGGCCGACGTCGAGCGTCTTCGGCCGGCAACCGGTGAAGCCGCTCGGCGCCGAGGCGCGCGCCGCGCTCGAGCGGCTCCTGCGCGCCGCGGACGCGCTCGTCCCCGATGCCGGCCACCTCTTCGGCGCGTTCGGCATCGCCGACGCCGACCTCGCCGTGATGCTCATGCGCCTCGTGGCGAACCACGATCCGGTCCCGGCCAAGGTCCAGGCCTACGCCGAGCGCGTGTGGGCCCGGCCCTCGATCCAGGACTGGCTCGCACGGAAGCGGTGACGGGCGCGCTCGCGACCATGCTCGCAGCTTCCGCCGCGCTCGCCGCTGCCTCCCCTGCCGGCGCCGACGCCCCGCTCCCGCCCTGCGCCATCGCGTCGGCCCCTCCCCTGGCGCGCGGCTACGCCCCGGTGAACGGGCTGCGCCTCTACCACGAGGTGCACGGGCCGGAGGGCGGAACGCCGATCGTCCTGCTGCACGGTGGCGATCCGGCCATCGAGACCTCGTGGGAGCGGATCCTCCCGGCGCTCGCGCGCAGGCACCGGGTGATCGCGTTCGATCAGCAGGGCCACGGCCGCACCGCGGACGTGGACCGGCCGTTCACGTTCGAGGGGTCCGCCGACGACGCGGCGGCGCTCCTCGAATACCTGAAGGTCGCGCGGGCGGATCTGGTGGGCTTCAGCAACGGCGCGAACGTCGCGATGCAGGTCGCCATCCGCCACCCTCGCGCCGTGCGCCGGCTGGTCGTGGCGTCCGGGATGGTGAAGCGCGCCGGCCTCCGCCCCGAGTTCTGGGAGGGTATGCGGAGCGCGAAGCTCGAGGACATGCCGCCGCACTTCGCCGACGTGTACCGGAGGACCTCACCGCATCCGGACCGGCTCCCCTCGTACTTCCGCAAGTCGGTCGACCGGATGCTCGGCTTCCGCGACTGGCCGGACTCGGCCCTGAGATCGATCTCGGCGCCGGCGCTGGTCGTGATCGGCGACGCGGACATCGTCCTGCCCGAGCACGCGCTGGAGATGGCCCGCCTCCTGCCACGCGCCGGCCTCGCCATCCTCCCCGTCACCAGCCACCAGGCGGTCGTGGAAGACCATGCGGACTGGCTGGTCTCGATGATCGAGGCCTTCCTCGCCGAACGCGGGGCGATGCCCGCCGCGACGGAGCCGTGAGCGCGACGCGCGGCGCTACTTCGTCGCGCCCATCGTCAGGCCGCGCACCATGTGCCGGGAGACGAGCAGGGCGAAGATCGTCACCGGCAGCACGATGACGGTGCCGGTGGCCATGATCTTCCCCCAGGGCAGCTCGTAGCCGGTCATGTAGCTCGTGGCGATGACCGGCGCGGTCTGGACCTCGCGCCGTGTCAGCACGAGCGCGTAGAGCAGCTCGTTCCAGGAGAAGATGAACGAGAAGATCGCGGACACGGCGATCCCGGGCAGCCCGAGCGGCAGGTAGATGCGGCGGAAGATCTCGAACTGGCTGGCGCCCTCCAGGAGCGCGGCCTCGCCCAGCTCCGGCGGGATGGAGCGGAACTGGTCGGTGCAGATCCAGATGCCGATGGGGAGGCAGAAGGTCAGGTAGATGAGCACCAGCACCGTGTACGTGTCGAGCATGCGGAACGACTGCGCCACGAGGTACACCGGCAGCGCCAGCACGATGGGGCTGATCATCCGGTTCGAGATGAACCAGAACCAGAGGTCGGCCTTGCCCCGGAACTCGAAGCGCGCCAGCGCGTAGGCGGCGGGGGTCCCGATCAGGAGCGAGAGCCCGGTGGTGGCGGTCGCCACCACGAGGGAGTTCAGCACCGCCGCGGTGACCTTCTGGTCGGTGAAGATCTCGACGTAGTGGTCGAGCGTCGGCGTGAAGAGCCAGACGGGCGGCGAGGCGAGCAGGTCGACCTGGTTCTTCAGGCTGCTCGAGATCATCCAGTAGAAGGGGAAGAGCGCGAAGGCGAGCACCGCGGCCAGGCCGACGAGGTGGAGGACCTGCCCCGTGATCCGGCGCCGCATCACTCGATCTCCCGGTAGAACAGGCGGATGTACATCCGGCTCAGGACGATGGTGAGGACGAGCAGCAGGATCGCCTGGGCGGAGGCGGTCCCCATGTCGAAGACGCGGAACCCGAGCCGCTGGATGTAGACCGAGATGAGCTCGGTCGCGGCGCCCGGCCCGCCGCGCGTCATCGTGAAGATCATGTCGAAGAGCTTCAGGACGTCGGCCGAGCGCAGGATGAGGACGGCGGTGAGCCCGGGGAGCATGTAGGGCAGCTGCACGTGCCGGAGCAGCCGCAGGATGCTCGAGGTCTCGAGGCGGGCCGACTCCTCCACCTCGACCGGGACCATGGAGAGGCCGGCCAGGAAGATGAGGGCGCAGAACGGGGTCCACTGCCAGACGTCCATGGTCGCGATGGCCACGAACGCGCCGGCGGGATTGCCGAGCCAGTCGAGCGAGGGGATGCCGAAGGCGTTCAGGAACGCGTTCGCCACGCCGAAGTCGCGGTTGAAGATGAGCCGCCCGATGAGGCCCACCACCGCGTAGGTGGTGGCGAGCGGGACGACCAGCGACACGCGGGTGAGCGCGCGGACGATCCCCCAGCCCGGACGGTGCAGCAGGAGCGCGATGCCGGCGCCGAGCACGAGCTCGATCGGCATCACCGTCAGGAAGAAGCCCCCGGTCCGGCCGAGCGTGTCCCAGAAGGTCTGGTCGTGGAGGATGCGCTGGTAGTTCTCCAGCCCGACGAAGGGGAACCCGTCGCGCGCGCGCGTCAGGTTGTAGCGGCGGAACGACGTCACCAGCGCGAAGACGGTGGGGTAGATGCCGATGACGAGCAGCGCGAGCACCGCCGGCGCCAGGAAGAGGAGCGGCGTGAAGCGCCCGTGGGCGAGGTAGGCGCGCGGCGCGCCGCGCCCGGGAGACGGGCCGCTCGGCGCGCCGTCGGCGGGGACGCGGGCAGCTGTCGGAGCGTCGTTCACGTCACTCCAGATTGGTGTGGCGGGCGCGCATGGCCTCGGCGCCCACGCCGAGCCGATCGCGCAGGCGCAGGACCATGACCTCGAACAGGACGTAGAGCGCGCCCTCGTAGAGCGAGCCCATCGGCAGGACCGAGGTGGCGGCGCCCCGGTCGTCGGCCATGGTCTGGGCGGGGACCGGCAGGACGAGGTCGGCGGCGCGGGCGCAGGCGCCGCCGGGCTGCGCCGTCACCACCAGCGTGCGCGCGCCGGCGGCCCGCGCCACGCCCATGAGCGCCTCGACCGTGGAGAAGTGGCCCGGGCCGGCGGAGGCGACGAGCAGGTCGCCGGCGCCCAGCGGCGGCGTGCTCATGCCGCCGACCACGCTCGCCTGCAGGCCGAGGTGGAAGAGCCGCATCGCCAGGCCCTTGATCTGGAGGCCCTCGCGGCCGACGCCGTACAGCGCGATGCGGCGCGCGGCCGCCAGCGCCTCGACCGCGCGCTGCACCGGCCCGTCGTCGAGCCGGGCGAAGACGGCCGCGAGATCGTCGAGCGCAGCGCGGTACAGGTCCGTCACGGGCGACCCCGGTCCCGGCGGGCAGGTCGGGCCGGGGCGCGCACGCCGCCCCGGCCCGGACCCGGATCACTGCCGCAGGGCCTTCTTCCCGTCGTAGTAGCCTTCCTTCTTGAGGATGTCCTCCATGCGCTTGCCGATCTCCTGCGCGCCCTGCTCGGTGCTGACGTCCTTCAGCATCATCTTCGTGCCCCACTCCGCGATGATCTCGGAGATGGCGGGCCAGGCCGGGAAGCGCGGGCGGAACTCGGGGACGCCCTTCTGCCAGGAGGCGACCATCGGCTCGACGTACTTGTACTTCGCCTTGATGTCCGGCTGCTCGTAGATGGCCATGCGCCCGGAGACGCCGCCCGCCTCGACGTAGGCGCGCGCGATCTCGTCGGACGTCGCCCACTGGATGAAGATCCAGGAGGCCTTCTGCTGCGGCTCGCTCGCCTGGGACGCCACCGCCAGCGAGAACCCGCCGAGCGCCGGGAGACGGCCGGCCGGCCCCTTCGGCTCGGGCGCGACGCCGAGGCAGTCGCCGAGCTTGGAGGTCTTCGGATCGGTGAGCGTGCCGTAGAAGGCCGACCACTCGGTGATCATCGCCACCTGGTTCTGCGCGAGCGCGTTGACCGCCTCGGCGTGGTCGTAGCTCACCACCCCGGGCGGCATGTACTTCTCGAGGTCCTGGCGGAACTTGAGGCCGGTCTGGCTCCCCTTGGCCATGAGATTGGAGTGGAACGTCTTGTCGAGCAGGGAGCCGCCGAATGGCCAGAGCACGCGCATGAAGCTGTCGCACGACTGCGTCTCGCCGCGGAGCGACTGCAGCGCGTAGGCGAACTGCTTCTTGTCGGGCTTCGTGAGCTTGGGCGCGTAGACCTTGTAGAGATCCTCCCAGGTCTCGGGCGGCTTCGAGAACCCGGCGTCCTTCAGCATGCACTTGTTGTAGAAGAGGAGCCCCGAGTAGTTGTCGAAGGGCAGGCCGTACACCGTGCCGCCCCAGGTGCCGAAGGCGTCGAGCAGGAGCGGGAAGAAGCCCTTCAGGTTGAGGTTCGGGTCGGTGATCGAGGCGTCCTTGGCGAACTTGTCGACCGGGACGATCCACCCGCTCTCCGCGAACTCGCCGATCCAGACGAGGTCGACCAGCGCCACGGTCAGGTCGCCCTTGGCCGTGAAGTTGAGCACCTGCTTCTCGCGGCTGTTCTCGTAGGGGACGATCTCGTAGTTGACCTTGATGCCGGTCTTCTTCTCGAACTCCGGGAGGAGCTTGATGATCGCGCGGTAGCCGGGGCGGTCGAGGAAGGTGACGTTGACCTGCGTGCCCTTGTACGGCGCCGCCGCCTTCTCGATGGCCCAGGGCGCGGCGCGAGCGGAGACGGGGATGGCGAGCGCGAATGCCGCAGCGGTGATGCCGACGAGCAGCCTTCTCATGGGGTCCTCCGGCGCGTGACGTCGCGTCGACGCAGCGGGTTGAAACGTTTCAAGGAAGTTCGCCATCTTTGCACCTTCGCCGCGGCCTGCAACCGCCCTGCTTGGGGGCCCGGCGCGCCAGGTGGCCATCAGTGCCTCTCCTCGATGCGCTGCTCCGTCTCGCCGTCGAACAGGTGGAGCGCCGAGCCGTCCAGCCCCAGCACGACGCGCGCGCCCGCCGAGGGGACGCGGGTCGGCTCCTGCTTGTAGACGAAGGCGTCGGCGCCGGCGCGCGCGTGCACGACGACCTCGTCGCCGAGCGTCTCCACGATCTCGACCGTGGCCTCGACCGGCAGGCGGCCGTCCCCCGCGCCCTCCCGCACGTGCTCGGGCCGGATCCCGACGACGAGCTCCCGGTTCCCCAGCCCGGCGATGGCGCGCTGCAGCGGGGGCGGGACGTCCAGCGCGAAGGCCGCACCGCGCAGGCGCGCGCCACCGGGCTCGAGCACCGCGCGCACGACGTTCATGGGGGGCGTCCCGATGAACTGCGCGACGAAGACGTTGGCGGGCCGGTCGTACACCTCGAGCGGCGCCCCCACCTGCTGCAGCTTCCCGTCGCGGAGGATGGCGATGCGATGACCCATGGTCATCGCCTCCACCTGGTCGTGCGTGACGTAGATGGTGGTCGTCTCGAGCCGCGCCTGGAGCTTCTTGATCTCGGCGCGCATCTGCAGGCGCAGCTTGGCGTCGAGGTTGGAGAGCGGCTCGTCGAAGAGGAACACCGCCGGGTGGCGGACGATGGCGCGCCCCACCGCCACCCGCTGCCGCTGGCCGCCCGAGAGCTGACGCGGGCGGCGGTCGAGCAGCGGCCCGATGCCGAGGATCTCCGCCGCGCCGTCCACCAGGCGATCGATCTCGGTCTTCGGGACGTCGCGCATCTTGAGCCCGAAGGCGAGGTTGGCCCGCACGCTCATGTGCGGGTAGAGCGCGTAGTTCTGGAACACCATGGCGACGTCGCGGTCCTTGGGGGCGACGTCGTTGACCACGCGATCGCCGATGCTGATGCGGCCCCCGGAGATCTCCTCCAGGCCCGCGACCATCCGCAGGGCGGTGGACTTTCCACAGCCCGACGGGCCGACCAGGACCATGAACTCGCGGTCGCGGATCTCGAGGTCGAGCTTCTCGATCACGACCTGCTTCCCGTAGCGCTTGGCGACGCCGTCGAGCCGTACACCCGCCATGAGACCCTCCTGCCCGCTCGGTCGCGCCGGGCGTCGCCGGATCGGCGAGGCGCGGCGCAGCACGACGAACTCTAGCCGCGTTCTCGCCTCCGGGCTGCCCCGTTTGGGCCTCGCGGATGCGGCCGGTTCGCCGCACCAGCAGGTGATGACGGCCCCGTTCCTCGAGGCGTTCGATCTCTCGGGCAAGACCGCGGTCGTCACGGGAGCGAGCCGCGGCATCGGGCTCGCCATCGCGCAGCTCCTCGCCGAGCGCGGCGCGAACCAGGTGCTGGTGGCGGCGCACGCCACGGTGAGCGACGTGCCGGCGCGGCTGGCGGGAGGGGCCGAGCGCGCGCTGGGGGTGGTGGCGGACGTGAGCGTGCCGGGCGACGTGGACGCGGTCATCGCCGCCGCCCTGGCGCGCTTCGGTGGCGTCGACATCCTCGTGAACAACGCCGGCGTCGTGCTCCTGGGGAGAGCCGAGGCGCTCCCGCGAGCGAGCTGGGATCGCACGCTGGCGGTGAACCTGACCGGCGCCTTCCTCATGGCGCAGGCCGCCGGGAAGGTGATGATCGCTCGCCGCGGTGGCCGCATCGTCAACGTCGCCTCGCAGGCGGCGGTGCGCGGGTTCGAGGAGCACGTGGCCTACTGCGCCAGCAAGGCGGGCATGCTCGGCCTCACCCGCGTGCTCGCGCTCGAGTGGGCGCGCCACGGGATCACGGTGAACGCGATCTCGCCGACCATCGTCGAGACCGACATGGCGCGCGCCGTGTGGTCGGGCGAGGCGGGCGAGGCGGCCAGGCGCCGGATCCCCGCGGGCCGGTTCGCTCGACCCGATGAGATCGCCGCGGCCGTGCTCTACCTCGTGAGCGGCGTCTCGCACATGATCACGGGCGAGAACCTCTACGTCGACGGGGGCTACAGCGTCCCCTAGCCCGCGCGGGCGAGCGAGGGTCGCGGGCGCACACCCGGACCCTCGGCTCGCTGCGAGCGGCGCGGCCGCTACTTCTTCAGGCCGGCCACGTAATCGGCGACGGCGTCGGCGTCCTCGATCTTGACGGGCTTCATCTTGCCCTTGCCCTCGGCGATCGCCTTCTTCACCTGGTCGGCGGGCAGGCCGGCGATGGCGTTCGGGGCCATCTTCGAGCCCTCGCCGCTCTTCCCGTGACAGCCCGCGCACTTCGAGTGGAAGGTGCTGGCGCCGTCGGCCAGGGCGGCGGTGGAGAGCGCTGCTGCGGCGACTGCGATGACGATCCGCTTCATGCGGGGGGACCTCCGGTGAGGGGGTGAGCGCAGGTTCGTACTACAAGCGAACGTCGCGCATCAAGGCGCGGCGGCGGTCCATCGAGCGGGATCGGGTGGCGATCGGACGCCAGGCGAGCTACCCCTCCCGCATGGAGCATCGACGGCTCGGCAGGTCGGGGCTGATGGTGCCGGCGCTGACCCTGGGGACGGGCACGTTCGGCGGATCCGACGAGTTCTTCAAGGGCTTCGGGTCGCTCGACGCCTCCGGGGCGAGGCGGCTCGTGAGCATCTGCCTCGAGGCCGGGGTCACCATGTTCGACTCCGCCGACGTCTACTCCGGCGGCGCCGCCGAGGAGATCCTGGGCAAGGCCCTCCAGGGCCGCCGCGACGAGGCGCTGATCTCGACGAAGGCCACCTTTCGCACCGGCCCGGGGCCGAACGACCTCGGCTCGTCGCGCCACCACCTCCTGCGCGCCTGCGAGGGCAGCCTGCGCCGCCTCGGGACCGACTGCATCGACCTCTACCAGCTGCACGGGTTCGACGCGATCGCGCCGGTGGAGGAGGTGCTGCGCGCGCTCGACGACCTCGTGCGCAGCGGGAAGGTGCGCTACATCGGCTGCTCCAACTTCTCCGGCTGGCACCTCATGAAGTCGCTGGCCGCATCCGACCGCCTCGGCCTGGAGCGCTACGTCGCCCACCAGGCGTACTACTCGCTCGTCGGCCGCGACTACGAGTGGGAGCTCATGCCCCTCGGGCTCGACCAGGGCGTGGGGGCGATCGCCTGGAGCCCGCTCGGCTGGGGCCGCCTCACCGGCAAGATCCGCCGCGGCCGCGACCTGCCGGAGGTGAGCCGGCTCCGCAACGCGTCGACGGCGGCCGGCGGCCCGCAGGTGGACCCGGAGCACCTGTACGCGGTGGTCGACGCCCTCGACGCCGTGTCCCGCGAGACCGGGAAGACCGTGCCGCAGATCGCGATCGCCTGGCTCCTCTCGCGGCCGACCGTGTCGAGCGTCATCATCGGCGCACGCGACGAGGCGCAGCTGCGCGACAACCTGGGCGCGGCCGGATGGCAGCTCACGCCCGCACAGGTCGCGTCGCTCGACGCCGCGAGCGCGCGACCCCTCCCCTATCCGTCGTGGCACCAGCGCCAGTTCAGGGACCGCAATCCGCCTCCGGTGGACTGACCGTGAGGTGAGCGGCCGCCGCCGTCGCGGACACGGCCTCGAGCTGCGCCGAGAGCGCGACCAGCGGGACCGGATGCCTCCCGAGCCGCGCCAGCACGCGCCGGCGCCGCGCCACCGGCAGGCCGCCGGCGCTGGTGAAGTCCTCCCAGAGGTGTGCGCCGCGCGCCCACGATCCGACGATCTCGGCCACGTAGTCGTGGCGGCGGAGGAGGCCGTCCTCGTCGAAGAGGAACGTCTGGGTACGGCAGTGGGTGTGGAGGTCCGCCGGCAGCTCCACGCGCACGCCCTGGAGGCGCCGGCCACCGAGGCTCGCGCGCTCCATCCCGAGCGGCCGGCCGTCGACGAGCGTGAACGGCAGGCCGTGGTAGTGCGCCACCGCGTAGCCGAAGAAGTAGAGCGCGTCGAGGGGAGACCAGCGGCGGTACTTGCGCAGCGCGGTGAAGGTGGCGCGCGGCGCCGCGCTCTCCGCGACGACGTGGCCCCGGGCGTCGACCAGGCGCACCCGCCCCGCCGAGAAGACGCCGCGCGCCCCGGCGTCCGGGTAGTCGCCGAAGACCGTGATCCGCTGGCGGGGCCAGACCTCGATCCGCGCCGGGCGGGGGAACGTCCGGCCGAGTCCCTTCGCCGCCGGGAGGAGACCGCCGAGCGCGACCAGCCGCATCGCGATCCCGCCCGCCTCGCTCCACCTCGCCCAGCCCCCGTGGCAGCGGATGGCGCGTTCCAGCAGCGCTCGCGCCTCGCCGACCCAGGGCGTGCCCGCCGGGAACGGCTCGGCGCCGGCCGAGATCTCGATCGCCACGCTCGACGGCGTCACGCCTTCCGGTAGATCTCCGCTCCGCTCTCCGTGAACTCGCGCGCCTTGTCCTCCAGCCCGCGCTCGAGCGCGTTCGCCTCGGCGACGCCCGTACGCGCCGCGTAGGCGCGCACCTCCTCGGTGATCTTCATCGAGCAGAAGTGGGGACCGCACATCGAGCAGAAGTGGGCGAGCTTGGCGCCCTCCTGCGGCAGCGTCTCGTCGTGCATCTCCCGCGCGCTGTCGGGGTCGAGCCCGAGGTTGAACTGATCCTCCCACCGGAACTCGAATCGCGCCTTGGAGAGGGCGTCGTCTCGCACCTGGGCGCCGGGATGCCCCTTGGCGAGGTCGGCCGCGTGGGCGGCGATCTTGTAGGCGATGATCCCGTCCTTCACGTCCTTCTTGTCGGGCAGCCCGAGGTGCTCCTTCGGCGTCACGTAGCAGAGCATGGCCGTGCCGTACCAGCCGATCATGGCGGCGCCGATCGCGCTCGTGATGTGGTCGTAGCCCGGCGCGATGTCGGTGGTGAGCGGGCCGAGCGTGTAGAACGGCGCCTCGTGGCAGAGGCGCAGCTGCAGGTCCATGTTCTCGCGGATGAGGTGCATGGGCACGTGCCCCGGCCCCTCGATCATCACCTGGCAGTCGTTCTGCCAGGCCACCTCGGTGAGCTCTCCGAGCGTGCGCAGCTCCGCGAACTGGGCCTCGTCGTTGGCGTCGTGGATGGACCCGGGGCGCAGGCCGTCGCCGAGGCTGAAGGCCACGTCGTAGGCGCGGCAGATCTCGCAGATCTCGGCGAAGTGGTCGTAGAGGAAGCTCTCGCGGTGGTGGGCGAGGCACCACTTCGCCATGATCGAGCCGCCGCGCGAGACGATGCCCGTCACCCGGCGCGCGGTGAGGGGCACGTAGGCGAGCCGGACCCCGGCGTGGATGGTGAAGTAGTCCACGCCCTGCTCGGCCTGCTCCACGAGCGTGTCCCGGAAGATCTCCCAGGTGAGCTCCTCCGCCTTCCCGCCGACCTTCTCCAGCGCCTGGTAGATCGGCACCGTGCCGATGGGCACCGGGGAGTTGCGGACGATCCACTCTCGCGTCTCGTGGATGTTGCGGCCGGTGGAGAGGTCCATGACGGTGTCCGCGCCCCAGCGGATCGCCCACGTCATCTTCTCCACCTCGTCCCCGATGCCGGAGAGGACGGCGGAGTTGCCGATGTTGGCGTTGATCTTCACCAGGAAGTTGCGGCCGATGATCATCGGCTCGGACTCCGGGTGATTGACGTTGGAGGGCAGGATGGCGCGGCCGCGCGCGATCTCGTCGCGCACGAACTCGGGGGTGACCTCCCGCGGGATGGCCGCGCCGAGCGGATCGCCCGCGCGCCCGGGGCCGACGGCGCCTCCCAGGCGCTCGCGCCGTTGCCCTTCGCGGATGGCGACGTATTCCATCTCGGGGGTGACGATGCCCCTCCGCGCATAATGCATCTGCGTGACGGCGCGGCCGGCAGCCGCCCGGCGCGCGGGACGCGCCGCCGCGAAGCGGAGCGCCGCGACCCGCGGGTCGTCCAGCCTGCGGCGTCCGTACTCCGAGGACGGGCGCTCGAGGGCCACGGTGTCGCCGCGCTCCTCGATCCAGCGTTGCCGCATCGGCGGCAACCCCTCCCGGATGTCGATGCGCTCCGCCGGGTCGGTGTAGGGGCCGGAGGTGTCGTAGACCAGCACCGGTGGGTTCGGCTCGACGCCGCCGAGCCCGTGCGTGTCGGTCTGGCGGATCTCCCGCATCGGCACGCGGATGTCGGGGCGGGAACCCGCCACGTACACCTTGCGTGAGCTGGGCAACGCCCGCAGGACCGCTTCATCGACCCGGGCGGCGCTCGCGTGGAATGCCGTCTTCGCGCTCATGTCTCGATTTCGCTCCTCGGCCCAGACCCTATCGCGGCACGGGCTCGCGCGCGAGCGGTCGCGACCGGTGCTCCCGGGCGGCCGCCGCCGAGGCGGCGGGACGACTGGCTCGGCCGGACGCGACCGCCATTCGGGGCGGACCCAAGATGGCCGCGCCTCCGGACCTCTTCACCCGCAGCAGGAGGGCCTGCGCGGAGGAGCTCCGTTGCGGACGCCTTCGACGGTCGGCATCGTCGCCAACCCCGCCTCCGGACGGGACATCCGCCGGCTGGTGAGCCAGGCGTCGGTCTTCCCCACGGCCGAGAAGTCGAGCATGGTCCAGCGCCTGCTGGGCGCGCTCGGAGCGCTCGGCGTCGATCGCGCGCTCCTCATGCCGGACCTGACCGGCATCTGCGCGGGCGTGCACCGGGCCCGGCAGCGGCTCGCCGCCTCGCCCGGCGTGGCGTGGCCGGAGCTGCAGGTCCTCGACACGCCGCTCGAGGAGAGCGTCCGCGACACGGTCGCGGCCGTCGAGCGCATGCTCGCCGAGGGAGCGGCCGTGATCGTCGTCCTGGGCGGCGACGGCACGCACCGCGCCGTGGCGGCGCACTGCGGAGACGTCCCCATCGCGACGCTCTCCTCGGGGACGAACAACGTCTTCCCCGACCTGCGCGAGGCCACGGTGACGGGCCTGGCCGCGGGGCTCGTCGCGCGTGGCCGCGTGCCCCCGGACGTGGCGCTCCGCCGCCACAAGCGGCTGCGGATCGCCACCCGCTTCTCCGACGCGCGCGAGGAGATCGCGCTCGTCGACGCCTGCGTCTCGACGCTCGCCCACATCGGCGCGCGCGCTCTCTGGCAGCCCGACACCCTGCGCGAGCTGGCGGTCACCTTCGCGGAGCCCGACGCCATCGGCCTGTCCGCGGTGGCGGGGCTCCTGCGTCCGGTCCGGCGCGACGAGCCGCACGGGCTCTACCTGCGTCTGGCGCCGCCACGCTCCCCGGAGGCCCGCGCCACCGTGATGGCGCCCATCGCCCCGGGACTGGTGCGCGAGGTCGGCGTCGCCTCCGTCGACGTCCTCGAACCCGGCCGGCCGCGCACGCTGGAGACGGCCGCCGGGACGCTCGCGCTCGACGGGGAGCGCGAGGTGGAGTTCGGGCAGGCCGATCGCCCCACCCTGGCGCTCGATCTCCGGGGGCCGCTCACCGTCGACGTGCCGGCCACGCTGGCATGGGCCGCCCGGCACGGTGCGCTGCGGGCCGGTGCGACGGCCCCGGGAAACGGATCACGCGGCGACGAGGAGCCGCTCTTCACCTGAAGCGCACGTCCGGAAGGAGGTTGCACCATGGCGACGCTGTCCAAGCCCGAGCTCCTGCACGCCTATCGCACCATGCGGACCATCCGCGAGTTCGAGGAGCGGGTCCACAAGGAGTTCGCGACGGGAGAGATCCCCGGCTTCGTCCACCTCTACGCGGGCGAGGAGGCGTCGGCGACCGGCGTCTGCATGCACCTGCGCGACGACGACTACATCGCCAGCACGCACCGCGGCCACGGGCACTGCATCGCGAAGGGCGTGGATCCGGTCGGGATGATGGCCGAGATCTACGGAAAGGCCACCGGGACCTGCAAGGGCAAGGGCGGCTCGATGCACATCGCCGACCTGTCGCGCGGGATGATGGGCGCGAACGGCATCGTGGGCGGCGGCCCCCCGCTCATCTGCGGCGCGGCGCTGGCCGCGAGGTACAAGAAGAAGGGCGGCGTGGCCGTCTGCTTCTTCGGCGACGGCGCGTCGAACCAGGGCACGACGCTCGAGGCGATGAACCTCGCCTCGGTGTGGAACCTGCCCGCCGTGTTCGTGGCCGAGAACAACGGGTACGCCGAGTCCACCTCCTCCAGCTGGTCCGTCGCCTGCGACGACATCGCCGACCGCGGGGCCGCCTTCGGCATGCCGAGCGCCATCGTGGACGGGTTCGACTTCTTCGCCGCGTTCGAGGCGGCGGGGGAGGCGGTGACGCGCGCGCGCGAGGGCGGCGGCCCGACGCTCCTCGAGATGAAGTTCATGCGCTACTTCGGCCACTTCGAGGGCGATCAGCAGACCTACCGCGGAGCCGACGAGGTGAAGCGGCTGCGGGAGGAGAAGGACTGCCTGGTGCGCTTCCGCAGGCGCGTCACCGACGGCGGCGAGGTCGGGCCCGCCGAGCTCGACGCCATCGACCGGGAGGTGCTGGCGCTCGTCGACGGCGCGGTGGCGAAGGCCAAGGCCGACCCCAAGCCGCAGCCCGCGGAGCTGCTCACCGACGTCTACGTCTCCTATCCGTAGCCGGGAGGACCGCCATGGCTCGAGCCATCAGCTACCAGCAGGCCATCAACGAGGCGCTCCGGCAGGAGATGGAGCGCGACCCGCGCGTCATCGTCATGGGCGAGGACAACGCCGGCGGCGCCGGCTCGCCGGGAGAGAAGGACGCCTGGGGCGGCGTCCTCGGCGTCACGAAGGGCCTCCAGCCGCGGTTCCCGGATCGCGTGCTCGACACGCCCATCTCCGAATCGGCCTTCATCGGCGCCGCCATCGGCGCGGCCGCCGCCGGGATGCGGCCGGTGGCCGAGCTCATGTTCATCGACTTCATGGGCGTGTGCTTCGACCAGATCTTCAACCAGGCGGCGAAGTTCAGGTACATGTTCGGCGGCAAGGCCGAGACGCCGGTGGTGATCCGCACCATGGTCGGCGCCGGCTTCCGCGCCGCGGCGCAGCACTCGCAGATGCTCACCTCCATCTTCACCCACGTGCCCGGCCTCAAGGTCGCGTGCCCGGCGACGCCCTACGATGCCAAGGGCCTCATGATCCAGGCCATCCGCGACGACGACCCGGTCATCTTCTGCGAGCACAAGCTCCTCTACGGCATGAGCGGCGACGTCCCCGAGGAGAGCTACGCGATCCCCTTCGGCGAGGCGAACGTGGTGCGCGAAGGGAGCGCGGTCACCGTCGTCACCTACGGCCGGATGGTGCACTTCGCGACGGAGGCGGCCGCCGCGCTCGCGCGGAGGAAGATCGACTGCGAGGTCGTGGACCTGCGGACCACCTCGCCCATGGACGAGGCCACCATCCTCGAGTCGGTGCGGAAGACGGGCCGGCTCGTCGTGGTGGACGAGGCGAACCCGCGCTGCTCGGTGGCGACCGACGTGGCCGCCCTGGCGGCGCAGAAGGCGTTCGGGTCGCTCAAGGCGCCGATCGAGCTCGTCACCGCCCCGCACGCGCCGGTGCCGTTCAGCGACGCGCTCGAGGACGCCTACATCCCGGGCCCGGCGCGGATCGAGGCGGCGGTGATGCACATCGCCGGCTGAGGCGCCCGGCGGCGGCACCGCGCGCGCCGCCGCCGCGCTCTCCCCACCTCCGAACGGAGCCGCCCATGTCCGCCATCCATCCCATCACCGTTCCGAAGTGGGGCCTCTCCATGGAGAAGGGCCGGGTCACGGCCTGGCACAAGCAGGTCGGCGAGCGCGTCGCCGCCGGCGACGAGCTCTGCGACATCGAGACCGACAAGATCGCCGGCGCGCTCGAGGTCGAGCTGGCCGGGGTCCTGCGGCGGCAGCTCGTGGCCGAGGGCGACGTGCTGCCGGTCGGCGCGCTCGTCGCCATCGTCGCCGACGACTCCGCCTCGGAGGAGGAGATCGACGGGGCGGTGGCCGCGTTCCAGGCGAGCTTCGTGCCGAGCGCCGGCGGCGGAGGCGGGGGCGCGCCCGAGCCGGAGAAGATCGAGGTGGGCGGGCGCCGCATCCGGTATCTCCGGCGCGGCGCCGGCGGCGACCCGGTGCTCCTCGTCCACGGGTTCGGTGGCGACCTCGGCACCTGGCTGTTCAACCACGAGGCGCTCGCCGAGGAGCGCGCCGTGTACGCGCTCGATCTGCCCGGGCACGGCGAGTCCACGAAGGACGTGGGCGCCGGCACGCTCGAGGAGCTCGCCGCCGTCACGACGGCGTTCCTCGAGGCGGTCGGGGTGCAGGCGGTCCACCTCGTGGGCCACTCCGTCGGCGGAGCGGTCGCGATCGCGATCGCCGCCGCGGCGCCGGAGCGCGTCCGCTCGCTGTCGCTCCTGTGCAGCGCGGGGCTGGGCCGCGAGATCAACGGCGCCTACCTCGACGGCTTCGTGGGCGCGACCACCCGCAACGCCCTCCGACCGCACCTCTCGCAGCTCTTCGCGGACGAGAAGCTCATCACGCGCCAGCTCGTCGAGGACGTGCTCCGCTACAAGCGCCTCGAGGGGGTGGAGGCCGCGTTGCGGAAGCTCCAGGGCAACCTGTTCCCGGGCGGCGCCCAGGGCCGGCTCCTCCGGGACGCGCTGGCGTCGACGCCGGTCCCGGCGCTCGTGATCTGGGGCGCCGACGACCGCATCATCCCCGCCTCGCACGCGTCGGGTCTGCCCGCATCGGTTCGGGTGGAGGTGATCCCCCAGGCCGGGCACATGGTGCAGATGGAGGCGGCCGGCGCGGTGAACCGGCTGCTCCTCGCCCGCTGGGCCTGAACTCAGGCTCGGGCAGCGTTCGCGAATCCCACGAGGAGCGGGTGCGGCGCGGACGGCGTCGACCGGGCCTGCGGGAGGAAGAGCGTGGTCACGTAGAACGGATGCCCGGGCAGCTCGGCGATCCGGACCTCCCCACCGTCCCCGACGCCGCTGACGGAGAGCCCGCCCGCCTCGAGCCGGCTCACCCAGCCCGGCTCGATGCCGTAGTTGCAATAGAAGTTCTCGTCGGCCGACGGGACCCGGTAGAGGTCGGCGGCGCGCGAGCCCGGACGGATCGTCACGGTGCGACGCTGGCCGACCAGGGAGCACGACAGCGCCGTGATCACGAGCTCGTGGGCGCCGGGATTCGTCTCCTGGTGATCGGCGCCCCGGAACCCGAGGACGTTGCGCGCGAACTCGACGATCGCGTGCTGGAACCCGCCTCAGGTGCCGACGAGCGGCACCCCCTTCTCCCGCGCGTACCGGATCGCGGCGAGCGCACCCTCCATGCTGCGGTACGGGCTCGCCGGCGCGATCCAGATGCCCTGGAAGGGCGCGAGGCGCGACGCAGCGTCAGGGCCGATCGCGTCGGTCCCGACCCACTCCCGGGCGAGCCCCACGTGCTCGAGCGACGCGTCCGTGAACGCGTGCGTGGGGTTCCGGGAATCGAAGTCGCCCACCACCGCGATCCGTGCCTTCATCTCTGCGCCTCTTAGCGGGGGCGGCCTGCCATCGCCAGGGCCCGTCGCGGCGTGCGCGAAGACCGTCAGAGTCGCAGCGCAGCGCCCAGCATGATTCTGCGTGGCGAGGTGCTGCCGTCCGAAGGCCCGAGGACGTCGTCGAACCAGAACGTCCCGGTCGCGTCGACGTGGATCACGGCGCCCCGGTACGCCTGCCAGAAGACGCCGGCGCCCACCGGAATGGCCGCCGGCCCGTCGAGGAAGCTCCCGCCCGGCGGCGCCACCGATGCGATGCCCGTCCCGAGGAGGACCGCCCACCGTGGCGCGACCTGGAACTCGGGTTGGATCATCACGCTGCCGCGCTCTTGCAGGCCCTGGTCTCTGTGGTTGATGGCTTCGTAGATCTCGGCCGATGCGCACAGCCCGAAGAGACCCGTTCGCACCTTGTAGTCCACCGCAGCCCATCCCGCCCAGCGCGCGACCGGCAGGATGAACACGGTGTTGGCCGCGGCCTCGACGCAGCGGCAAGGACGGTGACCATCAGTGTCGTGATCATCCGCGGCTCCCCGAACGCACGGTCAGCGTGCTCGACCGCCCTCGGCGACGTCGTCGGTCGCGAGCCCGATGTCGGCGGGCTCGGTACACGCCCTCCCGCCGCGGCACACTCTACTCCCCATGCCTCCTGGCCGCACCCTCACCCGGCGTGCTTGCATGGCTCCACTCCACGGACGCCGAGGACCTCATGCGCCACGCACGGAAGGTCATGCTCTCGCTCACAGCGCTCGCAGCGCTCACGGCCGTCGCCGGGCCACGGCCGGCGCACGCGGCCGTCTCGCTCGGCGTCGGCGCGAGCTACCTGCTCGAGCCGGAGCAGGGCGAGTTCCAGCTCACGCTCGCGGCGGACACGCCCATCGCGCGCCATCTGACCGTCGGCGGCCGGTTCGGGGCCGCCCTGTTCACCGGCCCGGACCGCGTGGGCGTGCCCATCGACCTGCGGCTGCGCGCGCGCTTCCAGCGGCTGTACGTCGAGGGCCTGATCGGCCCATGGATCGTGTTCAACGAGGACGACGCGCTCAAGTTCCACGGAGCCGTCGGGTTCGGCCTCGCCGCGCGGCAGGTGAGCTTCGGGCTCGAGGTGGGCTACCTGACGAGCCCGTCGACCGGCATGCTGGGAGTCGTCCTGGCGTTCCCGCTCTGAGGTGGTGCGCTCGAGCACACGTCCCCACCTCCGCGCCCGCGCGGCGGCCGCCCGCGCCGGCGAACGGGATGCGATGATGCGCGAGGGCCGTGTCGGGGCGGTCCGGGAGGGGAATCCCGATGCGCTCGCTCGTCCTCGCCGTGATGCTGGCCGCGCCCGCCCTCGCGGGCGCGACGGAGGTGATCGCGCTCCTGCCGGCGACGGGAGCGAACGTCGAGGGCGGCGAGCTCGCGGCGGCGACGGACGTGCTCCGCGCCCGTCTGGAGGGCACCGGCCGCTACCTGGTCGTGATGGCGCCGCCCGCCGCGTTCGAGACGCGCGAGCCGACGGTGGCCGAGGCGGTCGGCGCCGCGCGCGCCTCGGGCGCGCCCGTGGCCGTCACGTTGCGCATCTCCCGCCTCGGCGCGATCGGGACGGCGCGCCTCGCCGCCTACGCCGACACGCCGCGGCCGACGCTCGTCCACGTGGACGAGCTCCCGCTCAAGGGCGTCGACGACCTCGAGCCCGCGCTGCGGCGGCTGGCGGAGGGGATGGCGCGCGGTGAGCCCGCGCGCGAGCTCGCGCAGATCGACTCCGTCACGGCGCGCGAGGCGGACCCGGGCCTCTACCAGCGGCGGACCGCGGCGCGGCTGTTCGGCGTGCGGCTCTCGGGCAGCTTCGATGCCGATCCCGGCGACGGGCGTGGCAGGACCGCCATGCTCTCCGGGCTGGGGTTCACGTGGCAGTACGACGCCCGGTCGTTCATGGCCGACTGCGCCGTGGACTTCCAGTGGTCCCAGACGCTCGATCTGCAGTACCACGGCGACCGCGACTGGCTCCTCATGTTCTCCGTCGGCGCCTACTACCCGATCGCGCGCGGTGACGTGACGCCCTATCTCGGCGCGGCGCTCGCCTACGAGCTGGGGAGCACCGGCGCCGCGTCGGGCAACGGCGGGCTCGCCGTGCGACCGGCGGCGGGCGTGGTGCTGGGCCGGCTGAGCGAGGTCCAGGTCCGGTTCGAGCTGGGCTACCAGATCGACACCTTCGTCGAGCGCGACGCACTCGGGCAGGCGCACCGCGGCCACGGACCGGTCGCGTCCGTCGCCGTCGTGAAGTGATGCGAGGCCGGTGGCGTCAGCGCTCCTCCGGGCTCGAGTAGCCGTAGCCGCCCGTGTCGACGCGCACGACGCGCCCGCGCTCCACCGTCGCGCGGCGAACGAGGAGCGAGCCGTACCACCTCCACCGGCTGACCCTCGAGCGCCGCCGCGCCACACTTGCCGAGGAGATCGAGCTTCGTGTCGCCGACCGAGACGATGCCGCCGTCGCACTGGATGGAATCACCGCGCGCCGGGAGCGTCCCGGCCAGGGCGACGAGCGCGAGCGCGGCACGGAGCGCCTGGGCCATGGGCTCCTCCCGGGGAGAGGACGCCCGCCGCCTGCCTCGTATTCAAGCCCACCTGCCGCACGGCTCACATGGCGAGACCCCCGAACAAGTGAGGCCGCTGATCCCAGATTGAGCGCACGATTCGTGAACGACGGCGAGGGACCCGGATGCCACGTTCGGGTCGACCCGGCGTTCGAGAGGCGGCTTCCTGCAGCCGCTCTATGGGGCTGGCTGCCATCCAGAAGCGGGACCGGCCCGGAGCGCCGGCGCAGAGCAGCGCCGTCGGCTCAGCTTCGGCTCCACTCACAGCTGCGGGGGAGAGCATGAGCTTCCGAGCCTTCTGTGCCTGTGCATCGCTGGCCGTCGCCGCTCGCGCCTGGTCCGCCGACGCGCAGCTCGAGCCGAATTCGCAGCTCGCGCGCGACGTGTACCGCGAACTCGTCGAGATCAACACCGTCACGGCGACGGGCGACACCGGCCGCGCCGCGGACGCGATGGCGGCGCGGTTACGCTCGGCGGGATTCGCCGAGAAGGACGTGCAGGTGTTTCACCCGGCGCCGCGCAAGGGCAACCTCGTCGCGCGGCTCCGGGGCACGGGCGCGCGCCGGCCCATCCTCCTGGTGGCGCACCTCGACGTGGTCGAGGCGAAGGCCACGGACTGGACCACCGATCCGTTCAGGCTCGTCGAGAAGGACGGCTGGTTCTACGGACGCGGAACGGGCGACGACAAGGCGATGGCCGCGGCGTTCGTGGCCGCCATGATCCGCTACCGACGCGAGGGCCTCGTCCCGGCGCGCGACGTCATCCTCGTCCTCGAGACGGACGAGGAGATCCTGGACGCGAACGTCCTCGGCATGCAGTGGCTCCTCAAGAACCATCGTGACCTCCTGGATGCCGAGCTGGCGCTGAACGAAGGCGGATCGGTGCAGCACGCCAAGGGCAAGCCCGTGCTGCTCGCGCTCCAGACGAGCGAGAAGGTCTCGGCGCACTTCGTGCTCGAGGTGAAGAACAAGGGCGGACACAGCTCCCTGCCGTCGAAGGACAATGCCATCTACCGCCTCGCCGCGGCGCTCGAACGGCTCTCCCGCTTCGCATTCCCCCTCGAGCTCAACGAGACGACGCGCGCGTGGTTCGAGCGCACCGCCGCGCGCGAGGAGCCCGCGATCGCCGAGGACATCCGTTCGCTGCTGAGCGCCCGGCCGGATCCCGAGGCGGTCGCCCGCCTCGGCGACAATTCCGTGTTCAACGCGCAGATGCGGACGACATGCGTCGCGACGCTCCTCGAGGCGGGCCACGCCCCGAACGCGCTGCCGCAGACCGCCCGCGCGACGGTGAACTGCCGCATTCTCCCCGGCCAGCCGGTGGAGGAGGTCCAGAAGGCGCTCGCGCGCGTCGTGGCCGACGAACAGGTCTCGGTGACGAACACCTTCGCGCTCGCGGCGAGCCCGCCCTCCCCCATCGACCCGGTGCTCGTCCACACCATCGAGCAGGTGGCCTCCGGGTTCTGGCCCGGCGTGCCGGTGGCTCCCACCTTGCTGGCGGCCGCCACCGACGGAAGCTTCCTCCGGACCGCGGGGATCCCCACGTACGGGCACTCCGGGATGCGCTCGGATCTGGAGGACAACCGCGCGCACGGCAAGGATGAGCGCCTCTCCGTCGAGGCTTTCTACAAGGGCTCGGAGTACCTGTATCGCTTGGTGAAGGCCCTCGCGAACGGCGCGCCGGGGTCCTGAGCGTCTCGGCCATGACGACGCTGCGCGAATGGCTGGCTGCCGCCCCGTTCACGCTGGTGATGTCGTCCGGGTTCTTCGGCTTCTTTGCGCACGCCGGGGTGGTCTCGATCCTGGAGGACGAGGGCCTCGTGCCGGCCCGCATCTGCGGATCGAGCGCCGGCGCGCTGGTGGGCGGCCTGTGGGCCGCCGGCCTCCCCGCGAAGCGCCTCCGTGAGGAACTCGTCGCGCTCCGTCGGGAGCACTTCTGGGACGTCGGCCCCGGATTCGGCCTGCTGCGCGGCGCCCTGTTCCGGACGCGCCTCGAGGCGCTTGCTCCTGCCCGGACGTTCGAGGAGTGCCCCATCCCGCTCGCCGTATCCGTGTTCGACGTGCTCGGGGCCCGAACCGCGGTGCTCCGCCGAGGCGCGCTCGCCCCGGCGCTCCACGCCTCGTGCGCGGCGCCGTTCCTCTTCCAGCCCGTCCGGATCGACGGGCGACTCTACCTGGATGGAGGCGTGCTCGACCGGCCAGGCCTGGCAGGCGCCGGTGCGGACGAGCGCGTGCTGTACCACCACATCGCGTCGCGCTCGCCATGGCGCCGCAGGAGCAGCCCGGCGCTGCGCATCCCCGCGCGGCCGGGACTCCAGGCCGTCGCGCTCGCGGCGCTGCCTCGCCTCGGCCCCTTCCGCCTGGAACGCGGCGCCGAGGCGATGCGTCGCGCGGCAGACGGGATGCGCGCCGCGCTGGCAGGCCGTGTCGAGTAGCTACCGGGCGGGAGTCGTGACGCGCAGCGTGGCCCGCGTGCCCTCGCGCGTCATGCCGACGCCGAACTGGAACGAGCCCTGGACCCGGTTCTTGCTGTCGAAGTCCTGGCCGTCGTAGCTCACGCGGAGGCCTCGGTCGTCCACGCGGAGGAAGCAGTCCCGCTTCACCGTGACGGGCACCGAGGTGCCGGCCGGCGTGGCCGCGAGGTCCCCGTCGACGATGATGTCGAGTGGCACGACCTGGCCCTTGTGAAGCTCGATGACGAGCGATTGACGGTGCAGGTCGAGCTGCGAGAGGTCCACCTCCAGTCCTGGCTGGAGCCGTACCACCTGCCGGTCGCCGTGAGCGCAGGCGGTGACCACGGACACGACTGCCATCGCCATCACCGAGGTCGACTTCCGCTTCGTGTTCATGGTCGTCTCCATCTGGTCGCTGGGGGCAAAGCATTGTGCACTCGAGGCCGCCGCGCTGCCGAGCGTGGAGCGGATCGTCGCGGCGGCGCGAGCGCTCGTTTGACCCGCGCTGAATTCCGGCGACGCCGGTCACCCGAAGCTGCTACGACGGCGGCGCGCCGAAGCTCCGCTCGAACAGCGCGCGGATCGCCGCGCGCCCACGGTCCGACAGCGTGCGCGTGCCCGCGCCCGCGAACCGCGGCCGCGTGATGGCGGGTGGCTCCTCCGGCGACCAGTTCCCTTCGCGCCAGCGGAACCAGCCGTTCCGCTCCTGGTCGAAGACGTGGACGGGCTTGCCCCAGTGGCGGGCGAGCTCGACCGCCCACCCCGTCCCGCCGTGGACGGTCTTGTCGGCGTTGATCGACCCCACGAAGAACACCTCGTCCGCCGTGCTCACCTGGTGCCAGATCGCCCGGAGCACGCGGCCCGCCGGGTCGTGGAAGGTGCGGTGGAGGTGGACCTTCACGTAGGCGGCGCTCACCTCACCCAGCCGGAGCTCGTCCTCGGAAAGCTGCACGACCCCGCGCGTCCGCGCGAGCTCGCCCCTCCCGGCGAACGTGAAGTTCACCTCGGCGACACCCCAGCGCTCGGCGCAGCTGCCGAACTCCTCCTCGCCGCCGGTGGAGCCCGTCGCGACGAGCGTGAAGTCGCCGGGGTCGAGCTCGGCGGAGACCGCGACCTCGTCCGGGCGAAGGAAGCGCAGCGTCCGCGCCTCGAGGAGGAGCGAGGCCTCCGGGGCCGGGGTCCGGTCGAAGTCCTTCACCAGCGTGAGCCGTGCGTGGCGCGAGCACGGCGCGAGGACGAGTCCCACGTCGACGAGCGCGCCGCCGGGCAGCGCCCCGGCGTCCGCGGCCGCGCCCCGTTCGGCGCTGATGCGCGCGGTCATCCACAGCTCGCAGCGCGCGGCGCTCGCCTTCAGCTCGGCGATGGTCGCGGCGGCCGCCGGCGAGTCCCAGTCGAAGCCGTCGATGAGGACGTCCGCGGGCCACAGCCCGAGGTGACGCTGGAACGCGGCGAGCGCCTCGTCGAGCCCGGGGCCGCCGAACCCGCCCTCGCCGACCGCCCAGATGAGCCGGCGGTGCGCCATGGACTCCTGCACGCCAACGCGGTCCCTGAGGTCCACGCGCCGGGCGAGGTCGTCGAACAGCGCGTCGTACCTCGCCGCGACGTGCGCCACCGGCTGCCCGAGCGCGACGTGCAGCACCGCCCGGTCGCGCAGCAGGGCATCGAGCCCGATGTGCGCGAGGCACGCGGACTTGCCGACGCCCGGCGGCGCGGCGATGACGCCGAGGCGTCCCTTGCCGAGCCCGCCGTGGATCCAGCGATCGAGGATCCGGAGCGGGCTCTGGAGGTTCACTTCCTTCCGGTGCATGGCACCGGCCGTTCTACTTCTTCCCGGCCTCGGCCGCCTTCTTGCCCGCGGCCTTCGCCATGAGCTCCTCGGCCATCGCCGCCGGGACCGGCAGGTAGCGCGAGAACTCCATCGTGAACTCGGCCTTCCCCTGCGTGGAGGACCGGAGGTTGGTCGAGTAGCCGAACATCTCGGACAGCGGGACCTCGGCCTCGATCCGCGACAGGAGGCCGTCCTCCTGCGAGCCGATGATCGTCGCGCGGCGCTGCATGAGCCCGCCGAGGACGCCGCCCGAGAACTCGGAGGGGGTCTCGACGACGACCTTCATGATCGGCTCGAGGAGCCGCGGCTTGGCGCGATCGAAGCCCTCGCGCCAGGCGCCGCGCGCGGCCTCCTGGAAGGCGATGTCCGACGAGTCGACCGCGTGGCTCGCGCCGTCGTTGATGACGACGCGCGCGTTCACCACCGGGAAGCCGAGGAGCCGCCCCTTGCCGAGCATCGAGCGGAAGCCCTTCTCCACGGACGAGATGAACTCGCGGGGAATCGAGCCGCCGACCACGTCGTCGACGAACTCGAACACCTGCTCGCAGGGCTCGATGTAACCACACACCCGGCCGAACTGGCCCGACCCGCCGGTCTGCTTCTTGTGCGTGTAGGAGAACTCCGCGCGCTGGCTCACGGTCTCGCGGTACGCGACCTGCGGCGGCGACGCCACCACGACGGCGTTGTACTCGCGCTTCATCCGCTCGATGTAGACCTCGAGGTGCAGCTCGCCCATCCCGCGGATGATCGTCTCGGCGCTCTCCTCGTCGACGCCGGCGCGGAAGGTCGGGTCCTCGCGGGTGAAGCGCCGGAGCGCCTTCCCCATGTTGGCCTCGCTCTTCGAGTCGACCGGCTTGATGGAGAGGGAGATCACCGGATCCGGCACGTGCATCGAGGTCATGTTGACCTTGACCTTGCCGTCCGTGAACGTGTCGCCCGTGTTGCACTCGACGCCGAACATCGCGACGATGTCGCCCGACCCCGCGGAGTCGATGTCCTCCATCTGGTCGGCGTGCATGCGCACGAGCCGTCCGATGCGGTGGTCCTTCTTCGTGCGCATGTTCGTGATGAACATGTCGCGCGAGAGCCTGCCCTGGTAGATGCGCAGGTAGGTGAGCTGACCGTACCGGCCGTCCTCGAGCTTGAAGGCGAGCGCGACCGTCGGCTTGCCGTTGTCGATCGACAGCACGACCTTCTCCTCGTCCTTCGTGAGGTCGTGCGCCTCGTTCACCACCTCGGTGGGATCCGGGAGGTAGTCGACGACGCCGTCGAGGAGCTTCTGGACCGCCTTGTTCTTGTAGGCGGAGCCCATGAACACCGGCGTGAGCTTCAGCTCGATCGTGCCCTTCCGGATCGCGGCCTTGACGAGGTCCTCGGTGACGCGATCCTCCAGGATCGCCTCGGTGAGCTCGTCGGAGAACATCGAAGCCGCGTCGAGCATCTCCTCGCGCGCCTTCGCCGCCTCGGCCTTCATCGACTCCGGGATCTCGGACTCGGTGATGACCTCGCCGTCCTTCCCGCCGAAGCGGACCGCCTTCATCGTGACGAGGTCGACGACGCCCTCGAACTTGTCCTCGAGGCCGATGGGGAGCTGCATGAGCACCGGGTTGTGCTGCAGCTTCTCGCGCAGCTGGTCCTTCACCCGGAGCGGGTTCGCTCCGGAGCGGTCGCACTTGTTCACGAACGCCAGGCGCGGGACCTTGTAGCGGCGCATCTGCCGGTCGACGGTGAGCGACTGGCTCTGGACGCCGGCGACCGAGCAGAGGACGAGGATCGCCCCGTCGAGCACGCGCAGCGACCGCTCGACCTCGATCGTGAAGTCGACGTGGCCGGGGGTATCGATGATGTTGAGGTGGAGCCCCTTCCACTGGCAGTGGGTCGCCGCCGACGCGATCGTGATGCCGCGCTCGCGCTCGAGATCCATCGAGTCCATCGTGGCGCCGACGCCGTCCTTGCCCTTCACCTCGTGAATGGCGTGGATCCGGTTCGTGTAGAACAGGATCCGCTCGGTCAGCGTGGTCTTCCCGCTGTCGATGTGCGCCGAGATCCCGATGTTCCGAAGCTTCGAAAAATCCGTGTACACGCTTGCCTCCACCCGCGGAGCGGGGACTTACGACACTCGAGCGAATCGGTTGCGCGGCGGAACGACCGGTGCGAAGACCATGCGCCGTTCACCCAGTCCCGGCGTCGCGCGCGCGCAACCTCGCACAATCGAGCGCCGCCATGCAACTCGGGTGCCTCCCGCCGTCGAACGCCCGCCTGAAGTGAATTCGTAGGGCCATGTGGGAGAGAAGAGGCCGTCGAGGGCCGCGTGGCGGGCAGCCGTCGGCGCATTCCGCGGAGCCTGCGTCGTCGTTCCTAGCGACGCTGCCCTCCGCCGAGCACCTCGCCGCGCCGCGCGCTCCGGATCGTCCGCCGAGAAGCCCGCGTCCTCGAGCTGCCGGTCGAGCAGCAGCGCCGCGAGGCCGTGCACCGCCGACCAGGCGCCCACGGCTCGCCGCCGGACCTCGTCCTCGCCGGCGCGCGGAGCGACCCGGCGCATGCCGTCGAGCAGGACGTGGAACGCGCGGTCGCTCGCCTCGCGCAGCGATCCGTCACGGGCGCGGCCGCGCGCCGCCTCCGGCCCGAACATGAGCCGGAAGAGCGCCGGGTGCTCCACGGCGAACCGCACATAGGTGACACCCATCTCCTGGAAACCGCGCTCGTCGGGCGGCGAACCGCTCGAAGCCGCGCGCTGCGACCGCCAACAGGAGCGCCTCGCGATCCGGGAAATGGTGGTACGCCGCCGTGTGCGTGACGCCCACGGTCCGCGCGATCGCCCGCAGCGCGAGGCCGCCCGCGCCCCCGCGCTCGAGCGCCTGCTCCGCGCCGTCCAGGAGCGCCTCGCGAAGATTGCCGTGGTGGTAGGCGCGGACGCGCTCCCGCCGGGGAGCTGGTGGCCGGCCACGGCGGCGTGTGCTCCGATGTAGAAATCCGGAAGTGGGCTCGCGCGCCGCCCGCCGCGCCGGCGATACGCCAGGAAGCTCTTCCCGGCCAGAAACGCCGCCTCGTACGGGAGGGCATCGCGCCGGTAGAGCTCGGGCGGGAGGGCCTGCTCGAGGTCCTCGACGCGCGCGAAGGCGACCGAGACCTCGGCGAGGACGATCGGGTTGATGATGAGGATCGACTCGTCGGCCGCGCGCGTCAGCGCCTCGGCCGACCACGCTCCCGAGGTGGGGTCGTCCGTGGCGACGTCGAGGATGACGTTGCTGTCGACGAGGACGGCCATCACTCAGGGCGCGTGAGCGCCATGATCTGGTCGGTGCTCATCTTGACCGTCGCCCTGCCCCGCAGGCGGCCGACCGCCGCCGCCCCGCGCCCGTGTCGGCGGGGAGCCTTCGCCCGCCGGATCCGCACACCCTTCCCGTCCAGCTCGAACTCGACCTCGGTGTCGGGGAGGAGCCCCGTCTTCTCTCGGAGCTCCACGGGAATCGTCACCTGGCCCTTGCTCGTGATGCGCATGGTGACCTCCCACTCTTACCTGTCCGAGTGATACGCACGCGCCTGCACAGCAAGGGCCGCTCGGTCGCCCCTCGCGCGCCCCTCGAATCGCGGGCAGCCCAGAACGCCACGGCCGAGCGCCACCTCCCGCTCCTCCCCGGCGCGGTCGAGGCGGTGCACCGGATGGTGAGCGCGTTCCCGGTCGCTCTGACCTCGGAATCGATGACGACCCTCAGCCATCACGTCCTGCGCGCCACCGGGCTGGAGAAGGTCATCCCGGTGGCCGTCCTCGGCGAAACCGTGCCCCGGGGCACGCCGGCGCCGGACACCTACCTGGAGGCGGCTCGCCGGCTGGAGATCGTGCCCGGCTGCGCACGCTCCAGGAACTGGAAACGATCGAGCCCATACCCGCCACGCGATCGTCGAGTGACCTTGCAGCACGCTCAGGCACGGCGCGCCGTCCGCTCGATCCATGCCGCGAACGCCTCGACGAACTTTCGCAAGAACTCACGCGTGCCCTCGTTCGCGAGCTTGCCGTTGCCGTCGAGCAGATTCCCGGCGTTCGCCAGATACAGCTCCGGTTGCTGGAGCACCGGCATGTGAGGAACACGAGCGATTGCCGAAGGTGGTGGTTCGCACCGAACGCGCCGAGCGTGCCGGGCGAGACGCTCGCAACGGCCGCGGGCTTGCCGGACCAGACGCTCTTACCGTACGGCCGCGATCCGACGTCGATGGCGTTCTTGAGCACGCCCGGGACGGAGCGATTGTACTCGGGCGTCGCGAACAGCACGGCGTCGGCGCGACGGACGCGTTCGCGGAACGCGACCCATGCGGCGGGCGGCGCTTCGCCGTCGAGGTCCTGGTCATAGAGCTGCAGGTCGCGGATTTCGACGACGGAGAGCTTCAGTGAAGATGGGGCCAACTCCCCGATGGCGAGCGCGACCTTGCGTGTGAAAGATTCCTTCCTCAGGCTTCCGACGACCACCGCGACGTCACGTGGCGTGGACATGAGTCCTCCGGGCGACGCAGAACGTAACGTCCGAGCGTCGCCATGCCCGAGCATCGCCTCGGCTGAGGCCGTGCGGTTCCGGTGAGCGCAGCGCGCCCCCCTCCGCGCGAGCGCGCGCCACGACACCGGGGTTCGATGGGCGGCGTGAGGGTCAGGCGAGAGGTATGGGTGAACCACGTTCCCGGACCACGTACCCCGGAGGTTCGCCGCAAGATGAAGCAGAGGCCAGCGCTCCTCGAGGGCGCGCCCGGGCGCGCGAGCGCTCGAGCGCAGCCGTCCACCGGATTCGTCCAGGCGAACCCGCCGTCCACCGACGAGGATCGGCCGTCGCGCACGAAGCTCTACGCGCTGCTCCTGCTCCTGCTGCTCATATGGTCCATCAACTACGTCATCGCGAAGGCCGCCGTGCGCGACGCGCCGGCCTTCCTCGTCGTCTGTCTGCGCACGATGGTCTCCGGGGGCCTCATGGCGGGATGGGCCACCTGGCTTCGGAGCCGGCCGCGCGCCGAGCGTCGGCGAAAGCCAAGGCCGAGGCCGACCCTCCACGACCTCCCGCGACTCCTCGCCATCGGCGCAGGCGGCATCGTCGGCAACCAGGCGCTCTTCGTGGTCGGCCTGGCGCTCACGAGCGTCGCGCACGGCGCCATCCTCGCCGCGCTGACGCCGATCCTCGTGCTGCTCGGGAGCGCCGCCATCGGCACCGAGGCGCTCACCCGCCGCAAGCTCGTGGGCGGCGTCCTGGCGCTGCTGGGCGTGGTGGTGCTCCAGCTCGCCAGAGCGCACGCTGCAACCGCCCCGGGGGTCAGCCAGGCCACCCTCGCCGGCGATCTGGTCGTCCTCGCGTCGACCGTGCTCTTCGCCGGCTTCGCCGTTTTCGGGAAGCGCGCCGCATCCGAGTTCGGCGCGACGACCTTGAACGTCGTCGGCTACGTCGGCGGGGCCGCGCTGCTCTTGCCGTTCACCGTCTGGCAGGTGCTCATCCACCCGCTCACGAGCCTCACGCCCACCGCCTGGCTCGGCGTGGCGTTCATGGGCACCTGCCCGTCGCTCGCCGGCTACCTCATCTACGCCCACGCGCTGAAGTGGCTCCCGGCTTCGCGCGTCGCCACGATCTCGTACCTCCAGCCGCTCCTCGCCACGGCGTTCGCCGTGCTCCTGCTGGGTGAGCGCCCCGGCGTCGGCTTCTTCGCGGCCACAGCCCTGGTCGTCGCCGGAGTATGGGTGGCGCAGCGTCCCTCGACGCCCGCGCGTCGCGCCCCCGCGGCAGACGTGCGGCGATAGGCTGGAGATCGCCGAGTTCGCCGACAGCGACCACGGACGCACGCGGGACTCCACGCGCACGGGCCGAGCGGGATGCGCCGCGCGCGGGCCTGCTCACCTCAACGACCTGCTCGCGCCCAGATGGGCGCGACGACGCAGCCATGGCCAGCAGCGGCAGGTGGCAGGAGAGCATCCGGGTGGGCTTCCAGGTCTTCGCTCGCGACGGCGGGGAGGAGTACGGCACCGTGCGCGACGTCTGCCCGGGCGGCCGCACGCGGCTCTTCGTCAACATCGAGAACGGCGGCGACTCCTGCCTCCCCTTCGACGCCATCGTGGACGTCCACTCGGAGAAGGTGATGGTCGACGCGAAGCGGCTCGACCGGAGGTGCGCCGCGCCGTCGCGCACGCGCACGACGCCGAACGCCCCGGCCGTATCCTCCCGGGATGGACGCAGTCGACCACCGCTCCGCATTCTCGACCAGTTCTCGAGACAAGCCGTCCCCTTTGTCGGGGTGCTGAGCGCGCGCGTGCGCCCAGGGCCGATGGGCGTGCCGCGGCACACGGTCTGCACGTGGTCGGTCCGCCTCCCCGAGGGTGACGAGCGATGGATGGCGGGCTCGTGAATCAACGGGCCAGGAGCTGGGGCGGTCGTGACGCCGCCGGAGGGACGATGGCTGCCTATCTCGTTGGAAGAATGACGGTGAAGAACCCGGAGCTGTGGAGGGAGTACGTGGCGGGCGTCGGGCGCTCGCTAGCGCCGTTCGACGCTCAGATTCTGTTTCGGGGAGAGGCAGGGTCGCCGCTCGCGGGTGAGCTCCCGCACGATCGCGCCGTGGTGATCCGATTCATCGACGAGGACGCGGTGCTCGCCTGGTTTCATTCGGCGGACTACCAAGCTCTCGTGCCGCTACGGAACCGGGCGGCCGACGTGGACCTCGCCTGGTATCGCGATGCGACCTGACACCACGGGCGCGGTCGGGCGCCTGCGACCGACATGGATCGCTTCGGCCGCGATGCGCGGCGGATAGGGCTCGACCCACCCGCGCGTGCTCGATTCGATCTCGGGTATTGCGCGGAGCGACGCGTTCGGCCGAGCGAGGCCGAGATGTGCTCAGAAACACGACGGCCGCCCTGGTGGGCGGCCGTTCGGTGCCGTCTGCCGTAGCAGATGGCCGTGGTTGCGGGGGCGCGCGACGCACGTTGTCTGAGAGTTTCGAGTTCAGCGCGTAGCCGGGTGCACGTGCCGCGGCCGAGCGGCGAGCCTCTGGGAGCGTCGCGCACACCAGCATCACTCGACCCAGTAGTTCACCACGATGTACTGCGCCGTGCTGTCGTTCGGATACGGATAGGCGAACAGGCCGACGCTGTACTGCCGCAGCGTGTCTTTCATCGAGATCGGGATGGGGGGGACCTGGCCGCTCACCGTGGTCTGCTTCGTCGTGTCGTAAGAGCTCGAGTAGCCGTAGTGGAAGCCTGCCCGCTCGCCCACCAAGACGCCGCCGCGAACCTCCTGGCCCTCGACCCCGACCTGCAGGTTGAACTCCGAGCCGTACCCGCTGGAGGTGCCGTTCGCCAGGCTGAGGCCAGAACCGCCGCTGTTGGCGACGCCCACCGAGAAGATGAGCTCGTCCGGGGTGCGGAAGCCGCCCAGGCTGGCGTTGGTCGGGACGAGCTTCGTGTAGGTGGTTCCCTTGGCATCCGTCGCGGTGCCGCTCGCGGTCATCGGCAGGATGCTCTACATCTCGGCGTGCGTCGCGTAGCTCCATGGGTCGTACGCAGCGTGACGCTTGCCGGTGGCCGGGTTGAACGCCTGGTCCGGCACCCGGTACGCCTCCGGAACGATCGAGTTGAACAGATCGAGGTCGAACTGCTTGATCACCGGGTTGCGGGGAACCTGGATGGCGAGATCGTAGCCCGCCTTCCCGTCGGGTGAGCTCACCACGGTGTAGTGGTAGATGTCGTAAGGGACCGAGACGAACACCACCTGGTCCTCGCCCGATCCCGTGAAGAACGAGGTGGCGACCGACTGCGTTCCCCCGTCGGTGAAGTTCCAGTCCATCGAGACGTCGACGTTGAGCTTGAACTGCTCCTTGGCGGCGCTGCCCCAGATCGGGGCTTCGGCCTCGAACCCCAGGCTCAGCCCGGCGTAGAAGCCTTTCGCCTTCGTGGTGCTCACCTGCGTGCCGGCTTCCCACTCGATGGTCGTGTTGCCGGTCCCGTTCGCGTCCTGTCCCTGGTAGACCGGCGGCGAGACCAGGACCGCCAGGACCCGCGGGTTGGAGTAGAGGAGCTCGTAATCCTTGTACTGCAGGACCAGGTTTCTATCTCGGTGCGCGTTCACCGCGGTCAGCGTGGTGCTTCCGTAGGCGTACAGCGGCCACGTCTTCGTCTGCTCGAATTTCCCGTCCTGCACATTGTACGACCAGATCTCGAGATAGCCGCCGGCGTCGACGTACGCCACGCCATCCCGACCGTCGTTGTTGAAGTTGCCCACGGTTACCCGGTCTCCGAACGCTGGCGTGAGGACTTGGCACGAGCCGTTGCCCCACATGCACGCGAGCTTGCTGCCTTGGAGCTGCAGGACGTAGGTATTGGCGAGCAGCGCGTTCTTCGTGGGATCACCGTCCGGCTTGAAAACGGCTGCCACCGGCATTCCCCCGGAGTCCATTGCATACTCTTTCGAGGTCAGGGCCAGGTGAGTTCGGGTCTTGGAATCGTGGTGATACACGGTGACGGCGAGCTGGTGGTCGACGATGCAGGGGCTGGTGGACGTGCACTCGCAAGGGCTGAGCAGTGTGCAGACGTTCGCGCCCTGGGTGCCGGTCACCAGCATTCCGCTCGTGATGAAGTTGGGCGCCTCACCGACGAAGGCGATCTCATTGATATGGTCGCCGTCCAGATCCCCGATGGAGGGCCGGGCGAAAGCGTAGTCCTTGCCGCCCGCTTCGTTCGTCTCGGTGACCGTCCCGCTTTCCTTCTCGACGAGCTTGCCCCCAATCAAGTTGTAGATCATGTACTGGGCGTGAATTGATTCACTGTAGGCGCCATTCACTGCCACGATCTCGGGCACGCCGTCCGTGTCCACGTCGCCGGCCGCCACGGTCGTGAGTTGGTCGTCGCTCAGACCGGGACGGTAAGAGACCTCATCGAGGATGTTGAATCGGTCGGAGGGCGCGTCGTACTTCAGCAGGCGCACCGTCTTCCCTGTGGCGATGACGAGCTCGTCCGCCCCGTCGCTGTCGAGATCCGCGGCGACGATCTGCAGATTGTTCCAGGAGCCGTCTTGGCTGGGCAGCGGATGGCCGAACGTGAAATTGCCCTGGATCTGATACGGACCCTTCTCGTAGAACTGCCCCGTTGCCACGTCGCGGCCGGTCACGCGCAGGAACGCCGTCGGCGCAGGGGTCGCGGTGGGGTTCCTGTAGAACACCACTGCCTCCTGTTGCCCCTCTCCCCTCAGGTCGGCCGCCGTGGAGGTGGACTCGTACGTGAACCAGTCCGTGGCGTCCGTCGAGAAGAGCGGCTTGAAGCCGTTCAGGCCATCGTCCAGAAGGATCTGGTGCTTCCCTCCGTAGGCGGCCCCGAAGGCGGCGGGATAGGTCGTCAACCCGGACAAATACAACTGGCTGTCCGGATGGAAGACGAAGGTCTTCTCCCGCAACGGCTGGAGCGTGTCGGAGTCCGTCCGCGGCTGAGAGGCTGGCACGCCGAGCTTCTGCAGCATCGTCTGCGCATCGCCACCGCCATCGCCACCGCCACCGCCGCCGCCACCACGACTGCCGCACGCGAGGGTCAGGCCCAACGTCACCAGCACGCCCGCCCAAGAACCGCACCGCGCCCCGAGAAGCTCGCGTCGCATGGTTCCCCTCCGATGCGCGCCCACTCGGGGCTGAGCATCACTACCAGTAGATCCGTCCAGCGTACGAAACGGCAGCAGCTATGCGGGTTGACTCCGGGGATATAGTGCGCGAGGCGGGCCACGGAAGCGTGAGACCGACGGTCACACCAACGCTGGCACACACCCACTACCCGTCTCCCTTGCCAACATCATCCCATTGCACCGAACGCCTCCTTCCATTGCCGCTTGGCTGAGCGGTTCGCTCGAGTCGGTGCGCAGCAGGTGCCAGCGCCAGAGTGCGCTCAGCGTCCAGTTCGCTCGCGACAACGCGGGGACGCCCAGTGAGACGAGGATCGGGATTGCCCTCCAGCCGAGACTCTGGGACGCGTGCAGAAGATCCTTCCCGAACGTGGCTTTGGGGCTGAATGCGGTCTCGCCGACACTACGGCACGCGCCCATGAAGGCGCGGCCCCACGCGCGAGCCTCACTTGACGCGCGACCGCGGCGCTGCGGCCGGCAGTGCACTCGCGCGCCGGCGAGACCAAGCTCTGACGCGCGCGATTTCGCGCGGTGGGAGGCCGAGCGCCTCGAGAAAGTCCTGGTGCGACTCGGGCGCGAAGCGCTCGAATTCTTGATGCCAGGCATCCATCCCGGCGTCGTCGAGGCCGGCCGCGCGGAGCAGTCGGACCCACGCCGCCTTGCCCAGCGCGCGCGATCGCCGGCGGAGCGAAGGTCGCCGCAGGATGCGGACGATCGTCTCCTGTTGCGCCCGGAGCCGCGCCATCTCGGCGTTCAGCGCCGCGAGTCGTCGCTCGAGCACCGCCGCCGCTGCGGTCCCGTGTCCGCGCGTTCCGCCCGCGTCCGACTCGAGCAGGTGCCTGATGTCGGCGAGCGGAACGCCCGCGGCGCGGTACCGGCACACCTGCTCGAGGCGGGCAGCATCGCGCGCGTCGTACCACCGGTAGCCGGCGGCGGTCCGGCCGGACGGGCGCAGCAGTCCGAGCCCGTCGTAGTAGAGCAGCGTGCTCCGCGAGAGCCCGAACCTACGCGCCAGCCGGCCGACCGTTTCCATCGTCCCGCCAGCCTAGCGCGACGCGGCGCGGATGCGGGCCACCTCGTCGGACGGGATACCGAGCCAACGCAGCAGCGCCTCGTGCGACGTCGGCGCGCTGCGCTCGAGCTCGCGGTGCCAGGCGTCGAGCCCCGCGTCGTCGAGTCCCGCCGCGCGCAAGATCCTGACCCACTCCACCTTCGTCATCCCCACGTTCTCGAGCTCCATGTGCGTCCTCCCGTCCCGGCGCGCCGCCGCGGGATGCGACTCGTCGCCGGCACGGTCGTGAATCCTGAGGTGTGAAGCTGTAGACGGGTCAAGTCGGCGCGCTCCGAGACGTGAGAGTGCGCAGCAACGACTTCATGGATCCGGCGAGTCGACGCGCGTCGCAGCGTTCACATCGAGCAGCGGGGTAGCGCTTCGATGTCCTAAGGAATCGGCTCTGGCGTCGTCTGGTAGCGTTCGCCGTCTGGGCTTGATCCGGCTCGGCAGACAGGTTCACTACGCGACTCACCGTATCTCCCTTTCGGTCGGTGTCCACTTCGCCGGATCAAGCCCAGATCCGGTTCGCGAACGCTCACCGCGACCAGCGGAGGGCGCGAAAGTACTACGGAGACGTGAGGAACAGCCTCGCGTTCCACTACCGGTACGGGGGATCCTCCATCACGGGCGGCTACCAGCGCCACTTCGCGACCACGCCACGCCGCCCCGAAAGCGAGCACGCCTACATGTCGCTGGGCGAGTCGATGGAGCGGACGCGGTTCTTCTTCGCGGACGCAGCCGCGCAGGCTGCCGTGCGAGAGAAGGTGAGGACGCTGGGGCTCCCGGCCGACACGGTGGTGGGCTACTCGCGCATGCTGAACATGGCGCTGCGGTTCATCGTGGAGGAGTTACTGGTCGAGGTGGGCGCGCTCCCTGGCGGGTAAGCCGCAGCGCCGGCCCGCCGACGGGCTCTCAGGTCCACCGACGCGTGGGCCCCGTCAGCTTGAAGCCGCGGTGGGGTGCGAGCGGCTGTGACGGGTTGCGCGCTGCGGTGGGCCGCGGCTGACGACCGCGCCCACAAGAGTCAGCGCGCCAGCGGCACCGTGACGTTCAGTGGATCGCTGCCCTGCCGTGCTACCATCGCCGTTGCCGGGTCGGCTCGCTTCGGGTGCGCCCGATGACGCGCGGCTTCACACCCTCCAGAGCGGCGCGAGGGCCTTCCGGTGACGAGGAGCGCCGGTTGCCAGACGCTCCTCGTCCTTGCCTCGCCGCGTACACCGCACGTCAAACGAGGTTTGCGCTCTCGGTGGGTTCCCACCCGCGCCTGGACTTGTGGTGTACGCGTGCCGGGGAGACGTTCCGCGGGCGGTTCGGGCGTGGGGAGCCGCATCCGCAACGGGAGGGGCCGCACCGCGGCTCCTCCCGTTTTACTAGGGGTTCATCATGATAGAGGCCCCGGAGGCGGCCAGCCGACCGACCGCGGGGTCATGCGCCAAGTGCCCGCACACGAAGTGGAGGGTCCTCGTCGCAGACAAACGATGGAGTCGCTCGCCCGCGTGACAACGCGGGCGATCATGTTGACGCCGGCTCGCACGGCACATCACCGGCAGGGAGGCGCCACGGCTCGCGGCTGGGGTGAGCGGCGGGGTGTCGGCTCCCTTGCCGGCGCTGCTTCGACCCCTCGCACGCGGGGCTGTTAGTAGGGCACGCCCAGGTCCAGCCGATCGGCCTCTAACAGCGCTCGGGTTGCACGACGGAGAGCGAGTCTGATCCGGCCCTGAACACGGCCGGTGCGCGCGACGCAGGCATCGACCCGCTGGCTCGCCTTGCGCGCGTCCGCCGCGCGCGCCCGGATGCGCCGGAGTTCCCTCTCGATCTCTGCGGGGTCCATCCTCGGGAAAATGTACGCCCGATCCGCTCGCAGGGAAAACGCCCGACGAGGGCACCAACCCCTTCGTCTACTTGCCCCTCGCTCCCGGAGTGCCCAGAGGTGGCGCGCCGGGCGGGCGCGCCGCCAAGCTGCGCACGACCACCACCGCCTCGGCCCCTGCTCGCTCCAGCGCGACGACGTAGCGTTCCACCTCCGCCTCGTCATCATCCGCGTACGCGAACACCGGCCCCTGGTCCCCGGCCCTCGCACGCCGCAGCTCCGCGACGCGTTCCTCCAGCCTCGCCACTCGCGCCGCCGCGCTGCTCGTCCTTGCCCTCGCCATGGCAGCCCGCATCAGCCCCGCGCGCCCAGCATGACGTCGAGCTGCGCGTTCAGCTCCGCGACCCTCGCCTCCATCTCCTGATCCGCGGCGAGCCGTGAGGCGTGCGTGAGCAGGCTGTCGGCCGCGAGCCGCCGCACGCCGTCTGAGCCGCTGGCGCGCATCAGCTCCGCCAGCACGCCCACCGCCTCGGCCGCCAGCGCTGCCGCGTTCCGCGACGCCGTCGCCAGCGCCTCGCCGCGCGCCTGACGCAACCGGTCCTGCACCTCGGGCAACTGGAGCAGCCCGTACCCCGTGGACCGCGCCAGCGAGGCGGCTTCTGCCGCCTGCGGCACGCTCAGCCCCTGGAGCAGGCCGGCGATGAGCGCGTCCACCTGGGCGTCGCGGCGCGGCCTGCCGGTGATCTGGCGCCCGCGGCCCGGTTCTCCGCCGTGCCCGTCGTGCTCGTCATCCCTCGTCTCGGTCCTGCTCTTCTCCGTGTCCGTTGTGGATGGCCCCGAGGGCGCGCGGGAGGCCCGTGGAGCCACGCAGCGCGCCGGGGGTACTGCGGTGAGGGGGTGGCCGCTCAGCGCCTCTCCTACGCCGCGGCGGCTCGATTTCTGCTGTCGTTCGGCACCCCATCGAGCCGGCTTTCGCGCATCCGCAGTCGGCGCTGCGCCAACCTCTGCGCGTCGTGCGCCTCGGGGCGGGCAAGCAGGGTCACGGGGTGCCCGCCGTCGTACGTCAGGAAGGCCCCCAGCTCTTCGACCCCGACTACGACCAGGGCTCCGTCGCGGCGAACGGCGGTGACGTGCGCGCGGGCGCCGCCGAGGTGGATGACATCGCCGGCCTGGAGGTCGCGGGCGGCGAGCTGCTGCGCTACGGGCATGTGACTGCTCCTGCGGGTCGTGGCTCCGCGCGCTCGCGCCGGCTAGCCCGGCTACGACCGCGTGGAAGCCTGGGTCGGGACTCCTGTTGCGCTTTCACGGGGAGGGGGGTACGACCGAGCGCGTGGGACGGAGCGAGAGCGAGCACGCAGCCCGCCGCACTGCGCTGGCTCACGCTCGGCTCGCGGCTGCCATGCGAGCACAGGCAGCGGTCTCGCGGAGGAAGGCCGCCGCGTCGAGGGCGGTCGCTGACGCGACCCGCGCCGAGGCAGCGGCGAGTCCTGCGGGGAGCGTGTCGGCCGGACTGCGCGAGTTCGACGCGACGCTGGCGGAGCAGTTCGCCGCAGTCGCGGAGCGCGAGGCCGCGACCTCGGAGGCCGAGGCGAGGACGGCGGAGAGCCGCGCAGCGAAGGCGATGGCGCGCGCGAAGGCGCTCCCCACTCTGCCGGCCACGAGCGAAGGCGTGGCCAACAAACATGGTCGCCAGACGAGGGGCCGATCTGTACGCCGGCGTGGCTGAACCAGGGGCCGGCCAGGAAGTGCACTTCCGGGACGGTGGCGAGATCCCAACTCTGGCGCGACACCACGTTCGCCCGCGCGTCGTAGCGGTAGCTCACACCAGCACCGCCCACCGTCGGACCTGCCATCAGCTCGAGCCGCCCGAAGTCGTCGCGCCGGTAGCTCACCGCCCGCCTGCCCCATCCGTCACCTGGTCGAGTGCTCCACGATCGCGCTCGTCAGCTCGGCGGGGATCGCGCTGAACGGCGACGTGCCGTTCGACCAGGAAGGAGAGCGGAAGAACCCGTGGTGGGGTGACCCAAGCTTCCGGGTCGTTCCGCACGGCACGAAGGCCGCGGAGGTCCGCCTGTACCACATGCACATCGACCCGCGGTTCGGAGAGGAGGACCTCGACGTTGTCCTCCCGGCGCAGCGACTCGAGGAACTCGCCCCCGACGGGGTCGTCGGCGGCGTGGCGCGCTCGCACTACTCGATCATGGGGTACATCCTCCGGCCCCGGGAGCTCGAGGAGGTCACGGCGCCGGCCATCGCCTCGCGGATGAAGGAGGAGGGTGTCGATGTGGCAGTCCTCGTCCCGAGTTGACCCTTCCGCTGCCGGTCCGTGGGACTGGTACAGCGGGTGCTCGAGGCAAGGGGCATCGCGACGGTTTCGCTCTCGATGATCCCAACCTTCACGGCTGCGGTCGGCGTTCCTCGGCTGGCCGCCATCGCACACCCGATGTCCCGCCCGATGGGGCGTCCGCACGATGACGAGGGCCAGCGCGCGGTGCTGCGCGCAGCGCTCGAGGTGCTGGAGACGGCGAGCGCGCCAGGAACCGTGGTGGAGCTGCCGTTCACCTGGCCCGAGTCGCCAGCGAAGGCGCGAAAGGGGGCCGACGTGAACCCGCCCATCTCGCAGCTGCTCGTCCGCAAGCCGTGGCTGATCCCGAGGCTCCTCTCCGGAGACATCCCGGATGAGACCTGATGCTCGGCTCGGCCCTCGGCAGTTCCGGGCGCGCATCGGCCCCACCGCCATCCGCGTCGGTGTTCGCCTGCTTCGCTGGGTGATCAGATCCTCGTGCTCCCCTGTGCCTGAAACGGGCGTGCATCGATCGGCAAGTCGATCGTGAACGTGGTCCCCGTTTCGGCCAGGCTGTCCACATCGACGGTGCCGCCGTGCGCCTCGGCGACCGCTTTCACCAGGGCGAGACCGAGTCCCCACCCCCGTACGTTGCTCCGATCACTGCTAGGTGCCCTGCGATACATGTCGAAGAGCGTCTCGCGGTCCTCCGGCGAAATGACGGAACCCTCATTGTGGACGTTCAGTATCGCGCGGTCGTGAGCTCGCCTGACGGAGACCGTGACGGGGCGGATGGGATCGCCGTACTTCATGGCGTTTGAAACCAGGTTCTCCACTGCACGGCTGAGCGCGTCGCAGTTCCACTGACCCGTGACCTGTTCTGGCGACCTGAGAACGAAGCGGTCGCCGTGCGCGAGCCTCTGCGCGTCGAGGACGTTCCGCACGACGGCGACCGCGTCGCATGGCGCGAGCTCGAGGGTGAGGCGGGATCCCGTCCCGGCGCGACTCACATCCAGGAGCGTGCGGATCATCTTGTCCATGCGGTCGATGTTGTCGTCGACGCGCGCAGCCCACCTGGGGACCGAAGCGTCCTCGGGGCGGCGAAGAATCAACGAAGTGCCCGCCCGCGCAGCGCTCAATGGCCCCCGGAGATCGTGGGCGAGCGTCATGATGATTCGCTCGCGGACAGCATGCGCGGCCGAGACGAATGCATCGCAGGCCTCGCGCACGGCGGCGTCGATGGATGTGACGACGCCCGCCTTCACTGCATCGCTGCACGACCCTCCGTCTTTCAGCACTTGCAGGAGGACGTCTCTCAGGAGCTGGTACTCGCGTATCACGTCGCTCAGGCCGTAGCCGGTCACTCGCACACGCTCGCTGCCATGTTGCTGAGCGATCGTCGTACCTTCCGCCGCGGTGGAACGCGGATGACGAGGAGACAGTGCTTCGGCCAGCCTGCGAAGAAAGGCCGGGATCGTGTCCACGATGACTGCGCGCGACTCGCGCCTCGCCGCCGAAACGTGCGCACGGACCTCACGCTCCCAGCGCGCGATGATCTCGTCCTGCCGAGCGATGAGGATCTCTGCAGCACGAAAGCTCTCGTGATCGCGCCTCATGGGAGAACGATGAATCCGACGCGGGAGGCGTGCAGCCGCTGAGCGTGCCCTCAGAGTTCCTGGGACGATCCATTCGCCAGGAGGGTCGGCTCGGCTGGTAACGCTTGGTCGGTTACCGTCAGCGGTGCACGGACGGCAGCGGGAAAGGACTGGACCTGTTGCGTCCAGCGGCGCTGTCCCCTGGACCTATGAGCGCGTGCCAAGGTGCCGAGGCGACAGGCTGCCTTTCACCCCTCGTCCAAGAGAACGGAACGAGCTTGGTCCCGTGAAGTAACCGTACGGGCACTCGACCACTCAATGGCCGTTGGCGTTTCTGGAGGAACCATCCACGATGAGCATCTGGTGGATATCTCCGGAAGGGTCCAGGCGACGGTCCAGGCGAACACGGCGAACATGCCTCATGCTCACAGTATGAGTTCGGCGCACTGCGAACGCGTCCTGATAGTGAATCATGACGCCCACTTCTTGAAGGTGATCGCATTTTCGCTTTCATTGCACGGGATTGATGTGGCAACCGCGACGACAGCGGAATCGGCGTTCAGCATCATAGCGGCCGGGTTCGCCCCGAGCGCCATCATCGTGGACCTCAGGCTATCCGGAACCAAGCAAGGCGAGGACCTCATCTGCGAGCTCCGCGCTTTCCCCCAAACGATGCGTGTCCCGCTGCTCGCCGTCTCGGATTCTCCTCAACACCTGCAGAAGATCGGAACGATGGGCGTCATCGACAGAGCCCTCTCGAAGCCGTTCACGCTTGGCGACCTGGATCTGGTGCTCCACGATTTGTGTGGGGGGCCGCCTCATCCCTTCCCGCGACTCATCTGACGGCCCACTGGGCTTGATCCGGCTCGGCAGACATGTTCACTGGGCGACTAACTTCACCGCACTCGCCTGTGGGCTTGATCGGTCGGGTTCGGTGGACAGGTCGGTCACGCCGCTGAGTGCTCCGCGCGTGCTGCCCTCTGAACTCAGCGCGGCAGCCATAACCTGTTCTGACCTGCTCACCATGGGTGTCGAAGCACCCAGGATTGCCGGGGCGCGCGACGCACGTTCTCTGAAAGTTTCGTGTTCGTCGCGTAGCCCTCTCGGTCATGCCACGCCCGAGCTCGAGCCGACGTGCCTGCAGGCCACAAGAGCCACTACCGAGAACGAGAGCCAGGGTGCGGTGATCGCGATTCGTGGGGAGTAGATCCGGTACCGGCACGTGTCGCACGCGTCATCGCCTCGCGAGCTCGTAGAGGAAATCCACGAACGAGCGGACGGCGTCGTCGTAGCCGCGCAGCTTCGGGTTCGTCGGCTCGATGACGTAGTATTCGTCGGGCGCGTGCGCGCCGCTGCCGTGGCCGAGGCCGAAATGGCCCGCGGCGAGGCGGAGGGGCGCGCTGGTGAAAACCCAGCCAGGATACGAGCCCGGCGTTCGCGGCCATAGCACGGGGTCGATGCCCTCGCCGCGGTAGGTGGCGATCAGCGCCTGGATGAACGCCGCGTCTGCGGGGGTCTCGGTGGGGTCATACCCGCCGCTCGGCAGCACCTCGATGTCGCCGAAGCCGCGCTTCGCGAGGTGCGCCCGGATGGCCGCAAGCGCGCCGTCGTAGGTCATGTCCGGTACGAGGCGCAGGTCGAGTTTGGCGACCGCGCGGTGCGGGAGCACCGTCTTCCCACCCGGGCCCGTGTGGCCGCTGACGAGACCTTCGATGTTGACGGTCGGCCGTGACACGAGCGCTGCAAGGGAGTCCCGCCAGCTCGCGTCGTGGGCCCAACGCCGGACCGAGAGCTGCGCCTTCGCGGCCGCCTCGCTCATCCGTCCAGCGGCCACGTCGATCATCCCCGCCTCGGCCGCGGGGAGCGGCCTCGCTCGGTCGGCGAACCCGTCGATGGATGGATCGCCATCGGGCGTGACCAGCGTCGCCAGCGCCTGCACGAGGTGGAACGCTGGGCTGTCGAGGCGCGCCCGGTTGCCGGAGTGGACGTCCTTGGCCGGGCCTCGTCCCCACTTTTCACCGCTCGACACGAGCTCGAGCTCGATGATCCCCTTCGCGCCGAGAGCGACCAGCACCTCGCCGTCCGGAGCCTGGGCCGCCGACGGCATGAACACGCCGATGGTCTTCGCCAGCGCGGCCTGCACGTCCGGCCGGCGCACCACCTGCACGAAGTGGGGCGATCCGATCTCCTCCTCGCCCTCGGCGACGAGCACGAGGTTCACGGGCGGCTTGCGGCCCGCGTTGCGGATTGCGTGCAGTGCCGCGAGGAAGGCGGCCTCCGGGCCCTTCTGGTTCACCGCGCCGCGGCCGATCATCACCTTCCCGAAGCCGGGCTTCTCGACGATGCGCGCCTCGAGCGGCGGCGAGCTCCACTCCGCCGGGTCGAACTGCTTCACGTCGTACATGAAGTAGAGGCCCACTGACCGCGCAGCGCCGGCGTCCAGCGTTGCGAACACGCCCGGCTTCCCGTCCGTCGAGACGCGCTCGGCGCGCTGGAAGCCGGCGTCACGAAGTAGCGCTATCATCGCCTCGGCACCCTGCTCGGCATTGAGGTCCTCGGCAGCGATGCTGGGCAGCGCGATCCACCGCTGGAGGCGGCGCACGGCCTCGTCGTGGCGGGCGACGATCTGCGCGTGGACGGGCGCGAGGTCCGCCCCCGGCGCGGCGACGAGGATCACGGCGAGCGCGAGAGCGGTCATGGCCTGCCTCGGTGGGCTTGCGCCCCGTCAGTTCCCCGCCGCGACCGGCGTGGCGCCGAGGTGCTCCGCGAGCCAGTCGCGTACGGTCGCGTACCAGTGGAGCGAGTTCTGCGGCTTCAAGATCCAGTGATTCTCGTTCGGGTAATACACGAGCCGGCTCCTGACGCCCCGGTTCTGCAGGACGTGGAAGAGCAGGAACGCCTGCGCTTCGGGGACGCGTGCGTCCAGGCCGCCCGCCGTGACGAGCGTCGGCGCCTTGAACGCGGGCGCGCCCCAGATCGGCGAGATCTTCTTGGAGAGCGCCTCGTCCTCCCAGAACTCGGGGATGTCCTTGTGCTCTGCCGAGAACACGTCGGACGCGTACAGCGCGACCCTGTCGTACACGCCGGCGTGGACGACGATCGTCTTGAAGGGATGCTCGCGGCCGAGCACGGTCGCGCCGAGGTAGCCGCCGTAGCTGCCACCCGCCGCCGCCATGCGCCGGGCGTCGACCCAGGGCTGGGCCGCGAACCAGCGCGCTGCGGCGATGGTGTCCTCGTAAGGGAGCGTCGTCCAGTCCGGCTCGATGCTGTCGGTGAAGGCTTGCCCGAATCCAGGCGTGCCGTGGAACGCGTGCCAGGCAACGACGTAGCCCCATGACGCGAAGACCTGCGCGTTCCAGCGCCACTGCCACCCATCGCTCGGCGCGACATGAGGGCCGCCGTGCAGCAGCAGGACGAACGGATACTTCTTCGCGGTGTCGAACCCGGGTGGATAGACCACCCACGCCTGGATCTGCTCACCGCCGCCGCCCGGATACCTGATCGACTCGTACCGCCCGGGGTCCACCGTCGCGAGCGCTGCGTCGTTGAAGCGCGAGAGCTTGCGCGCGTCGCCGCGCGCCGGGTCGAGCGCGACGACCGTCGGGGGCTCGTCGTACGCCTGGCGCAAGGCGACGACCGTCCCCGCGCGCGCCGCCAGCGCCAGGTCCGAGAAGCTGCGCTCCTTGGTGACCTGCGCCAGCGCGCCGGACGCGGCGTCGATGCGGAAGACCACCTGACGCCCGGCATGGTCGACCGCCGCGAGCAGCGCCTTCCCGTCGGCCATCCAGGTCGCGCCGAACGCGACGGAGCTGTCCCAGGCTTCGGTGAGGATCCGCGTCTTCCCGCTCGAACGCTCGACGAGCGCGAGCCGCCTGCGATCGGACCACCAACGGGGCCGCGCCTGTCGCGCGTATGCGATCCAGCTCCCGTCCGGCGACCAGCGTGGCTTCGTGTCGCCGGCGGGGTTGTCGGCGGTGAGGTTCCTCGCGTCCCCGCCGTCGGCCGACACGACGTAGATGTCGAGGTTCCGTTCGACGCCAGTGCGATCGGACTCTCCCGTGAACGCGATCTCCTTCCCGTCTGGCGAGACGTCGTAGTCGCCGCGGTCAGGGTCGCCGCAGAGGGACATCGCGACCGCCACGCCCGACGTCGCCGTGACCGGGGTGGGCGGGCCGCCCTCCACCGGGACGGCGAAGAGGTGCGGCTCCCGCCCGTCCAGCGTGCGGTCCCAGCGGCGCGTCGGAGCGCGGTCGAACACGCGCGCGCTGACCTTCGACTCCTTCGCGCCCTTGTGGCGCCTGGCCTGGTCCTCCCAGCCCTTCCACCCGGGGTACGACCAGGCGATGAACGCGAGGCGCTTCGCGTCGGAAAACCAGCGCGGGGCGAAGGCGCCGCCGGGCACGGTCGTCACCCGGCGCGCCTCTCCGCCGTCGACGGCGATCACGTAGATCTGGCGGTCCTCGTCGTCTCCGCGCTTGCTGGCGAACGCGACCCAGCGGCCATCGGGACTGAAGACCGGCGCCGCGTCGGTCCCGCCGCGCACGGTGAGCTGGCGCGCCTCTCCGCCGGCGGTCGGCAGGAGCCACAGCTCGGACAGGGGTTTGTCGGCGCCGACGTCGTAGGTCGTCACCGCGGCCACCGCCCAGCGGCCGTCCGGTGCGATCGAGGGCGGGCCAACGCGCGCCAGGCTCCACATGCGCTCGGCCGTCAAGGGCTCCTTCGGACGCGCCGTCGCGAGGAAGCACAGCGAACCGAGGACGGCGCAGACGACGTGCCCAATGCTGCGACGCCGCATGGTGGCCTCCAGGTCGTATCGAGAGTTGAACCTGAGCACGGTCGCTGTCGCGTGGCCAGGCCCGGCGGGGCGAACCCTGCCGGCACGCGAGGAATGACGTGACGCGCGTCCGAGTGATGCGAAATGACCAGGGCAGCGCCTCGAAACGCAGCCATGGAAGGGCGAAGCCGAACTGGCTCCACGCAGAACGCGAAAGGCAAGACATGAGACCATCGCTCATCGCGTCCGCGCTCGTCGGCACGGCGATCGTCGGCGGATGCGCTGGAAGCGCGCAGAACCTACCGGGCCCATCCGAGCTCCATGACATCGTGATCGCCAGCGGTCGCGTGATGGATCCCGAGTCGGGGCTGGATGCGGTGCGCAACGTCGGGATCCGCGGAGGGCAGATCAGCGCCGTGTCCGAGGCACCGCTCAGGGCCAAGCAGATCTTCGACGCGAGCGGGCTCGTAGTCGCCCCCGGATTCATCGACCTGCACGTCCACTGGGTCGATGCGGAGAACGATGCGTACCGTGCGGCCGATGGTGTCACGACTGCACTCGAGCTCGAGGTCGGCACCGACGACGTCGACCGCTGGTACTCGGCGCGGGAAGGAAAGGCACTCATCAACTACGGGGTATCGATCGGTCACATCCCCGCTCGGATGGCCGTGATGCACGACGCGGGCGCGCTCCTGCCGAGCGGGGACGCGGCGCACCGTGCCGCGACAGCCGACGAACTCGCCCAGATCGAGGCCCTCGTGGAACGCGGCCTCCGTCGCGGCGCGGTCGCCGTTGGATTGGGCCCCGCCTACACGCTCGGAGCCACGCAGTGGGAGATCGTGGAGATCTTCCGCATCGCCGCTCGCCATCGGGCATCTTGTCACGTCCACATCCGCAGCCCGGCACCGGCGCTCCCCGGCGACATGAGCGGGTTCTTCGAGGCGCTCGCGGCGGCGTCACTCACTGGCGCGCCGCTGCACCTGGCCCATATCCACAGCACGGGCGGCACGGAGGTCGAGCGCGAGCTTCAGCTCATCGCGGAAGCGCGTGCACGCGGGCTGGACGTCACGACGGAGGTGTATCCGTACGACCGCGGCGCGACCCGGATCGAGTCGGCGCTGTTCGATCACCGAGAGAATGAGCCGGACGACTGGTACGCGTCGCTTCTTTGGCCAGCGACGGGCGAGCGCCTGACGCGCGAGTCCTTCCTCCGATACCGAAAGCAGGGTGGGCGCGTCATACTTCCCGTCAGCACCGAGGAGCACGTGCGTAACGCGGTCGTGAGTCCATTGACCGCCATCGCCAGCGATGGGGGGCTCACGGAGGGGAAGGGCCATCCGCGAACCGCCGGGACCTTCGCGCGCGTGCTCGGGCGCTATGTTCGCGAGGAGAAGGCGCTCTCGCTCATGGAGGCGCTCCGGAAGATGACGTTTCTCCCCGCGCAGCGCCTCGAGCAGCGGGCGCCCGCGTTCAGACTGAAGGGACGCCTGCGCGTGGGCGCGGACGCCGACGTCACGGTGTTCAACGCACAGGCCGTCCTCGATCGCGCGACTTACGAGCATCCCTCACTCGCTTCAAGCGGGATTCGCTTCGTGTTCGTTTCGGGTGTCGCTGTCGTTGACGATGGTAGCGTCGTGACGCGCAGTTTTCCGGGTCGTCCGGTACGTGCTCCCCTCGAGTCACCGTAGTCTCGGGCCCGATCGCCCCTCCGACGGCCCCTCGCACCACACGCGTTCCAACGGGCCGGTGACTGTGGCATCGACGGGCTCGTGGAGGCATGGCAGCGCACCGCTCCCCTGCGCCCGGTTGGGAACGTGGCTGATCGGCGGCGAGACGGGGCCCGTGCGAGCGGTCCACCCAGAACACGTCTGGTTGGAGGTCCGCGCCGATGGGATTACGTCGTGCGCCGGCCCGACGGCGACGGCTACGAGGCCGAGGTGGTGCTCAGAAACACGACGGCCGCCCTGGTGGGCGGCCGGTCGGTGCCGCGCGGTAGCAGATGGCCTTGGTTCGATCGACGCGACCGCACGCCGGGACGGGCACGATTTGGTCACAGTTCGGATCGGCCCCGCCACGCCCTACCGATAGCCGCGCAGCAGGCGGTTCACGGCGTTCACATCAAAGGCGTCCGGGTCGAAGTGCCCCCCGACCCAGGTGAGGATCTGGTCGTGCTCCTCGTGGTCCGGGTCCGCGAGCGCTTTGAGGAACTCGCCGTAGCTGTACGGCCCTCCGCAGTCCTCGGGCGGGCACGCGCGCGCCCCCGCAACGCACAGCGGGTACGAGAGCCGGTGGTCCGGGCTGGTCACGTCCTCGACCTCTACCACGTGCTCCCAGTCGTCACCGTAATCGTACCGGTACACGAACTTCGCGCCCTTTTCGCCAAGAACGCTCGAGGCCCGCACCCGGCGCTCGTCCTCGAGCTCGGGGCTGTCTTCCTCGACCCCGACCATCCCGATGCGCCTGCCCACGACCTCGAAGCAGTGCAGGTGCGAGTTCGTCCAGCCCATCGCGTCCTGCAACGCGCGGTGCAGCTTCGCGAGCGTGAAACCGGCGGGCACGAGCAGGCGACGCCACACCTGAGGTTCGATATCGGCCAGCGTTACCTTGAGTCGCAGGATCGCATCCGCGGCGGTTCGCGCCGCGTACGGATTCCTGCGCACGCGCGCGCACGAGAAATCGACCTCGGGGATCTCGCGGAGCGACGCGGACGATGGCTCCCGCGCCTTCCGGTTCCCGGTCCTGCTCGTTTTCTTCTTCACATCGCCTCCGATCGCACGTCCGGGCCACGGTGCCGGCCGGCCGTTCGTTCGCGATTTGCGAGCTTCCAAAGCTACACGAGCCCGTTCACCCGGGCCCACCGGACGAACTCTCCAGCGCCGAACGGAAACCGTCCCCCTGCGCGCAGGAGTTCGTCTACCAGGCGATCCGCATCGACATCCGAAGCACGCCGTGCCCTCGCGCGCAGTCGCGCAGGAGGCGCTCATCCGCGACGACCCAGCAGTCGTAGAGCCCGTCCGGCCCGAAGTCGCCGTCGAGCGTCCCGACGCGCTCCATGCGTACGGGCCTCGTGCACCGGACCTCGCCGGTGAGGTGCGCTTCCGGGACGTGCGCGCGCACGATGTCGTTCGACACGAGGCGGTCCGGCGACGCCCGCACCGCGTGGATGTCGTAGCGGTGCCTCCGACTCCGGGCGGCGTCGTCCTCGCGCCACTTCACGTCGTCCACGGTCATGTCGCGACGGCACGCGCCGGTTGTTTAGGCGTGTAGCCCTTCTTCCGCACATGCTCGTCCTGTCGCGCTTCGAGAGCGGCGAGCTTGCTGAGCAGGGAGGCGCGCTTGGTCATGACGCGATCGACGCTCGCGGCGAAGCGCTGGTCGCGGACGGCGCGCTCACCTGGTCGGCCGCGCGCCGCGTACGGATTCGACGCCAGCGCCCGTCCTTCAGGTTCACCTCTGGCATCTCACGGAGCGACGCGCAGGAGGGCTCACGCTGCCGCAGCGGCCGCCTCCCGCGGCGGGCCGCCTCGCGCCGCCGCCGCGCCTCGAAGCGCCCACCCATGCAGCCCGCGGTACGAACACGGGCTCGGCGCAGTCGGCGACCGGCGGTTACGTTCCTGGCGTGCGCCCGGATCTGCCGGCCCCGACGGAGCTGTGGCGGGCCATCGACGCCTACCTCGCCGTCGCGTACGAGGGCGCGCCGCCGTCACCGGTCGTGGAGCGGCTCGTGAAGCTTCGCGGCATGCCCGCCTCGCAGCTCTACGACTGCGACGCCTTCGAGCGGGCCGACGACCGGTACGCCCTCCGCCTCGGCAACCGCTTCTACGCGCACATGAAGCTCGTGGTGGAGGCGGCACCCTCGGGACGACCTCTCCTCCGCACGGATACCCATGACCGGCACGTGCTCGACCTCGTCGGCGCGAGCGACGCCGGGCTACGGGAGCTCGTCGCGCGGAACGAGGCCATCGCGCGGGCGATCGAGGACTCGTGGACGGCGCTCGGGCTCCCCACCACGCGCGAGTACTGGCGCCAGGAGATGGCGCGCCGGCGCAGCCCGCGACCCTCGTGAGCGCTTCACGCGCGCGGGTGGCCTGCGGACAGCGTCTTCACGTGTCCCAGGAACACGTCGAGGTCGAAAGGCTTCTCGATGAAGAGGTCCTGGCCGAAGTCCTCGCGGCCCATGGCGCGCGCCGCGCTGATGACGATGATGGGGACGTCCCGGCCCGCGGGGCGGGAGCGGAGCGCGCGCACCATCTCCTGGCCGTTGAGCCTGGGCATCATCACGTCCGCCACGACCAGCCCCGGGGCGCTGCGCTCGAAGGCCTCCAGCCCCTCGAGCCCGTCGGCCGCGGCCACCACGTCGTAACCCTCGCTGGCGAGCAGCTCCGTGAGGACCTCGTTGATGACGACGTCGTCGTCCACGACAAGCACGGTCATGGCCTGTGTCTCGGGGATGCAGCGTACCACGCAAGGCCGCTCCGCCCTGCCCGTCACGCGAGGGGGAGCGCGACGGCGTGTACGTTGTCCTCCGCCCGGCTAGGTCTCCCTGCGCGCGGATCGAGGTCGTCCGTCCACCCGCGCAGCAAGGGAGCGTCCGGTGCCCATGGAGCCGCGGGGGCCTCACAGCATTCGAGCGTGGCACTCGGAGGAGCGGGCGCAGCTCGTCCTCGACAGCATCCGCGAGTATGCCATCTTCATGCTCGATCCGTCGGGCCGCGTCGAGAGCTGGAACACGGGAGCGGCGCGCATCCTGGGCTACGACTCGGACGAGGTCCTGGGAAAGCACTTCGCGCGCTTCTACCGCCGTGAGGAGTCGGCCCAGGGCGACCCCGACCGCGACCTGCAGGTGGCGCGGGAGCTCGGCCGCTTCGAGCACGACGGCTGGCGAGTCCGGAAGGGCGGCTCGCGCTTCTGGGCGAGCGTGCTCGTCACCGCGATGCTCGACCCTGGCGGGCAGGTCGAGGGCTTCGCGGTCGTGGTGCGCGACCTCACCGAGCGGCGGATGATCGAGGAGGCGCTGCGCCAGAGCGAAGAGGGGCTCCGCCTCCTCGTGCACCAGGTCAAGGAGTACGCGATCTTCCGGCTCGATGCGGCGGGCCACGTCGCGAGCTGGAACGCCGGCGCGGAGCGCCTCAAGGGGTACGCCGCGGAGGAGATCATCGGGCAGCACTTCAGCCGCTTCTACACCGAGGAGGACCTGCGGGCGGGAAAGCCGCAGCGCGAGCTCGAGGCGGCGACACGGGAAGGGCAGTGCGAGGACGAGGGCTGGCGGGTCCGCAAGGATGGCTCGCGGTTCTGGGCGAACGTGCTCATCACCGCGCTGCGCTCGCCCACCGGGGAGCTGCGCGGGTTCGGTAAGGTGACGCGCGATCTCACCGCGAGCCGGAGCGCCGAGCAGGAACGCGTGCGGCTCGCGCGCGCCGAGGAGAGCGTGCGTCTGCGGGACGAATTCCTGTCGATCGCCTCGCACGAGCTGAAGACGCCCATCACGGCGTTGCGGATGCAGCTCCAGTTCCTGCGGCGGCGCCTCTCGACGATGGACGCCGAGATCAGCACGAAGTTCAACCGCCTGACGCGGAGCGCCGAGCGGCTCGGCGTCCTCGTCGATCAATTGCTCGACGCCTCGCGGCTCGCCACCGACCGGTTCGCGCTGGAGCGGCGCCCCCTGAGGCTCGACGAGGCGGTGCGCGACGTGGTGGAGCAGCTCCGCGACGCGGCGGAGCACTCCGGCTGCACGATCACCTTCACGGCCGCCGGGGAGGTCATCGGGAGCTGGGATCGCGCGCGCGTCCAGCAGGTCGTCGCGAACCTGCTGTCCAACGCGATGAAGTTCGCCGCCGCCGCTCCCGTCGAGGTCGGGCTGTCGATGGACCGCGGCGAGGCCGTGCTGGTCGTGGCGGACCACGGCCCCGGGATCGCGCCGGACGCCCTGCGGCACCTCTTTGGCCGGTTCCAGCGCTCCGGGCCCGTCCACAACTACGGTGGCATGGGGCTGGGTCTCTACGTCGCCCGGGAGATCGTCCACGCGCACGGCGGCTCGATCTCGGCCGAGAACGGGCCGCAGGGAGGCGCGCGGATCACCGTCCGGCTTCCGACCGACTCGTGAGGCGCTCGGGGCGGGCGAGGAAGGCGTCGAGGTCGAACGCTGCGGCAGGGACGAGTTCACTCGAGGAGGTCTCGATGAAACGGGTCGTCTAAGAAACGCGCTGGCCGCGGGTGGGGCAAGAGCCAGCTTAACTTCATGCTGCGCAACGAGCGCTAGATCGGCCGCATCGTCTGGAACAAGCGCGAGTGGATCAAGGTAGACGGCAAGCGCCGCTACCGCGAGCGCCCGGAGTCGGAATGGACGATCCACGAGGAGCCTGCCCTAGCGATCATCGATCCCGCCACGTGGCGGCAGGTGCAGGACCGGAACGAGGCGAACGCGCGCGGCGCGGGGCGCCCCGGGCGGACGGGATATCTCGATCACCCGCTTTCCGGACTCCTGCGGTGCGCGTCCTGCGGCTCGCCGATGTCGATCGTTTCGCGCAAGGTGAAGGCCGGAAAGCCTTACGCACAGTACGGGTGCTCCGCGCGCCACCACAAGGGCGCGTCCGTCTGCGCTAACGGACTCACGATCGGTGAGGCCCGCTTGACGGACGCCCTCATGACCGCGCTCCGGGAGTATTTCGCGTCGCCCGAGTACGAGGGGTGGCTTGAGGACGCGTACCGCGCGAACGAGCGCGCCCGGGCACGGGCGGCGCGGCACGGTGACACGATCGAACGCCTTGAGGGTGACGTGAGGAACGCGGAGGGACGCGTGGCCAAGGTCACGGAGGCGATCGCTCGGATCGGGTACTCGGACCCGCTCGCGGCCAAGCTCCGGGCGGAGGAGGCCCGTCTCCTCGACGCGCGCAAGGTGCTCGCGCAGGCGGCGGTCCCCGCCGCGCCCTCCCCTGCCCCGCGTGCTTACTCGCCCGCCGCGGTCCTGGCCGTGGTCGACGAGGTCGCGGCGGCGACGCTCAAGCGGCCCCAGAAGGCGCGGGAGCGGCTCCGTGGGTTCGTGGACGCGATCCTCATGACGCCCACACCGGACGGGTACAGCGTGCGCGTGTCCCTGAAAAAGACCAACCCGGCGGCCCTCTTTTCCGAGGACGGCCGGGTCGGTGACTCCCAGAGGAGTTGCGGGGGCAGGATTTGAACCTGCGACCTTCGGGTTATGAGCCCGACGAGCTACCTGGCTGCTCCACCCCGCGTCAGGTCGGTGGGAGCGGGGTTCTACGATCCGAGCCCCGTATGGTCAAGGGGTTTTTCGGCGGCAGTCGCTGCGGGCGCCGCCGGGATGTCAGCCGCCTCGGACGCGCGCCAGCACGGCGCCCGGGAGGGCCGCAAGCGCGGCGAGCGCCACCATCGTCGCGCCCGTCGGGGTCTGCCAGAACCAGGAGGCGAGGTACCCCGCCCCCGCGGCGGCGGCTCCGACGAGCGTCGCCAGCGCGAACGCTCCTCCGAGGCGCCTCGCCGTGAGGAGCGCGCCGGCGGCCGGGAGCGTCAGGAACGCGAACACGGGCAGCGCGCCGAGCGCGCGCGCCGCCACCGGCACCGCCAGGCCGAGCGTGAAGAAGAGCAGGCCGTTCCAGAGCTGCACCCGGTACCCCAGCGCCGCGGCGGTCTCCCCGTCGAACGATACGAAGACGAGCTCCTTGCGAAAGCGGGCGTGGACCACGGCGCAGAATGCGACCACCACGGCCAGCACGACCAGGTCGGCGAGCGGCACGGCCACGGCGTTCCCGAACACCATCGCGTTCAGGTCGTGGGCGGCATGGACGAGCCGGTTCGCGCCGAGCACCACCAGCGCGCCCGCGATGACGTACGTCGCCCCGACCGGCGTCTCGGCCGGCAGGCGGCGGCCGTGGAGCGCGGTCCCGAGCACGAGCGCGCCCACCACCGAGAACGCGATGGCGACGGCGAGCTGCACGCTGGCCCGCTCCACCTCGACGCCGAGCGACTCCTCCAGGATGAGCGCCGTGATGAGCCCGAACGTCGAGAGCTGCGTCAGCGCCGCCGAGACGAAGACCGTCCGCCGCAGCACGACGTACACGCCGAGGAAGCCGCAGAGCGCGCCCGCGAGGAGCGAGGCGGCGAGCGGCTCCCGCCAGATCTCCTTCGCCGCGAGGAAGTCCTGCCAGGCGCTCATGGCCTCGTCACCGCTCCCCGCTCCCCCGCTTCACCGGAGCGAGCGTTTCCTTGTGCTGCGGGTACACGAATCGCCGGCCATCCTCCTCGCGGACCGTCACGCCGCGCCCGTAGAGCTCGCCGAGCGCCGCCGGCTGCAGCATCCGCTCCAGCGGGCCGACGAGGAACAGCCCCTTGTCCTTGTCCACGAACGCGAGCTGCCGGGCGTAGTTCGCGACCGCCTCCAGCCGGTGCGAGATCATGACCACCGCCAGCCCGCCGCCGCGGTGCAGCTCGCGGAGCACGTCCATGGCGTCGAGCTCCGCGCTCGGGTCCATCCCGCTCGTCGGCTCGTCCAGCGCGAGCAGCTCGGGATCGGCGGCCAGGGCGCGCGCGATGAGCGTCCGCTGCCGCTGGCCCCCGGAGAGCGTCCGGAACGACCGGCCGGCGAGGTCTCCGATCCCCACCCGCGCCAGCGCTGCGCCCACCGCCTCGTGGTCGGCTGCGCCGGGCCGGCGCCCCACGCCGACGAGCCGGTAGCGTCCCATGAGCGCCACGTCGGCCACGGTGAGCGGCCAGTGCGCCTCGACGTGATCCCGCTGTGGCACGTAGCCGACGCGCACGGACGGGCGCGCCTCGCGCCGGCCGCCGATCACCGGCAGCACGCCGAGCAGCGTGCGGAGCAGCGTCGTCTTGCCCCCGCCGTTCGGCCCCACCACGGCCAGGAAATCCCCGGGGCCCACCTGCAGCGAGATGCCGCGCAGGAGGGCAGCGCCGCCGTAACCGATGGCGGCGTCCTCGAGCGCGACGAGCGGCGCCGGCCCGTTCACGCGCGGACCGCCCCGACGACGAGGCCGACGAGCGCGTCCATGTACGCGAACCAGTCCTTCGGGTCCACCTTCCCACCCTCGTCCTTGAAGCCGCCCACGTCGCCGGGGATGGCGAGCACCTTCGCCTGCGTCCGCTTCGCCACCACCTCGGCCGAGCGCAGATCGTAGTAGGCCTCCACCAGGATCGCGCGCACATCCTGCGCCCGGATCACCCCGACGAGCTCGGCGAGGTGGCTCGGCGGCGGCGCCGTCCCCGGCCTGGGCTCGAGGTAGCCGGCGACGACCAGGCCCGCCCAGTCCACGAAGTAGGTGAGCGAGTTGTGGTGCGTGACGACGCGCTTGCCCTTCGCCGGCGCGAGCGCGGCATGCCAGCGCGCCTCCGCCGCCGCCACCCGCCCCTTGAAGTCGGCGGCGCGCGCGCCGTAGGCGGAGGAGCCCGCCGCGTCGAGCTCGGCGAGCTTCGCCGCGAGGGCGTCGGCGACGCGCACCACCCGCCGCGGATCGCTCATGAAGTGCGGGTTGCCCGCCGGGTGCAGGTCGCCCATGGAGCGATCGACCGGCCCCTGCGGGACCTCCATGACGCCCACGGCCTGGCTCGCGGTGAAGCGCCGCCGGCCGCCGGGCTGGATGTCCGGGTTTCGCGACTGGTTCACGAGCGGGGGAAGCCAGCCCACCTCCAGGTCGAGCCCGACGTCGACGAGCAGGTCGGCCGAGCGGAGCTTCACCGCCAGCGTCGGGTTCGCGTCCACGAAGTGCGGGTCCTGGATCCCGCGCGAGAGGCTCGCCACCTCGACGCGGTCGCCGCCCACCTCGCGCGCGATCGAGGCGAGCCCCTCGGTCGTCGCGATCACCTTCAGCGCGGCGTCCGAGCGGGCGGGGAGGAGCGCGAGCGCGGCGGCGGCGAGCGTCGTGAGCCAGGCGTGGGTCGTCATCTCGTTCACCGTCGATCTAGAAGGGATGGGCGCCGTGCGCGCCGATCGCGAACTCCGCCTGCAACAGCGCCTCGATCCCGTCCTGGCCGCCGGGGAGCCGCGCCCAGGCGAGCTGGGTCCGCAGCCGCTGGAACTCGCTCGGGAGCCAGGACCCGAGCGCGGCGAACCTCACCTCCGGCGCGCCCGTGCCGAGGCCGGTCGCCGGCGCGCGCTCGGCGCGCACTCCGTACTCCCAGTATGGTCCGTGCCGCACGCTCGCCTGGAGGTAGCCGCCCCAGAGCGTGCCGGGGACATCGGTGGCGCCGGCGTTCGCGTCGAGGCTGCGGACGAGGAGCTCGCCCTGCAGCGCCAGGTACGACCGCGACTCGGGCGGCCGGACCTTGAGGTAGGCGTCCGCGCCGTAGATCTGCCGCCACGCGCCGCTGCCCGGCTCGTCGAGCCAGCCACCGGAGAGGCCGACGCCGAGCGTCTCGGCCGCGCCCACGTCGAAGAACTGCAGCAGCCGCGCGTACCCTCCGTTGCGCTCGGCCGTCTCGAAGCCGGGGGTCGCCGACAGGTAGGCCACGTGCACCTCGGCGAACCAGGGCGTGGGCGCGAGCCAGGCGACGTCGAGCCCGGGCCCCTTGAGCCCGTCCGGACCGAGGAGCCGCGCCAGCGCCAGCGGGCGATCCACGAACGACCACACGTGGCCGTGTTGCTGGTTCTGCCTGCCCACCGGCGCGAACAGCTTGCCGGCGCGTACCTGGAGACTCCCCGGGAGCCGCAGCGTGGTGAGGTACGCCTCCTCCACCTCGACGCCCTCGCTGGCGAACGAGATGAAGACGTCGGCGCGGGCGTACGGATCCACCACCGCCTGGATCCCGAGCTCGAGCTCCTGGAAGAGGGGCTTCACCTGGCCCGCCGTCGGCGCGAAGGGATCGCCGCGCGGCGAGAGGGTCGCGACGTCGAGCTGGTTGTAGGCGAGCGCCGCCGAGCCGATGGCGGAGATGTCGGGCAGGAGCAGCAGCCGCGCGAAGGGATTGCCGCCGGTCTGGGTGGCGGGCGGCGACGGTTGCCCCTGCTCCTGGGCCGCGGAAGGCGACGCCGCCGGCGGGGGTGCCGGCGCGGCGGGCTGGGGCGACTGCCCCAGCTCCTTCGCGATCTCGTCCTCCAGCTTCTTCTGCTCCTCCGCAGAGAGCTTCTTCTGCTCCTCCGGCGACGGGGCGCCTTCGGCCCCGCCCCGGGCAGCGGCGAGCACGCTCGCCACGAGCAGCCAGTGCATGATCCACCTCGCGCGCGGGACGGACGGTGGCGCAGCGCACCCACGTCCGACGCCGGACGTGCGAGGGGCGCCGCGCTCTCGACCACCTACGCGCGCGGGGGCGACTGACCGGGGACGGCGCCGCGAGGGAACCCCACGGCGACGACCGGCGCGGGCGCGGGCGAGACGGCGCCGCACGGGTTGGCACCGGGCGAGACGTCGGGCGTGGCCGACCGCGCCGCATCGCCGCTCGCCGCGGCGCACGCCACGCAGGCGTGCGTCCCGAACTGGCCCTCGTGCGCGTGCGGCGCCGCGCCCACCAGGAGGACGAGGACCGCCGCGGCGATGGCCACGAGCGCGCGCACGGCCGCACTCATAATCACTCCCGCCGAGGAGTCAAGCGGCCGCCACGACGCCCTCGGCGACGAGCCGCCGCACCTCGGGCTCGCCGAAACCGCATTCCGCCAGCACCTCGAGGGTGTGCTCGCCGAGGCGCGGCGCGGGGCGCAGCGCGACCGCCGCCCCGTCGACTCGCACCGGCGTCCGCAGCGCGCGCAGCGCCCGCCCCTCCCACGGCGTCTCCACCTCGCCGAACACGCCGCGCGCGCGGAGCTGCGGGTCGTCCTGCGGCTCCGCGCCCTCGAGGACGGCGGTGAGGCACACGTCGTGATCGCGCCCCAGGGCCACCCAGTCCGCACGCGTGCGCGAGGCGAAGAGCGCCTCCAGCTCCTCGACCGGACCGCGCCCGCCGCCGTCGAGCTGCCGGTCGGCCAGCTCGGGCCGTCCGATGGCCTCGCAGAACCGCCGGAAGAAATGCGGCTCGAGCGCGCCCAGCGCCACGAAGCCGCCGTCGGAGGTGCGGTACGTGCGGTACCAGGCAGCGCCGCCGGTGAGGCCCTCCTCGCCTCGCCGGAGCGGCGAGCCGCGCGCCCACGCGCTCCCGAGCTGCAACGTCAGCATCCCGAGCACGGCCTCGGTCATGGACGCGTCGACGAAGCCCCCCTGGCCGGTGGCGCCCCGGCGGACCAGCGCCGCGAGGATGCCCGCCACCGCCACCCAGGCGCCGCCGAGGTCGGCCGCCTGCACCGCCAGCGGCCACGGCTGCTCGGCCGGGCCGTTCAGCGCGAGCGCGCCCGCGATGGCCGCGTAGTTGAGATCGTGGCCGGCGCGCTCCCGGTACGGGCCGTCCTGGCCGAACCCGGTGACGGCGCACACGACGAGGCGCGGGTTCGCGGCGCGCAGCGCCTCGCGCCCGGCGCCGAGCCGCTCGAGCACGCCCGGGCGGAAGCTCTCCAGGAGGACGTCGGCGCGGCGCGCCAGGCGGAGCAGCACCTCGGCGCCGCCGGGCGTCTTGAGGTCGAGCGCCAGCGAGCGCTTGTTGCGGTTCAGCGCGTGGAACGCGCCGGACTGCTCGCCGGCGAGCGGCGGGATCCAGCGCAGGTAGTCGCCGCCCTTCGGGTCCTCCACCTTCACCACATCGGCGCCGAGGTCGGCGAGGACGAGCGAGGCGTACGGGCCGGGCAGCAGCCGCGAGAGGTCGAGGACGCGAAGGCCCTGGAGCGGGAGCATCGATCCTCCGCTCGCTCGGGAGGGCTAGGTGAGGATCTGCTGCAGCTTCATGGCGAGGCCCATGTCGCCCTGGATCTTGAGCTTCCCCGACATGAACGCCATCTGCGGGTTGAGCTTGCCGTTCACGATCGAGAGGAAGTCCTGATCCGTGCAGCTCACGGTGCATTTCGCCGCCGCCGAGGCGCCGGCCTCGACCGCGCCGCCGGGCTTGGTGCAGTCGACCGCCCACTGCCCGCCGCCGGGGCCGGAGATGTTGAACTGGTAGACCGAGTTGATCTTCGCGACCACGTCCGGCTTGGCGGAGAGCCGTTCGGGCATGTGCCGCTCGAAGACGTCCTTCACGCTCGCAGCCTGGCCGGCCATGCACGCTCCCCCGCGTTGACTGCAGAATCAACGCACAACGTTAGGGAGCGGTCGCTCGCGTGTCAACGCGAAACCGGCCGCCGCACCAGCGCCCCTGCGAGGCTCACCGCTGCACCAGCCGGTCCACCGCCTGCGTCAGCGCGTCGGGGTCGACCGGCTTCACCAGCACGTCATCCACGACGCTGCCGCGCGCGCTGGAGATGTCCTCGCGCTCGGCGTAGCCGGTGACGACGACGACCGGCACCCGCGGCGCGATCTGCTTCGCGGCGCGCGCCACGTCGAGGCCGCCCATGCCCGGCATGCCCACGTCGGTGACGACCGCGTTCACCGGGCTCTCGGAGAGCTGCCGCAGCCCCTCCGCCCCGCTGCGCGCCGACACGACCTCGTAGCCGGCCGACTCGAGCACCTCGGCCATGAGCTCGCGGTTGTCGTCGTCGTCCTCGACGAGCAGCACGCGCGGGCGGGCCTGGGTCGCCATCCGATGCCCTCACTCCACGTAGAAGGCGTCGAGCAGCGCCTTGTACTTCTGGGTGCAGTGCTTGCGCTTCACCTTGAGCGTCGGCGTGAGCTCACCCGACTCCTGGGTGAAGTCGGCGCCCAGGATGGCGAACTTCTTGATGCTGGAGTAGCTCGCCTGCCTGGCGTTGAGGGCGTCGATGGCCGCCTGCACGCGCGCCTTCACCCGCGGGTCCTCGTGGAGCGGTCCCTGGAACGAGGTGCCGTGGTCGGACGCCCACTTGCGCACGTTCTCCTCGTTCAGCGTGACGAGCGCGGAGAGGAACTTCCGCTTGTCGCCGTGGACCATGACCTGCGAGATGAACGGTTCCGAGGCCTTGAGGTCGTTCTCGAGGTTCTGCGGCGCGACGTTCTTTCCGCCGGCGGTGACGATGATGTCCTTCTTGCGGTCGGTGATCTTGAGGTAGCCGTCGGCGTCCACCACGCCGATGTCGCCGGTGTAGAGCCAGCCGTCCCTCAGCACCTCGGCGGTCGCCGCCGCGTTCTTGTAGTACTCCTTCATGATGCCCGGTCCGCGGATGAGGATCTCGCCGTCCTCCGCGATCCGGACCTCGGTGCCGGGGATCGGCGGGCCCACCGTCCCGATCTTCACCTTGCCGGGCCGGTTCACGAACGTGCCGGCCGACGACTCGGTCAGCCCGTAGCCCTCGAGGATCTGGAACCCGACCATGTGGAAGAACCAGGCGATGCGCGGCGACAGCGGCGCGCCGCCGGAGACGAAGAGGCGCATCCGCCCGCCGAAGCGCTCGGAGAGCGCGGCCGCGAGCTTGGGGAAGACGAGCCGCTTCCCGACGGCGAGCCCGAGGCCGCCGCCGTCCTTGCGGCCGTGCTCCAGCGCGTCGACGTAGGCGTCGAGGCTCTGCAGCGACCATTTGAAGAGGCGGCCCTTCAGCCCGGGCGTGGCGAGGCCCTTCGCCACCACGGCGTTGTAGGCCTTCTCGAAGATGCGCGGCACCGACGGCATGACCGTCGGGCGCACCTCGCCCGCGTTCTCGACGATCTTCTCCAGCGACTCGACGAAGGCGGCGGTGGCGCCGCACCGGAACCAGACCGCCTCGATGACCTTGGCGAACGAGTGCGCCATGGGCAGGAACGCCAGCACCAGGTCGTCGCCGCGGATGAGCTGGATCGACTCGACCGCCTCGGCCTCGTACACCCAGTTCCGGTGGGTGAGCACGACGCCCTTGGGGTTGCCGGTCGTGCCCGAGGTGTAGATGAAGCAGGCGGGGTGGTCGAGCGACAGCGACGCCAGGCGCGCCGCGTGCGCGGCCTCGTCGGCGGCGCGGTGGCGCGCACCGGCCTCCTCCAGCGACGCGAGCGTCCGCTCGAACCCGTCGCGCGCCTCGCCGGCGAAGCGGATGATGCCCTGGAGCTCGGGGAGCTGGTCCTTCACCTCGCGGATCTTCGCCACCTGGTGCTCGGCGTCGCAGAAGATCCACCGCGCGCCGGCGTCCTTCAGGATGAACGCGCAGTCGTGGGCCTTGTTCGACTGGTAGATGGGCACGCACACGGCCGCGGCGCCCATGACCCCGACGTCCGCGAGGATCCACTCGGTGGTGGTCTCGCCGATGATCGCCACCCGGTCGCCCGGCGCCACGCCCAGCGAGGCGAGGCCGTCGGAGATGGCCCGCGCGCGGCGGCCCATCTCGGCCCAGCTCGTGTCCACCCACTTGCCTGCGCGCTTCTGCTTCGTGGCCGTGCGCGCCCCGGCGCGCGCCACCATCGCCTCGAAGACGTCCACGAGGCTGCGCGCGGGCGCGGTGCCCCCCTCCAGCTCCTGTCGCGCGATCATCGTCCCTCCTCCGATGTCAGCCGCCAAGCTTCGTCAGGAGCGCCCGGGCCCGCTGCTGGCTGCGGCGCTCCTCGGGCGCATCGTACGCTCCGGCTTCCCGGAGCAGCGCGTCCTTCAGCACCTGGCGGGCGAACTGAACCTGGTCCTGCTTCTGGTATAGCTCCGCCAGGTACAGCCGTGCGCGTACGTTGTGGGGGTTCTGGGCGAGCGCCTTGCGCAGGTGACGGTCGCAGGCGGCGCCGTCGTACTTGGGCCAGGGCAGCATGAAGTAGTAGCGGCCCCAGGCCACCTGGATGCCGCCGTCGAAGAAAGACGGATTGATCGATTCCGCCTTCGCGAGCCGCTCCTTGAACTTGCCCTCGATGCCCTGCGTGAGCGCCTTCACCACGCCGATCCCGAGCGCGTAGCTGCCGACGCCGGTCGCGGCGAAATACCACCCCTCCACCCCGTTCGGGTTAGCCTGGGTCGCGCGGTCGCCATACTGCCACGCGCGCTGCCCGAGCTTGCTCTTCTCGTCGTCGGACAGATCGCCGTCCGCGAGCCAGAACCAGTACTGCGCCTGACGCCACAGGACGCCGTAGTCGTGCGGCGCCATCTGCTCGGCCTCGTCGAGCCATGCGTGGATCCGTTCGAGCTGACCGGGCTCGTCGCGGCGCTTCCACGCGGCGTCCACGTGCGCGAGGAGCGCCTGCACGCCAGCCGATCCCGGCGCAGCAGGCGGCGCACCCGAGGGCGCGGCCGGGCCGGGCCCCTGGGCGCTCACCTGCGACGCGAGCGAGATCGCGAGCGCTCCGCCGAGCAGCGCGCGGTGGGCATGACGCATGAAGACGGGGGTAAAGGGAGCGGCGGCGCGCCGCCAACCTATCGAGCGCAGAGGAGCTGCAGGTCGACCGCGTCGCCCTGGTGCAGGACGCAGTTGCGCTGGAAGGTGATCCGCGGCGGGTGGCCCTCCGGCTCGCTGTAGATCGCGTCGAACGTACCGCCCGGATCCGTCCCGAGCTGGCAGGGCTGGGTCGTGCCGTCGGCGCGATGCAGCGCGACCGTGAGCAGGGCCGGGTCGGCGGGGACCTGCGACAGCTCCACGAATTGCGGCGCGATGACGCCGGCGATCTGCTCCAGCGTCTGTCGGAAGCTGGCGTTGCAGATGCTGTCCACGAGGGCGCTCTGGCCGAACGCCTCCACGAAGTCGAAGTAGCGCGACACCTTGTCGAACGCGGTCGCGCACTGGGTGTCGCGGGCGCGCGTCACCGGGTCGACCGCGATGATCCCCGCCGCCGCGATCTCGCGCCGCTCGCCTGCGATCGGCCCCTGCAGCAGCGCGACGAAGTCGGAGACCGGCTCGGCGCCGTTGGTTCCGCCGGCCTTCCTCGTCGGGTCGTGGCAGAGGTCGTTCGTGGTCAAGGCGTAGGGGGAGTTCGTCTCGGTGCAGTCGTCCTCGTCGGAGAGGATGACGACCGCGAGGCGCGCGCCCGGCCGCAGGAAGCCGGCGTTCGTCCCATCGACGATCCGGTCGGTGAGCGCGAGGCGGATGGCCGCGAGGCCCTGCTCCTTGCCGCTGCCGCCCGTGCCCACCCGGACGTTCGCCTTGAAGTCGGCGACCAGCGTGGGCGAGCCCGCGGCCAGGATCCGGTTCCCGGTGAACGCGCCCGTCGCGGGATCCCAGCGCAGGCGGCCGGTGGCGGGATCGACCGCCACCAGCCTGCCCGCCGGGTAGGGCACGACCGGCGCCGCCGCATTCGGCCCGCTCGCGTACGTCGTCTCGGTGGCGCTGAAGTCCGTGGCCGAGGTGCCCGCGACCGAGGTGGTGGTGACGCCGATCTGGAACTGGTCCTTCGCCGGCGACGCCGCCAGCGTGGCCACGAACGCGTCGAGGTTGGCCGCGAGGTTCGCCTGCTCCTCGGACATGGATCCCGAGTCGTCGACCACGAACAGGATGTCGGTCTTCACCGGGACGGGCACGAGCGAGGTGACGGCGCAGCTCGTCACCGCGCCCTGCGGCGCCGACCCGCAGGAGAGCCCCAGGGCGGCGAGCGCGGCGGCGGCGATCCCCCTCGTCCCCATCGCGCCTCCGCTCACGGGCCGCAGACGCACGATCCGCGCGCCTGGCCGGGGGGCAGGTCGCAGCGCAGCCCCTGCGCTCCGCCCAGGGCCACGGTGCAGTCGTTGTCGACCAGGCAGCCGCCCTGGGGGTTCTCGGGCGTGGGCGAGGGGACGATGCCGATGTACTGGGCGACGTAGGACAGCCCGGGATCCGGCTCGCACGAGGGATGAGACCCGCAGCTCGCGGGCCGCGTGCTCGGCTGGCTGCACGGGTTGATGGCGATGCACTGCGTCGGCTCGCCGGAGAACAGGCCGGCGGTGCAGTCGACGAACCACCAGTCCTTCGAGCTCGAGCCGGTCGTCTCCGCGCTCGTCGCCGCCGGGCCGCTGCAGCGCTGGGGGTCACCGCCGCTCTTCTCGGCGCTGACGATGGCGACGTCGCTGGCGGCGGGCGGGGTCGCGAGCCGGAGCGACGGCGGCGGGACGACCAGCGCGGCGATCTTCTGGAGCGTCGTCCCGAAGTCCGCGTCGCAGACCGACGCCTCGAGCGTCTTGATGTTGCTGGACTTGAGCGCCGTCGAGAGACGGCTGAAGCGCGTCCCCGTGCTCTTGCCGCTGCACTCCGCCGGGATGTTGCAGATCCCCTGCGCCGTGGGGCCGCAGCTGGCGCAGGCGGCCGGGCACTGGCAGCTGCAGGTGCCCGGATCGCACACGATGTTGCCCTTGCCGTCGTCGCGACAGTTCACGGCCGAGTAGATGAATGCGGCGCTGAACGGCCGGTTCAGGCCCGTGAAGAAGGTGGCGTAGTCGGCGATCTTGAACAGGCGCTGCTGCGCCTCGGGCAAAGCCTCGTCGTCCGTGCAGACGTCGTTGCCGGGCGACTGCTTCGTGGGCGTGAAGTAGAGCGTCTTCGTGGGGTCGGGGGCCGGTAAGGTGTCGGGGTTGGAGCAGTCGTCCTCGTCGCCCACCCAGACGACCACCAGCTTGGCGCTCGGGTGGGGCCACTCTCCCGCGGTGAGCCCCGGCTGCGTCCCGGCGACCGCCTTCTGGACCGCGAGCCGCGCGGCCTCGAGGTGCTGCTCCATGCCCGAGCCGCAGGTGCCCACGGCGATGTTCTTCTGGAACTGCGCCACGAGCGCCTGGAGCGCCGTCGCCGAGGTGGCGGAGCCGTCGAAGAGGTCCTTCGTGAAGTGGAGGACGCGCGGGTTGCCGGCGCCCGCGACGAAGTCGCCCGCGGGGTAGGGCTGCTTGTCCGCGCCCACGCCGGCGATGCAGCCCGAGAAGTTGTGGTACTGCGGGATGACGTCGGGGCAGTCGAGCCCGGCCGTGGTGCACTGGTACGAGTACCCGGGCTTCCAGGAGAAGGTCGGGTTCTGGATGGTGCAGGTGCCCGCCGAGGGCGTGCCGCACTTGGGCGCGCCCGACGCCTGCCACGCCTCGAAGATCGAGGACGTGGTGATGGCGATGTGGAACTCGAACGGCTCGAGGCCGCTCGCCTTGCGGTCGTTCTGCGCCGCGGTCAGCGCGTCGATGAACGACTGGAAGTTCCGGGCCAGGCTCGCCTGCTGCGGCGCCATCGACCCCGAGTCGTCCACGACGAAGAGCACGTCGGCGACGCTCGACCCCTGGGCGGCCACGCGGGTCGTCCCGGGCTGGATCACGCAGCGCCCGACGGGGTTGAAGTTGTAATCCTGGCACCCGGCGACCACGCAGAGCACCAGCACGGCGAGTAAGCGGCGAAGCATCCAGGCCTCCGGGCGGGATGATACCCCGACCAAGGGACGGCGCGAGCGCGAGGCGCGCGCGCGAAGATGCGGACGCCCTCCCACATCGGCCCCTGCCCGGGAGGGCGTGCCGAGGTGGGGACTTCTCCTACTCCCACTCGATGGTGGCGGGCGGCTTCGACGAGACGTCGTACACGACGCGGTTGATGCCGCGCACCTCGTTGATGATGCGCGACGACATGCGCGCGAGCAGCTCGTAGGGGAGCCGCGCCCAGTCGCCGGTCATCCCGTCGGTCGACTCCACCGCGCGGATGGCGCAGGTGGACTCGTAGGTGCGCTCGTCGCCCATGACGCCGACGCTCCGCACCGGGAGCAGCACCGCGAACGCCTGCCACAGCTTCTCGTACAGGCCCGCGCCGCGGATCTCCTCCTGCACGATGGCGTCGGCGCGCCGCAGAACCGCGAGGCGCTCCTCGGTCACCTCGCCGAGGACGCGGATGGCGAGCCCCGGGCCGGGGAACGGCTGGCGCTGGACGATCTCCCTCGGCAGCCCCAGCTCCAGCCCGAGCCGCCGCACCTCGTCCTTGAAGAGCTCGCGCAGCGGCTCGACGAGGCCGAGCTTCATCACCTCCGGCAGCCCGCCGACGTTGTGGTGGCTCTTGATGGTGGCGGAGGGGCCCTTGAACGAGACCGACTCGATGACGTCGGGGTAGAGCGTGCCCTGCACCAGGAACTGGGCGCGCTCGCCGTGGGCGGCGAGCCGCTCCACCTCCTCCTCGAAGACGGCGATGAACTCGCGCCCGATGATCTTGCGCTTCGCCTCGGGGTCGGTCACGCCGGCGAGCTTCTCCAGGAAGCGGTCGCGCGCGTCGGCGGTGACGAGCGGCAGGTGGAACATGCGCCCGAAGACGTCCTCCACCTGCTGGCGCTCGCCGGCGCGCAGCACGCCGTTGTCCACGAAGATGCAGCGCAGCCGGTCGCCGATGGCGCGGTGGACGAGGAGCGCGGCCACGGCCGAGTCGACGCCGCCCGAGAGCGCGCAGATGACGTGGCCGTCCTTCACCTGGCCGCGGATCTGCTCGACCGCCACCTCGGCGTAGGCGCGCATCGACCAGGTGCCGGAGAGGCCGCACACGCCCAGCGCGAAGTTCCGCAGGAGCTCCGACCCGCGCGGCGTGTGGACGACCTCGGGGTGGAACTGGACGGCGTAGAAGCGGCGGCGCCGGTCCTCCGCCGCCGCGTAGGGCGAGGACGGGGTGGAGGCGATGGGCTCGAAGCCGGGCGGCAGCGCGTCGACGCGATCGCCGTGGCTCATCCACACGTCGAGCTTGGGCGGGAGCCCCTGGAACAGCGGCGAGGACTGCTTCACGTCGATGGAGGCCGGGCCGTACTCGCGGTGGGCCGCGCTCGCCACCTTGCCGCCCAGCTCGTGCGCCATGAGCTGCAGGCCGTAGCAGATGCCGAGCACCGGCACGCCCAGCTCGAAGACGGCGCGGTCCGGGCGCGGGCTCCCCTCGGCCAGCACCGAGGCCGGGCCGCCGGAGAGGACGACGCCGCGCGGGCGGTAGGCGCGGATCTGCTCCGCGCTGACGGTGCAGGGGTGGATCTCGCAGTAGACGCCCAGCTCGCGCAGCCGGCGCGCGATGAGCTGTGTGTACTGCGACCCGAAGTCGAGGATGAGGATCTTCTCGGAGTGGATGTCCACGCGGGCTCCGCTGGGCCGCCCTTCGACTCCGCTTCGCTACGCTCAGGGCGAACGGTGGTGAATCAGTCGATCCGGTAGTTCGGCGCTTCCTTCTCCACGATCACGTCGTGCACGTGGCTCTCGCGCAGCCCGGCCGAGGAGATGCGGATGAAGCGCGCCCTCTTCTGAAGCTCCGGGATCGTCCGGCAGCCGACGTAGCCCATGCCGCTGCGCAGGCCGCCGACGAGCTGGAACACGTTCATGGCCAGCGGGCCCTTGTAGGGGACGCGCCCCTCGATGCCCTCGGGGACGAGCTTGTCGGCCTCGGTCACGTCGGACTGGAAGTACCGGTCCTTCGACCCCTCCTTCATGGCGCCGATCGAGCCCATGCCGCGGTAGCTCTTGTAGCTGCGCCCCTGGTACAGGATGGTCTCGCCCGGCGCCTCCTCGGTGCCGGCGAGCAGCGAGCCGATCATGACGGTGGATGCGCCCGCCGCGAGCGCCTTCACCACGTCGCCCGAGTACTTGACCCCGCCGTCGGAGATGACCGGGACGCCGTGCCGCTCCGCGGCGCGGGCGCAGTCGTCCACCGCCGTGATCTGCGGGACGCCGACGCCGGCCACGACGCGCGTGGTGCAGATGGACCCGGGGCCGATGCCGACCTTGACCGCGTCGACCCCCGCCTTGCACAGCGCGTCGGTGGCCTCGGCCGTGGCGACGTTGCCGGCGACGAGCTCGAGGTTCCGGAAGGTGGACTTCGTGGCGCGCACCGCGTCCATGACCCCCCGCGAGTGCCCGTGCGCCGTGTCGATGGCGATGACGTCCACGCCCGCCTTCACGAGCGCCGCGATGCGCGCCTCGCGGTCCGCGCCCACCCCCACCGCCGCGCCGCACAGCAGACGGCCCTTCGCGTCCTTGGCGGCGTTGGGGTGCTTGGAGATCTTCTCGATGTCCTTGATGGTGATGAGCCCCCGGAGCTCGTGCATCTCGTTCACCACCAGGAGCTTCTCGATGCGGTGGCGGTGGAGCAGGTCCTTCGCCTCCTCGATGGTGACGCCCTCGCGCGCGGTGATGAGCTCCTTCGTCATGACGTCCTCGACCCGCTGCTCGAGGTTGCGCTCGAAGCGCAGGTCGCGGTTCGTGAGGATGCCCACCAGCCGGCCCCGGCGCGTCACCGGGACGCCGGAGATGCCGTGCTCGCGCATGAGCGCGACCGCCTGACCGAGCCGCGCCTCCGGCTCGATGGTGACGGGATCCGCCACCACCGCCGACTCGTAGCGCTTCACCTTGGCGACCTCGGCCGCCTGCGCCTCGACCGAAAGGTTCTTGTGGATGAAGCCGAGGCCACCCACGGCGGCCATGGCGATGGCCATCTGCGCCTCGGTGACGGTGTCCATCGCCGCCGAGACGATGGGGACCTGGAGCTGGATGCCGCGCGTCAGCCGGGAGACGGTCTCGACCTGCTTCGGGAGGACGTCGCTCTCCCCCGGGACGAGCATCACGTCGTCGAACGTGAGCGCCTCGCGGAGTTCGTCGCGATTGAGCATGCGCACGTATATCGGCGCGCTCTGACATGGTCAAGGAGCCCGGCCGCCCGGCGGCGGCTCCACCCCTCGACGCCTCGGCCGCTGCCCCGGCGCGCGCCGCTCAGCGCTCGGGCAACCCCTCGCGGCGGGCCGCCGCGGCGGGCGGAGCCTGCCGGCGGCGCAGCCACCAGCGCAGGACGATGAAGGCGACCACGACGCCGACCCCGACGAGGATGACGTGGCCGAAGCGCGTCGCCATCCGGGCGGCGTGGCCGAGGTCGTCCCCGAACCAGAAGCCGAGGCAGATCCAGAGCGGCGCCGAGACGGTCGCCGCCAGCCCGTCGAAGAAGAGGAACTTCCAGTACGGCACGCGCGAGTGACCCACCGTGAAGTAGGTCGGGGCGCGCAGCCCGGGCAGGAAGCGGGCGATCATCACCACCACCGGCCCGCGCCGCCGCAGCAGCTTCTCCACCTTCTCCAGCTTGTCGGGCGGGACGAGGCGGCGGAGCAGCCGGAACTCGGCGATGCGCACCCCGAGCCGCCGGCCCACCCAGTAGATGACGGAGTCGCCCGCCAGGATCCCGGCCAGCCCGACCAGCACCATCTTGTGGAGCCCGGGGTCGCGGACCATGGCGCCCAGGCTCACCACCTCCACCTCCGAGGAGAGCCAGGCGAGCACGCCGCCCGAGACGAGGATGACGTCCTCGGGCATGGGGAAGCCGAAGCCGCAGAGGAGCAGCACCCCGAAGACGAGGAAGTAGCCGACCTCGAGCGAGCGCTCGGAGAGGAGGTCGACGAAGCGCTGCAGCATCCGGCGTCCCGTCCCCGCCCGCGCTACGCCTTGCCGCGCGCGGCGAGCTCGCGCAGCGCCTCGCGGCTCTCGCCGGCGCGGCGCGCCAGCTCGCCCGCCACCACCGCCGCCAGCTTGAGGCAGGTCACCGGCTTCTCCTGCGCCTTCTTGAAGAAGTCGCGCCGGGCCAGCTCCACCACGCGGCAGTCGGTGGCGGCGATGGCGCTCACCAGCCGCACCGTCCGCGCCAGCAGGCCGAGATCGCCCACGTGATCGCCGGGGCCGAGCAGGGCCAGATCGCGCTCGCCCGCGGGGCCCTTCTGCACCAGCCGCACCGAGCCGGACGCCACCACGAAGAGCGACTCGCCGATCATGTCCTCCACGAAGATGGGGCTGCCCGCCGGGACGGTCTTCTCCTGCGCGATCTCGGCGAAGGTGCCGAGCGCCCCGTCGGAGAACTCCTTGAAGAGCGGCGCGGCGCGCAGCGCCTCGAACGGCGTCATCGCGCGGCCCACCCCTCGGCCCGGTACTGCCGCGCATAGGCGGCGTAGCGCGCCGACGAGACCGTGAAGAACGCGATCTCCTCGGGGGTGAGCGGCCGCTTCGGCTTCGCCGGCGAGCCGAGGACGAGCGTGCGCGGCGGGACCACCATGCCCGGCGGGACGAGCGCGCCGGCGCCCACCATCGACTCGGCGCTGACCACCGCGCCGTCGAGCACGATGGCGCCGATGCCGACGAGGCAGCGGTCGCCGACGGTGCAGCCGTGGAGCACGACCCTGTGACCCACGGTGACGTCGTCGCCCAGGATGGTGGGGTGGGTGCCGCCGGTCACGTGCACCACCGACCCGTCCTGCACGTTGGTGCGTGCGCCGATGCGGATGCGGTGCACGTCGCCGCGCACCACCGCGCCGAACCAGATGGAGCTCTCCGCGCCGATCTCGACGTCGCCCAGCACGGTGGCGCCCTCGACCACGAAGGCGGAGGGGTCGAGCCGGGGCGTCGCGCCGCCGTAGGGTCGGATGGGAGCCATGCCACGCCGGCGGGCTCACCGGCTGCGGCGGATGCTAGCCCGGGGGGCGCGCACCCGCAAGGCAACGGCGGCGGCGACGGCGCCGCTCGCGCCGCCCAGGGTGTCCGCCAGCCAGTCGCGGGGGTCGGCCTCCCGTCCGGGCACGAACGATTGGTGAAACTCGTCCGACGCGCCGTACAGGCTCGCCAGCACCGCGGCCAGCACCCCCGCGCGCCGCAGCGGCAGGCCGCTCGTCCACAGCGCCACCGCCAGGAGGACGCCGAGCGTCCCGTATTCCAGGAAGTGGATGGCCTTGTCCCAGACGTTCTGCGTCAGGAGCGGGAGCGGATCGGCCTTCGAGGAGAGCACGAAGACGAGCGCGGCATACGCGCCGACGGCGCCCCAGGCGAGGGCCCGCCTCACGACGCGAGCTCGCCCGAGAGCGAGTTCGCGTGGGCGCGCGTGACGCGCGCGGCGAGGAGCGCGCCCGCCGGAGCCCGCGCCGGGTCGGCGGCGAGGTGCAGCACGCGGTTCTCCGGCGTCCGGCCGAGGCGCCGCCCGTCCTCGCCGTCGAGCGCGCCCTCGACCAGGATCTGGACGGTCTTCCCCAGCTCGCCGGCCATGACCTCGGAGGAGATGCGCCGCTGCAGGGCCTGCAGCCGCTCGAGGCGGGCCACCGCCAGCTCGCGTGGGATCTCCTGCCACTCGGGACCGGAGCCGAGCCGCTTCACGGCGCCGGTGTGCGGCCGCGGGCTGTAGACGAAGGAGAAGGAGTTGTCGAAGCGCGCCCGCTCCAGGAGCGCCAGCGAGCGCTCGAAGTCGTCCTCCGTCTCGCCCGGGAAGCCGACGATGAAGTCGGTGGTGATGGCGATCCCGGGGCGGGCGGCCCGCAGCTTCTCGAACCGGCCCATGAACTCCTCGACGGAGTAGTCGCGCCGCATCCGGGCCAGCACCGCGTCGGAGCCCGACTGCACCGGCAGGTGGAAGTGCGGCATCACCTTCGGCTCGTCGCGGAAGGCGTCGACCAGCGCGTCGGAGAGGTCGTGCGGGTGGCTGGTGGTGAAGCGCACCCGGGAGATCCCGGGGACGGCCGCCACCCGGCGCAGCAGCGCCGCGAAGTCGCAGCCGCCGGCGTACGAGTTCACGTTCTGCCCGATGAGCGTCACCTCGCGCACGCCGACCTCGGCGAGCGCCGCGCACTCCGCCACCACCTCGGGGAACGGGCGCGACACCTCGCGCCCGCGCGTGTACGGGACGATGCAGAAGGAGCAGACGTTGTCGCAGCCTTTCATGGCGGTGACGAAGGCGGTGGCCCGGCCGCGCGCCGCCTCCGGGTCGGCGCGCGGGAAGACGTACTCCTCGGAGTCCATCCAGCCGGTCTCGGCGAAGCGCTCGCGGCGCGCGCGCTCGATCATCTCCGGGAGCTTGCCGAGGTTGTCCGGCCCGAAGACGAAGTCGAGGTAGGGGACGCGCGCCAGCAGCCGCGCCTTCTCCTGCTGCGCCACGCAGCCGCCCACGCCGAGCAGCGCGCCGCGGCGCGCCTTGTGCACGCGGTAGCGGCCGAGCGCGGAGAGGAGCTTCTGCTCTGCCTTCTCGCGCACCGCGCAGGTGTTCACCAGGATGAGGTCGGCGTCCTCGGCGTGCGCCGTCGGCGACCAGGCGTGACGGCCGAGCAGCTCGACCATCCGGTCGCTGTCGGCCTCGTTCATCTGGCAGCCGAAGGTGTGGACGAAGACCTTCATCGGGGACGGACCTTCATCGGGCACGGGAACCTAGGCGCCGGGCGGCCCCGGCGTCAACCGCGCGCCGAGCGCGGCAGGAGCTGGTCCGCGACCTCCTCCAGCGCGCGCAGGTCGGTGACCACCGCCACCCGATCCACCTTGCGGGCGTAGAGCGGCATCTCGCTGTCGCCCTGCCCCCAGGCCCACCGCTCCTCCGGGCAGATCCAGAGCAGGCGGCGGGCGCGCCGGCGCAGCTCGTCGAGCACCCAGGCGTGCGGCGGCAGGTAGTTGCTGCGGCCGTCGCCGATGACGAGCACGGTCGTGCGCCGGGTGACCGCGGAGCGGTGCCGGTCGTGGAACAGCTTCAGCGCGCGCCCGTAGTTGGAGTTGCCGTGGAGGCTGACGTGCCGCCCGGCGGTGGCGAGGTCGGCGGCGCGCGCGACGTCGCGCTCGGCGCGGAACGCGTCGGTGACCTCTCCCAGGTCGGAGACGAAGACGAAGCTCCGCACGCGCGTGAACCGCCCCTGGAGCGTGTGCAGGAAGAGCAGCATGAGGCGCGAGGCGTGCCGCACGGAGTCGGAGACGTCGCAGAGGACGACCAGGTCCGGCCGCTCCGGCCCTTGCGGCGGAAGGCGAGCCGCGCGGGGAGGCCGCCCCGGGCCATGTTCCGGCGCAGCGTGCGGCGCACGTGGAGCGCGCCGCGGCGGGCGCGGGCGCGCGAGGCGAGCCGCGCGCGCAACCGCTCCGCCAGGCGCCGCACGGCCGTCTCCATCCGCGCCAGCTCCTCGCGCGAGGGCGCGCGCAGGCTGCCGGGCACGAGCGTCCGCCGCGCCCGCACCTGCATCCGCGCGCGCGCCTCCAGCTCCGCGTAGCGTCGCGCCGCCTCCTCGAGCGCGTCGAGCGCGGCGCGCAGCCGGCCGGAGACGAGGTCGAGGCCGCGGGCCGAGATGGGCCGCGCCCGCAGTCGCTCCTCGACACGCGCGAGGTCGGCGGCGGCCGCGCCCCCGCCCGCCGCCCCGAGGAGGCGCCGGCCGTAGAAGCCCACCTGCGCGGCGGTCCCGAGCGCGGAGAAGTCGATGGCGCGCGCCGCGCCCTCGAAGAGCCGGGCGACCGCGCCGCGCTCCCCGGTGAGCGCTGCCCGGGCCAGCGGCGAGAGCCCGCCCAGCATCTCGGAGAGCGCCAGCGCCGCCTCGCGCAGGTCGTCGCCGGCGAGGAGGCCCGGGCGCTCCAGCTCGGCGAGGACCCCGCGCTCCAGGCCGTCGAGGACGCGCCCCAGGCCCGAGAAGTAGGCATCGAACAGCTCGTCGAAGACGGGCACGTCGGCGGCGCGCTTCACCAGCGTCGCCCGGAGCGCGGCGCGCACCGAGGCGCGCTCGCCCAGCCCCGTGAGCGCCACCGCGCGCGCCCCGTCGGTCACCTCGGCCGGCGAGACGCGCACGCCGTTCTGGCGGAGGAGCCGGGCGAACTCGACGAGGCGGGCCTCCATCGCGCGACGTATAGTTTCCGGACGGTGAGCGCGCCCCTGGTCGAGCTCCGCGGCGTCACGGTCCTGCTCGGCGGGCGCGCCGCCCTCCGCGGCGCGACGTTCACGCTGCGCGAGGGGGAGTCGTGGGCGGTGCTCGGGCCGAACGGGTCGGGCAAGTCGACGCTGCTGCGCACGCTCCGGGGCGAGCTGTGGCCGCACCACGACGGCGGCGGGGAGCGGGTGTTCCACCTCTCCGGGGGGGCGGAGGAGAGCCCCATCGGCGTGCGGCTCCGGATCGGGCTCGTCTCGCCGGAGGGGCAGCAGGAGTACGCCCGGCGCGACTGGGCCCTCCCGGTCGAGGCGGTGGTGCGGAGCGGCTTCACGGACGAGGTGTGGCCCCCCGAGGCGGCGACGCCGGCGCAGGCGTCGCGCATCGCGGAGGTGCTGGCCGAGCTGGGGATCGCGGCCCTGGCGCGGCGCTCGGTGCTGGACCTGTCCTCGGGCGAGGCGCGCAAGGTCATGCTGGCGCGCGCGCTGGTGGGCCGGCCGCGGGCGCTCTTCCTCGACGAGCCCTGCCACGGCCTCGACGCGCCGTCGCGCGCGGCCTTCCTGGCGCTCGTCTCGGGCGTGGTGCGGAGGGGGCCCCCGATCGTGCTCGCGACGCACCGCTACGAGGAGCTCGTGCCGGAGATCGGGCGGGTGGCGGTGATGCACGGGGGGAGGATTTTGGCGCAGGGGAACCGCGAGGAGGTGCTGCACCGGCACCGACAGGCGGCCCGCGTGGGCCCTGCCCTCTCCCCGGCCCTCCCCCGCCCGCTGGCGGGGGAGGGGGATCCGCCTCCGACCTCCGACACCTCGACCGCTTCGATCGCAGACGAGGTCGTTCGCCCTGAGCGTAGCGACGCGACAGCGTCGCGTAGTCGAAGGGCCCCCTCCCCCCTCTTCGTCCTCGAGCACGCGGACGTCCACGTCGAGGGGACGCCGGTGCTGCACGACCTCTCCTGGACCATCCGCCGCGGCGAGAGCTGGGCGGTCGTCGGGCCGAACGGCGCCGGGAAATCGACGCTGCTCCGCCTGCTCGTCGGCGACGAGCAGGCCATGCCCGGCGGCCGCGTGGCGCGGCTCTCGCTCGGCGAGCGCGCCGACGTGTGGGAGGTGAAGGCGCGCGTCGGCATCGTCTCGCCCGAGCTGCAGGCGCGCCACCGGCAGGACCTCCCGGTCGACGACGTGGTGGCGTCCGGGTTCGGATCGAGCATCGGGCTCTCCGAGGAGCCGACGCCGGCGCAGCGCGCCGCCGCCGCGCGCGCGCTGGGCGAGCTGGGGGTGTCGCACCTCGCCGGGCGCCGCATCCACGGGCTCTCCTACGGTGAGCTGCGGCGGGTGCTGCTCGCCCGGGCGCTGGTCCGCGATCCCGACCTCCTCGTCCTCGACGAGCCGTGCGACGGCCTCGACCCGGAGAGCCGCCAGGCGCTGCTCGAGGCGGTGGAGCGGCTCGGCCGCGCCGGCCGCCAGGTCGTGCTCGTCACCCACCACCTCGAGGACCTCGTCCCGTCGATCACGCACGTCCTGGCGCTGGAGCGCGGGCGCGCCGTCTACCAGGGCCCGCGCGCGGGCTGGCACGCGGAGCGCCCGGCGTGACCGGCGCCATCGTCGGCACGTTCCTGGCCTTCTTCCTGGCGCAGGTCGCGGTCGAGATTGCGCTCTCCGCGCTCAACGTGCGGCACGTGCGGCGCGCCGGCGACGCGGTGCCCGCCCCGCTCGCCGGCGTCGTCGACGCCGACACCGCCCGGCGCAGCCACGCTTACACGCTGGCGCGCGGGCGCTTCGGCATCGTGCACGCGCTGTGGGGCGCGGCGGTGGTCCTGGGGCTGCTCTTCTCCGGGCTCCTGCCCGCCATCGACGGCGCGCTGGGGCGGCTCGGGCTCACCGGCCCGCACCGCTTCGTCGCCTTCCTCGTCGCGCTCTCCGCCGTCTCCTCGCTCGCGCACCTGCCCTTCTCGCTGTGGAGCACCTTCGTCCTCGAGCAGCGCTTCGGGTTCAACCGCACCACGCTCGCGCTCTGGCTCGTGGACCGGGTGAAGGGCGCCCTCGTCGGCGCCGCGCTGGGCCTGCCGCTCCTCTACGCGGCGTACGGCCTCTTCGCGCTGGCGGGCGCCGCCTGGTGGCTGTGGCTCTTCGCGCTCCTCGCCGCCTGGCAGATCGCCATGACGTGGCTCGTCCCCACCGTCATCGCGCCGCTCTTCAACCGCTACGACCCGCTCCCCGAGGGGCCGCTCCGGGCCCGCCTCGAGGCGATGGCCCGCGACGCCGGCTTCCGCACCCGCGGGCTGTACGTGGTGGACGCCTCCCGGCGCTCCGGGCACTCCAACGCCTACTTCGCCGGCTTCTTCCGCCCGCGCATCGTGCTCTTCGACACGCTCCTGCGCGAGATGACCGTGGACGAGACCGCGGCCGTCCTGGCGCACGAGATCGGCCACTACCGCGCGCGCCACGTCCACCGCCGGCTGGTGGTCGGGCTCGCGGCGCAGCTCCTGGCGCTCTTCGTGCTCTCCCGCCTCCTCGCCTGGCCGCCGCTCTTCCACGCCTTCGGCTTCGCCGCGCCCTCGCTGCACGCCGCGCTCGCCCTCACCGCGCTCGGCGGCGGCGCCTTCACGTTCTTCCTGGCGCCGCTGGAGAGCTGGTGGTCGCGGCGCCACGAGTACGAGGCGGATCGCTACTCGGTCCGCATCGCCCGGGTGCCGGAGGCGCTGCGCTCCGCGCTCGTCAAGCTGAACGGCCAGAACCTCTCCAACCTCCACCCGCACCCGTGGTACAGCGCCTGGAACTACAGCCATCCGCCGCTCGTCGAGCGCCTCGCCGCGCTGGAGCGCGCCGCCCCCGGGTAGCGGCGCCCGGGGCCAGCCGGAGGACGGTGCCCACGCCGGCGTAGAGGTAGCGATCCCCGAAGGCGTCGCGCAGGGCGGCGAAGGTCGGCTCGCCGGTGCAGTGCCCCGGCGCGATGGCGTCGACCGGGCCGTCGCGCAGCGCCCGCACCACGCGCGCGATGACGTCGTCCTGCGCCACCACCAGGTGCAGCCCGCCGGCCACGACCCGCACCCGCCTCGGGATGGCCTCCACCGCCGCCGCCACGATGGCCTCGATGCCCGGGTGCGAGCAGCCCACCACCAGCACGATGCCCTGCGGCGTGTCGAGGGCGAGGGACAGCTCCTTCAGCTCCTTCGTGCCCGGCGCGTCGGAGACGAGCGCGACGAGCCAGACGCCCGGCGCCACCTGGGTGGTGCGATCGACGAGCTCGAAGCGCGCGCTCGGCCAGGCGGCGCCGAAGTGCAGCACCTCCGGCGGCTGGCCGTCGAAGTAGCGCATCTCGGGCGGCAGCCCCGGATCGCGCCGGTAGAAGCTCCCCGGGAGCGATCCGCCGTAGACGCCGAAGCCCTCCTTGGGCGCGTAGATGCGGACGCCAGGGTTCACCGACAGCAGGTGGGCGAGCCCGCCCATGTGGTCGCCGTGGCGGTGCGACATCACGACGAAGTCGAGCGCGCGCAGGTCCACCCCGGCGGCGCGGACGTTGGCGGCGAGGATGGCGGGGTCGTCGCCGGTGTCGAAGAGGATGCGCCGCCCGCCCACCTCGACGAGCGCGGCGTAGCCCCAGTCCTTCTTCATGGCGGGATCGCGCCCGAACGCGTCGTAGAGGATGGTGATCCGGTCGCCGGCGGGCGGGGCCGGCGGCGGATGACCGCCCGCGGCGCAGCCGAGGACGAGGCCGCAGCAGAGGAGGAGGACCGAACCGGCGTCGCGCATGGCACCTCCGGCCCCCCGGCGCGGGGTGTGGTCCGCCCCGGCCGCGGCGGCCAGGCCCAGGTGGGCTGGGCTCACGGCACGAGGAGCGCGATGGCCTCCAGGTGGTGCGTCTGGGGGAACATGTCGAGCGGCCGCACCGCCTCCACCCGGTAGCCGGCCTCCACGCAGGCGCGCACGTCGCGCGCGAAGGTGGCGGGGTCGCAGGAGACGTAGACGGCGCGCGGCGAGCCGAGGTCGCGCAGCGCGGGCCCGAGCCCCTTCGCCCCCTCCCGCGGCGGGTCGAGCAGCACCGCGTCGAAGCGGCGGGCCGAGGGGCCCCGCTCCCGCGCGAAGGCGCGCGCCAGCGCCAGCGCGTCCCCGGCGAAGAAGCGCACCGCCGCGCCCACCGTGGAGGTGCGCCCGTCGGCGACGTCGGCGCGGGCGAGGTCCAGCGCCGGGCCCTGCACCTCGACGGCGTGCACGCCGCGGGCGCGCGCCGCGAGCGGCCCGGTGAAGTTGCCCGCTCCACAGAAGAGCTCCAGCACCTCGGCGCGCTCCGGGCGGAGCAGGCGCAGCGCCTCGGCCACGAGCAGCGCATTCGCCCCGCGGTTCGCCTGCGCGAAGACGTCCGGCCGCGAGCGCTGCAGGCCGGAGGCGGGGTCGCCGGGGCGCCGCTCGTGGCGGAGGACGGGCTCGCCCACCAGGAGCGGCGGCGCGCCCTCGGCGGTGAGCACCGCGCCGGCGAGCGCGGGCAGCGCGGCGAGGAGCGCCTCGGCCCGGTCGCGGGCCGCGGGAGCGAGCGCCGGGAGCTGCAGCCACGCCGCCCCGCGCCCGTCGTGGCGCGACCACTCCAGCGTGACCTCGCGCGGCGCGAGGCGGGCCGCGGCCAGCGCCGGGCCCGCCGCCTCGCGCAGGGCGTCGAGCTCGGCCTCGAGGAGGTGGCACTCGGCCAGCGGCACCGCCTCGTGCGAGCGGCGGCGGAAGAAGGCGAGGCGGCCGCTGGCGCGGTCGAGGTGGAACTTGGCCCGGGAGCGGTAGCGGTGCGGCGACGGCGAGGGGATGGCGGGGAGCGCCTCGTACGCGCCCTCCTCCAGCCGGCCGATGCGCCGCAGCGCCTCGCGCAGCGCGCGCTCCTTGGCGCGGAGCTGCCGCTCGTAGTCGAGGTGCAGCCACTCGCAGCCGCCGCAGCCGCGCTGCTCGCCGGGGCGCTGCGGGCCGAAGTGGGAGCAGGGCGGCGGGACGCGGTCGCGGCCCGGGTGGAGGACGCGGAGGAGCGAGGCGTGGGCGGCGGGCCCTCTCCCCGCCGGCGCGTCCGTCGGCGCGCCCGCTTCGACCTCGACGCGATCGCCCGGCGCCGCGAACGGCACGAACACCGCGCGGCCGTCCGGCCCACGGCCCACGCCCTCGCCCCCGGGAGCGAGGTCCTCGATGTCGAGCGTGAGCGGCACTCCCGGGTCTTACCCGGCCCCGAGGTCCTTCCGCAGCTTCTCCACGAACGACTCGATGCGCTGGCGCTTCTCGCCGTCGAGCTCGGTGAACTCGATGCCCATCCCGGGCGCCGTGTTGAGGTGGTTGTCCCAGGCGCAGACGCGCGCCACGCGGCCCATCATGTCGAAGGGGAAGTCGGCGCCGGGGAGCTGGATGATGAGCTTCACCACGGTGCCGACCGGGAGCGGCTTGCGGGTGTTGATGAAGAGCCCGCCGTGGCTGATGTTCGTGGCCCAGTCGGTGAGGAAGCTCCCGACCGTCCGGTAGGCGACCGGCAGCTCGTGCTGGAGCCGCTGCGCGCGCCGCCGGTTCGGGCCACTCCCTTGCATGTTCACCCGAGTGTAGCAGGGCGGTGCGGAGAGTCCACCGGCGGCTCACGGCGAAGCCGGACGACCACCTCCGCGCCGCGCGCGATGCCGCGGGCCGCGGCGCTCCCCTCTCGCACCGCGATCTCGACGCGCCCGCCGCTGCCGAGGAGCGCGACGAGCTCGCCAGGGGCGCCCTCGCCGAAGGTGCGCACCCAGCGCGCCGCGGCGCCTGCCACCTCCGCCGACACCGGCGCGGCGCCGGCCAGGTCCTCGGCCCGGATGCTGGTGAGCACGTTGCCGAAGCGATCGGCCGCCATGCACGTCCCGGCCACGAGATCGCCCTCGCGGACGGCGCCCGGCCAGGGCAGGCGCAGCGCGTCGCGCACCTCCGGCCCGAGGGCCTCGGGCGCGCCGCCGCCGGCGAGGAAGGCCGCCACCGGCGCGAAGAGATCGCGGCCGTGGAAGGTGGCCGAGGCGGGCGCCGGCACGTGCCGCGGGTCGGAGAGCACGAAGGCGCGGCCGCCCTCGAGGAAGGGGGTGAAGAGGCCGTTGTCGGGGCCGACCAGCCGCCGCCCCACCCCGTCGACCACGCACAGCGGCCGGCGCGCGGTGCCGACGCCCGGGTCCACCACCCCGAGGTGCACCGCCTGCGGCGGGAAGCGCGGCACGCACGCCTCGAGCAGGAGCGCGCCGGCGAGGACGTCGTAGGCCGGGACGTCGTGCGACACGTCGACGAGCTGCACGTCGGGCAGCGCCGCGAGCACGACGCCCTTCATCTGCGCGGGGTAGCCGGAGCCGGCGCCGAAGTCGGTGAGGAGCGTGACGATCGGGCGGGGAGCCTGCCCTGAGCGTAGGTCGCGCAGCGGCCGGAGTCGAAGGGTCACACGGCCATCGTCTTCACGTCGGGCCCGACGATGAGCGGCGGCTCGGTCCTCGCCTTCACCTCGTCCACCTTCACCCCGGGCGCCACCTCGCGCAGCACCAGCCCGTCGGGCGTGACGTCGATCCAGGCGAGGTCGGTGCAGACCGCCGAGACGCAGCGCTTCCCGGTGATGGGCAGCGTGCAGGCGTGGAGGAGCTTCGGCTTCCCGTCCTTGCTCACGTGCTCCATCATCACCACGACGCGCTTCGCGCCGGCGACGAGGTCCATCCCGCCGCCCATCCCCTTCACCATCTTGCCGGGGACCATCCAGTTGGCGAGGTCGCCCTGGGCCGAGACCTCGAGCGCACCGAGGATGGCGAGGTCGATGTGCCCGCCGCGGATCATGGCGAAGGACTCGGCCGAGGAGAAGTAGGCGGTGCCGGGGATCTCCGTCACGGTCTCCTTGCCGGCGTTGATGAGGTCGGGGTCGATCTCCTGCTCGGTCGGGTACGGGCCGACGCCGAGCATGCCGTTCTCGGACTGGAGCACGACCTCCACGCCCGGCGGCACGTAGTTGGAGACGAGCGTCGGCATGCCGATGCCGAGGTTCACGTAGAAGCCGTCCTGGAGCTCGCGCGCCACGCGCTTCGCGATCTGTTCCCGGGTGAGCGGCATCGGTTCACCTCGGCCGGAGCGTCCGGCGCTCGATGGGCTTCTGGTAGTCCTTGCCGCGCACCAGGCGCTGCACGTAGATGGACGGGACGTGCACCTGGTCCGGGTCGAGCTTCCCCACCGGGACGATCTCCTCCACCTCGACGATGGTCACCTTCGCCGCGCCGCACATGACGGGGTTGAAGTTGCGCGCCGTGCGCCGGAAGACGAGGTTGCCCCAGGGATCGGCCCGCAGCGCCTTGACGAGCGCGAAGTCGGCGCGCAGCGGCAGCTCGAGCAGGTACTCGCGGCCGGCGATGACGCGGGTCTCCTTGCCCTTGGCCACCTCGGTGCCGACGCCGGTGGCGGTGTAGAAGCCGCCGATGCCGGCGGCGCCGGCGCGGATGCGCTCGGCCAGCGTGCCCTGCGGGTTCAGCTCCACCTCCAGCTCGCCGGAGAGGAACTGGCGCTCGAACTCCTTGTTCTCGCCCACGTACGAGGCGACCATCTTCCGGAGCTGGCGCTGCTTGAGGAGCACGCCCAGGCCGAGGTCGGTCGTGCCGCAGTTGTTGGAGATGATGGTGAGGTTCCGCGCGCCCTTGCGGGCGAGCGCGGCGATGAGGTTCTCCGGGTTCCCGCACAGGCCGAACCCGCCCACCATCACCGTGGCGCCGTCCTGGAGGTCGTGGATGGCCTCGTCGGCGGAGGCGACGATCTTGTCCATCGGGCGCTCCCCTACCGCTCCACCACCAGCGCCACCGCCTCGCCGCCGCCGATGCAGAGCGTGGCGAGGCCGCGCTTCTTGCCCAGGTCCTTCATGGCGTGCAGGAGCGTCACCAGGATGCGAGCGCCGCTCGCGCCGATGGGGTGGCCGAGGACCACGGCGCCGCCCCGCACGTTGACGTTCCTGCCGTCGAGCCCGATGAGCCGGTTGTTCGCGACCGACACGACCGCGAAGGCCTCGTTGATCTCCCAGAGGTCGACGTCCCTCGGCTGCAGGCCCGCCTTGCCGAGCACGGTCTTCACCGCGTCGGCCGGGGCGATGGTGAACTCGGCCGGCTTGCGGGCGGCGCCGCCCCAGGCGCCGAGGCGCGCCAGGACCGGGCGGCCTTCCTTCCTCGCCCGCTCCGCGCTCATGAGCACGAGCGCGGCCGCGCCGTCGTTGATGGACGAGGCGTTGGCGGCGGTGACCGTGCCGTCCTTCTTGAAGACGGGCCTGAGCGACGGGATCTTGTCGGGCCGGGCCGACCTCGGCCCCTCGTCGTCGGCGACGACCGTCTTCTCGCCCTTCTTGCCCTCGATCTCCACGGCGACGATCTCGGCCTGGAAGGCGCCCGCCTTCTGCGCCTCGATGGCGCGGCGGGTGGACTCCTGCGCGTACTCGTCCTGCTGCGCGCGGGAGATGCCCTGGCTCTCGGCGCAGGCCTCGGCGCACATGCCCATGTGCACGCGATCGTACGGGTCCCACAGGCCGTCGTGGATCATGCCGTCGACGAGCTCGACGTTGCCCATGCGCGCGCCGCTGCGGGCGGACCGGTCGTAGTAGGGCACGTTCGACATCGACTCCATGCCGCCGGCGACCACCACCTCGGCGTCGCCGAGCGCGATGGCCTGCGCCGCGGAGATGACCGCCTTGAGGCCCGAGCCGCACACCTTGTTGAGGGTCCACGCCGGGGTGGGATCGGGGATGCCGGCGTAGCGGGCCGCCTGCCGCGCGGGCGCCTGGCCCTCGCCGGCCTGCAGCACGTTCCCCATGATCACCTCGTCCACCGCGCCCGGTTCGACGCCGGAGCGCCTCAGCGCCTCGCGGATGGCGACCGCGCCGAGCCGGGTCGCGGGCACGCTCGCCAGCGAGCCGAGGAACGAGCCGATGGGCGTCCGCGCCGCCCCGGCGATCACCACCTCGCGACCCGCCATGAGTGCCTCCCGTGCGTGATAGGTTGCCGGCTCTCTAAGGATAGGCGGGCGCGGGCGCCACGCGCCGAGCGCTCTTGGGGGTGGCGAGGAACATGACCGCGATCACGCCCTGCATCCTGGTCCACGGCGGCGCCGGCAACCTCTCCGCCGACGATCCGGCCTCGTCGGGCGGCGCGGACGCGCCGCGGCTCGCCGGCGTGCGCGAGGCGGCGCGCCGCGGGTGGGAGGTGCTGGCCGCCGGCGGCAGCGCGCTCGACGCGGTCGAGGTCGCGGTGCGCTGGCTGGAGGACGACCCCACCTACAACGCCGGCACGGGGGCGACGCTCACGGCGACGGGCGAGGCGGAGCTCGACGCCTCGATCATGGACGGCGCGACGCTCCGCGCCGGCGCGGTCGCGGCGGTGAAGGACGTGAAGAACCCGGTGACGCTGGCGCGGCGGGTGATGGAGCGGAGCGAGCACGTGTTCCTGGCGGGCCCGGGCGCGTCGGCCTTCGCGCGCGAGGTCGGGATCCCGGAGCACGCGAACGCGCTGCTGGTGACGGCGCGCCAGCGGGAGCGCTGGGAGCGGCTCTCGCGCGCGGCGGCGGCGCCGCCGGACGGGCACGGCACGGTGGGCGCGGTGGCGCGCGACGCGAGCGGCCACCTCGCCGCGGCGACCTCCACCGGCGGCACGGCCATGAAGCGGCCCGGGCGCGTCGGCGACACGCCGGTCATCGGCGCGGGCACCTACGCCGACGACGCGCTGGCGGCGGTCTCGTGCACCGGCCACGGCGAGAGCATCCTCCGCCTCACCCTGGCGCGGCACGCCGCCGACCTGGCGGCGGGTGGGCTCGCGCCCATGGAGGCGGCGCGGGAGGCCGTGCGCCGCCTGGCGGCGCGGGTGCGGGGCTCGGGCGGCCTCATCCTGCTCTCGCGGACCGGCGGGCCCGGGTTCGCGCACAACACCGAGGTCATGGCGCGCGCGTGGACGCGCGAGGACGGGACCGTCGTCGCGGAGCTGTAGCGCGGACTAGACCGCCGTCCCCTTCCCCCACTTGAGCCGGTCCATGATCGGCCCGATGAGGTCGATGGGCAGCGGGAAGATGATGGTGTTCGTCTTCTCGGTCGAGATCTCGATGAGCGTTTGAAGATACCGGAGCTGCATCGCGCCGGGCGAGCGGGCGATGACGTCGGCCGCGGCGCCGAGCTTCTCCGCGGCCTGGAACTCGCCCTCGGCGCTGATGATCTTGGAGCGGCGCTCGCGCTCCGCCTCCGCCTGCCGGGCCATCGCCCGCCGCATCTCGTCGGGCAGGTCCACCTGCTTCACCTCGACCGCCGTCACCTTCACGCCCCACGGCTCGGTGTGGCGGTCGATGATCTCCTGCAGCTGGCGGTTGATCTTGTCGCGCTGCGAGAGGAGGTCGTCCATCTCCACCTGGCCCAGCACGGAGCGGAGCGTCGTCTGCGCGAACTGGCTCGTGGCGAAGAGGAAGTCGGTCACCTGCAGGAACGCGCGATCGGCCTGGACCACGCGGAAGTAGATGACCGCGTTCACCTTCACGGACACGTTGTCGCGGGTGATGACGTCCTGCGGCGGCACCTGCTCGGCGGTGACGCGCATGTCGATGATGATCATGCGGTCGATGAAGGGGACGATCCACTTCAGCCCCGCCGTCTTCATCCCGACGAAGCGGCCGAGGCGCAGCACCACGCCCTGCTCGTACTCGTTCACGACGCGCAGCCCCATCGCGAACCAGAGCGCGATCAGGATGAACGGCACGAAGACGCCGAGCGAGGCCGGGATCATGACGTTTCCTCTCGGTGAGCGCCCGGGCGGGCGCGCGGGGCCTCTTCTAGCGCGTCGCGTCGGCGTCCGCCACGACCGTGAGCACCAGCCCGCTCACCGCCGAGACGCGCACGCGCGCGCCGCGCGGCAGCGGCGAGGCCGACTCCGCCCGCCAGTACTCGCCGTGCACGAAGACCTCGCCGCCCGCGGGGCCGATCTCGGAGAGCGCCTCGCCCACCTCGCCCACGAGCCCCTGCGGCCCGAGGCGGAGCGGCTCGCGCCGCGAGCTCCCCACCTTCCAGGCGACGAACCCGAGGACGGCCGCGAGCGCGATGGGCGTCGGCCACACCACCAGCGGCGAGAGCGTGAAGGCCGCCGGGTCGAAGTGGTAGTCCGGCGAGCTCTTGTCGATGAACAGCAGCGTCCCCACCACGACGCAGATCGCCCCGGCGCCGCCGGCGACGCCGTGGGTGGTGGCGTAGCCCTCGACCACGAGCAGCCCCACGCCCGCGGCGAGCAGGAGCACGGCCCCGATGTTCACCGGGATGACCCGCATGGCGAGGAAGGCGAGGAAGAGGCAGAGCGCCCCGGCGATGCCTGGGAAGAGGGAACCCGGGTGGTAGAGCTCGAGCGCGATGCCGAGCGTCCCGATGAGCATGAGCACCGCGGCGACGTTGGGGTTGGAGAGGAAGGCCAGCGTCCGCTGGCGGATGGTCATCTCCAGCGGCTCGAGGCGGGCCCCCTTGCCGCGGAACGCGACCTTCTTCCCGGCGACGTCGATGAGCTTGCCGTCGGCGGCGGCGAGCAGCGCCGGCAGGTCGGGCGCGATCAGGTCCACCACCTTGAGCTTCGCCGCCTGCTCGGCGGTGACGCTCACGCTCTCGCGGACGGCCTTCTCCGCCCAGTCCTCGTTGCGGCCGCGCTGCGCGGCGATGCTGCGGGCGAAGGCGGCGGCGTCGTTCTCGACCTTCCTCGCCATGTCCTTCCCGGCCTCGTGCTCGACGTCGCCGCCGGAGCCGGTGACCGGGTGCGCGGCGCCGATGTTGGAGGCCGGGTGCATGCCGGCCACGTGCGCCGCCATCGTGATGAACACGCCCGCCGAGCCGGCGCGCGCGCCCGCCGGGCCGACCCAGACGGCGACCGGCACCTCGGAGGCGAGCATGCGGCCGACGATCTCGCGGGTGGCGTCGAGCAGCCCGCCCGGTGTGTCGAGCGTGATGGCGACGGCGTCCCACCGCTCGTCCCGCGCCTTCTTCAGCCCGGCCTCGATGTACTCGGCCACGCCGCCGGTGATGGCGTCGTCGACGGTCAGGTGGAGCACGCGCGGCCCCGCCCCCGGCTCGGGCGTCGGGGCGGCCAGGGAGGCGAGCGCGGCGAGCGCGCAGCCGAGGAGCGCCGCGGCGCGCGCGCTCCGCGCCAGGGACAGGGCTCGACGCCGGAAGCGCTGCATGGTGCTCACCTCGCGGGGGGCTTCCCGAACTCGCGCATGACGAGCTGCAGATCCTCCCACGCCTTCTTCTTCTCGGGCGGGTTGCGCAGGAGGTAGGCGGGGTGGAAGGTGGGCATGAGCTTCACGCCCTCGTAGCTGCGCCAGCGCCCGCGCTGGCGGGAGATGGGGGTGCCGTCGCGCAGCAGCGTCTGCACCGCGAACCGACCGAGCGCGACGATCACCTTCGGCTTCACGGCGGCGATCTGCGCCTTGAGGAACGGCTCGCAGGCCTCGATCTCGTCCGGCTCCGGATCGCGGTTCCCGGGCGGCCGGCACTTCACCACGTTCGCGATGTAGACCTCCTCGCGGCGGAAGCCCATCGCCTCGATCATCTTCGTGAGGAGCTGGCCGGCCTTGCCCACGAACGGCTCGCCCTGCACGTCCTCGTCGGCGCCCGGGCCCTCGCCCACGAACATGAGCTCGGCGGAGGGGTCCCCGACCCCGAAGACGAGCTTCGTCCGCCCCCCGGCCAGCTTGCAGCGCGTGCAGTCGCCGATCTCGCGGCGGACGGCGAGGAGGCCGTCGGAGCCGCAGCCCTTGTCGGTGAGGGCGTAGGGGCTGGCGGCGCCCGCGCCCTCTTCCCGGCCCTCCCCCGCGGTGTTCAGCCGGCGCATGCCGGCTGAACCGGGGCGGAGAGGGACTGTGGGCGCGGACGCGTCCACAGCCCCGGGGGAGGGGGCCTGAGCCCGACCTCCACGCTCGCCGGCGGCCGACGGGGTCTCCGCCCGCACCTCCGTCACGCCCGCATCCCGGAGCCACTCCAGGTGCCGGCGCGCATCCGCCAGGATCTCCGCCATGACCGCGGTGCTCTCGTGTGCGCGCTTGCTCACCCTTCCCTCGCCTTCGTGCGGGTTCAGCCGTTGCTCGCCCCGCGGGCGATCCCTAGACTCCGCCGCCCATGAGCGCCCAACTCCTCCGCGTCGCCGTCCCGCTCGCCCTGGGCGGCGTCGCGCTCGCGCTGCTCGTCGTGCCCTCGCCGGCGCTGGCGTGGGGCCCCATGGCCCACCTCGGGTTCGGCGTCGAGGCGCTCTCGCGGCTCGCCAGCGTCCCCGCGCCCACGCGGTCGCTGCTGTCCGAGCTCGGAAACGAGTTCCTCTACGGCTCCCTCGCCGCCGACATCGTGGTGGGCAAGAACCTCGCGCCGTACGTCTACCATTGTCACAACTGGCGCGTGGGCTTCAACGTGCTCTCCGCCGCGCGCGACGCCGCGGAGCGCGCCTTCGGGCTCGGCTTCCTCGCCCACCTCGCCGCCGACACCGTCGCGCACAACTACTACGTCCCGTACCAGACGGTCTCCTCCTTCCACACGCCGAGCACCGGGCACGCCTACTGGGAGCTGCGCTACGACCAGCGCATGGACCGCGACCTCTCGCGCGTCGCCCGCGAGGTGTCCGCGCCCGCCTACCGCGGGCACGACGCGTTCCTCCGCCGCGCCATGCCGCGGCGCGCCTCGGTCCTGCCCTTCCCCGTGACCCGCACCCTCTTCGGCTCGATGCTGGCGAGCGCGCGCAGCGGCCGCTTCCAGGCCTTCTCGCGGGGCGTGCTCGCCCCGCACCGGCACCTGCCGCTCGAGGCCGACCTCCTCGACGACGCGCGCGAGCTGGCGGTGGACGCCATCCTCGGCCTGCTCACCGAGGGCGAGCGCTGCCCGGCGGCGCGCGCCGACGCCACCGGGGCGAAGGCGCTCCGGTCGGCGGCCCGCCTGCGCCGCTCGCTCGCGGCGCAGCACGAGCGGCTCCCGCTGGCGCTGGCGCGCGAGGTGACGCTGGAGGCGCGCGAGAGCTTCCGGCGCGGCCTCGCCGGGCCGCTCGAGCTGCCGCCGGGCCTGCGGCGGATGGCCGCCTAGACGCTACCCCGACCGCGGCCGCCGCTCCTCCAGCACCGGCACCACCCAGTCGAGGATCGCCTCGGCGACCTCCTCCTTCGTGCCCTGGATGTTGGCGCGCTCGCCGGGGCCGACCAGCGTCACGCGGTTGCGGTCGCTGGCGAAGCCCTGGCCCGGCTTCCCCACCTTGTTGGCGACGACGAGGTCGCACCGCTTCGACGCCAGCTTCCTGCGCGCGTTGTCGAGGAGCGCCTCGGTCTCGGCCGCGAAGCCGACGAGGATGGGCGACCCGCTCCGTCCGCCGAAGCGCCGCCCCAGGCCGGCCAGGATGTCCGGCGTGCGCGTCAGCACCACCTCCTCGTCCTCGTCCCCCTTCTTCTTCTTCGAGGCGGACGCGGTGCGGGGGCGGAAGTCCGACACCGCCGCGGCGCCCACGAAGACGTCGAGGTCGCCGGCGGCGTCGTCCACCGCGCGCGCCATCTCCTCGGCGGTGGAGACGCGCACCGTCCGCACGCCCGTCGGGTCCGCCAGCTCCACCGGGCCGGAGACGAGCACCACCTCGGCGCCGCGCCGGGCGGCCACGCGCGCCAGGGCGTAGCCCATCTTCCCGGTCGAGGGGTTCGAGATGAAGCGCACCGGGTCGAGCGGCTCGCGCGTCGGCCCGGCCGTCACCACCACCTTGCGGCCGACGAGGTCGCGCGGGCCGAGGAGCCGCGCCGCCGCGGCGGCGATGTCCTCCGGCTCCGCCAGCCGTCCCTCGCCCACGTCGCCGTCGGCGAGGGCGCCCGCCTCGGGGCCGACGACGTGCCAGCCGCGCCGCGCCAGCTCCTTCACGTTGTCGCGGACCGGCGCGCTCGACCACATGCGGGTGTTCATGGCCGGCGCCAGCAGGAGGGGCCCCTCGCAGGCGAGCGCGGTCGTGGTCACGGCGTCGTCGGCCATCCCGGCCCTGAGCCGCGCCACGAGGTCGGCAGTGGCGGGCGCGATGACGATCAGGTCCGCGGCGCGCGCCAGCGCCAGGTGGCCGTAGGCCTGGTCGGCGGCGGGGTCGAGGAGGTCGACGAGCACGGGGTGGCCCGTCAGCGCCTGGAAGGTGAGCGGGCCGACGAAGCGCGTCGCCGCCGGCGTCATCGCCACCCGCACCTGGCCGCCGCCCTTCACGAACAGGCGCGCCAGCTCGCACGCCTTGTACGCGGCGATGCCGCCGCCGACGCCGAGGACGATGGTCCGGCCGCTGAACTCGTTCATGGCCGCGGAGTGTACAGGCAGGCCGCCGCCTTGTCCGCTGCGCTGCCCGCCCCGTCGGATGCGGTCGCCCACACCCGGCCCCGGGCCTATGATCGGGGAAGCCTTGGACCTCGGTCCGGACCACTTCGATGCGCCGCCCGGCTCGGCGGTGCCCGCCGAGGACCCGCCGCCACCGGCGCCGCCCCCGCCGTCGAAGAGCGGGCTCGCGTTCTTCGGGGTGGTCCTGGCGCTCTTCGTGGGCCCCGGCTCGATCGCGCAGGTCGGAAATCCCCTCCTGGGCTTCACCTGGAGTGGCCTGTTCGGGCTGCTCCTGCCGTCGGTGCTCGCGGCCTCGGCCTCGAACCTCGACGCGCGGCGCGCGCTCTCCCTGGCACGCCGGCCGGCGCCGCGGCTCCTCGGGCTCGCCGTCCTGGTGGGCGTGGCCGGCTCGTTCGCCGCCGGCGCGCTCATGGCGCTCGGCTCCCTGGTGCTGCCCCGGCGCTGGCTCGAGCTGTTCGACGCGGTGACTCACCTCTTCGACCGCCCGCGCGGCGAGAAGATCGCGCTGGCGCTCCTGGCCGCCACCCTGGCGCCGTTCTGGGAGGAGGTGGCGTTCCGCGGCTGGCTCCTCACCGCGCTGCGCACGCGGCTGCGCACGGGGGCGGCGCTCGCCTTCTCCGGGCTGCTCTTCGCGCTCATGCACCTCGACCCGGTCCGCTTCCCGGCGCTGGTCGCGCTCGGCATCGCCTTCGCGTGGCTCACCTGGCGCTCCGGCTCGCTCTGGCCGGCGGTGGTGGCGCACGGCACGAACAACGCGCTCGGCCTGGCGCTCACCGCCACGGGCTCGGCCACGACCAGCCTCTCCCAGCTGCGCCAGGATCCGTGGCAGGTGCTCTCCTTCGCGCTGCCGCTGCTCGCGTTCGGCGTCTCGGCGCTCGCGCTCGTGCTGGCCGCCTTCCGCCGGGCGACGCCGCAGCCGCCGCCGCTCGAGGACCTGCTCGTGCGGCGCGACCCCGGTGCCTCCACCGCGTTCCGGCTGGAGCGCGCCGGGCGGCGCTTCGCCGTGGCCGCGGTCGCGGCGGTGCTCACCTGGCTCCCGCTCGCCGCGCTCGCCGCCCGCCACGTGCCGCGGAGGCGCTGACGGCGGCGTGCCGCGGCAGCGGCGCCCGGCCGGGAGCGGTGTTACCGTCCGGCGCGTGACGCCCACCGCGCTCGCCGTGCTCTCGCTCGCCGCCTTCGGCGGCGGCGCGCTCAACGCCGTGGCCGGGGGCGGCAGCTTCCTCACCTTTCCCGCGCTCGTCTTCGGCGGCGCGCCCCCCATCGCCGCCAACGCCACCGGCACGGTGGCGCTCCTCCCCGGCTACGCCTCGGGCACCTGGGGCTTCCGCGAGGACCTGCGGGCGCCGCCGGGGCTCTCGCTCGGAGCCCTGCTCCTGCTCTCGCTGGCCGGCGGCGCCGTGGGCGCGGCGCTCCTGCTCGCCACGCCGGCGCCGGCGTTCCGACGCATCGTGCCCTGGCTCCTGCTGGCGGCCACGGCGATCTTCGCGCTCGCGCCGCGGCTGGTGCGGGCGGCGCGCCGGGGACGGCCGGGGCGGCGCGGCGCGGCGGCGGGCGTGCTCGTCGTCTCCGTGTACGGCGGCTACTTCAACGGCGGCCTGGGCGTGCTCCTCCTGGCGCTGTTCGCCCTCCTCGGCCACGAGGACCTGAACGCGATGAACGGGCTCAAGAACCTCCTCTCGCTGGCGCTGGGCGCGATCGCGGTCGCCCTCTACGCGGCCGGCGGCGTCGTCCTCTGGCGCGAGGCGGGGGTGATGATGGCCGGGACGGCGCTCGGCGGGTACCTCGGCGCGCGCGCGGCGCGGCGCGTCCCGCCGCCGGTGCTGCGCGCCGGCATCGTGGCGACGGGCCTCGTCATGGCGGCGCTCTTCTTCCTGCGCGCGTGAGGCGCCCGTCGGCCGGCGCGCGGTCCCCCGGTGCCCCTCTCCCGCTCCACCTGATCTGGATCACGGGTCCCGGAGACCCATGTCACTCGACTCCAGGTCCCTGTTTTCCCTCCGTCAAAAACCGCCTACCCCATTGCGCGGCTCCGGGCCGAGACGCACCGTCGACATGGACAGGATGTCGCATCGGCGACGCCTCGGGGAGGAAGCCATGGACCGACTGACGAATCGCCTCGATCGCCTCGAGGAGCGCGCCGCCGCGTGGATGGCGGGACACGGGATGGCGCTGCTGCGCGTGAGCATGGGGGTCATCTTCTTCTGGTTCGGCGTCCTCAAGTTCTTCCCCAGCCTCAGCCCGGCCGAGGACCTCGCCGGCCGCACCATCTCCGTCCTCACCTTCGGCCTCGTCGACCCGTCGCTGTCGCTGCCGGTCCTCGCCGCGTGGGAGTGCGCCATCGGCCTCGCGTTCATGACGGGCCGCTTCATGCGCGCCGGCGTCGTCCTCCTCTTCGCGCAGATGGCGGGCACGTTCCTGCCGCTCGTCTTCTTCCCGGCGGAGGCGTGGACGCGCGCGCCCTACGCGGCGACGCTCGAGGGCCAGTACATCATCAAGAACCTGGTGCTGGTGAGCGCCGGCCTCGTCCTCGGCGCGACCGTCCGCGGCTACGAGCTGCGTCCGGCGCAGGCGGCGCCGGCGCCCCGCCCCGTGCTCCCGGTCCTGGCCAGCGCGCCCGTGCTGTGCGCGGCGCCGGCCTCGCACTGCCGCGTCCTGCCGGTCGACGCCGCCGCGCTGCCGCCCGCGGTGCGCGAGGCGTTCCTGCAGATCCAGAAGGACCACGCGCGCGCGTGAGGCGTGAGGCCGCTCGGGGGCGATGAGCCTCGCGATGGGGGGTCTCGGGGGGAGAGTTTCTCCCCCCGGACTGAGGCGCCGTGAGGCGCCGGAAGTCATGGCGGCGGACGTGAGCTGGGGGGATCACTGCAACCCGCCGCCGCCATGTGGCGGGGGCCGCGTCGGTCAGCGGCCCCCGCCGAGGAATCGCAGCAGCCGGTCGCAGGTGGCGTCGGGCACCTCCTCCGGCAGGTAGTGGCCGGCCGGCAGCGCCTCGCCGCGCACGTCCTCGGCCACCTCGCGCCAGTCGTCGAGCGGCCGGAAGCAGCGGTGCACGACGCCGTTCGCGCCCCACAGCACCAGCAGCGGACAGGAGAGCCTCCGGCCGGCGTCGGCCGCGTCGTGCTCGAGGTCGATGGTGGCCGAGGCGCGGTAGTCCTCGCACATGGCGTGGAAGGCCGCCGGGTCGCGGAAGCAGCGCCGGTACTCGGCCAGCGCGCCCTCTGCGAACGGCAGGTCGCGCGTCCCCCAGCCGCCCAGCTTCTTCATGAGGTAGTAGTCCGGGTCGGCGCCGACGAGCCGCTCCGGCAGGTCGTGGGGCTGGATGAGGAAGAACCAGTGGTAGTAGAGGGTCGCGAAGCGCTGGTCGGTCGCCTGGTACATCCGCAGCGTGGGCGAGATGTCGAGCACCGCCAGCCGCTCCACCCGCTCGCCATGGTCGCGCGCCAGCCGGTGGGCGACCCGCCCGCCGCGGTCGTGGCCCACGAGCGCGAAGCGCCCGAAGCCGAGCGCGCCCATGACCTCCACCTGGTCCTGCGCCATGGCGCGCTTCGAGTACGGCGCGTGCCGCTCGTCGCTCGCCGGCCTGGCGCTGTCGCCGTAGCCGCGCAGGTCGGTCGCGACCACGGTGAAGCGCTCCGCCAGCCGCGGCGCGATGCGGTGCCAGATGGCGTGGGTCTGCGGGAAGCCGTGCAGCAGCAGCAGCGGCGGGCCGCTCCCGCCGACGACGCCGTGGATCTCGGCGCCCGACGTGCGGAAGCGCCGGACCTCGAAGCCGGGGAAGAGGGGATCGGCCGTCACGCCTCGTCGAAGAGCTTGAGCGCGAGCGCGCCGTGGGTCGCCGCCGCGCCGGCGCGGAGCGCCGCCGCCAGGAACGCCACCTCCACCACCTCCTCGCGGGTGGCGCCGGCGCGCTTCGCGCCGCGCGTGTGCACGTCGAGGCAGTACGGGCACTGCGTGGTGCAGGCGACCCCGAGCGCGATGAGCTCGCGGTACTTCCTCGGGATCTTGCCGTCGTCGCGGCCGACGATGGAGTCGAGCTCGACGAACCCCTTGAACTCGGCGGGGGCGAGCTTCTTCATCTCGGCGAGCAGCTTCAGGTCCTCGGGGGAGTGGTAGTGCTGGGCCACGGGGTCTCCGCGCCGGGCCGCGGGAGAGGGTGAAGGCGGCGGCTCGCACCCGGCGTCCGCCGAGTCTGTCCGCCCCGGCGCCGCCGGATCGCGCACCAGGTGGGTCGCTCGCCCGACGCGGGCGGGCGCCCGCTAGGCGACGCGCCGGTAGACGAGGCACTTCAGATACCGCCCCTCCCTGAACTGCGGAGAGACGGGGTGGTCGGGCGGCTGCCGCCGCTCCTCGACGAGCTGCAGCTCGACGCGGGCCTTGAACGCGGCCTCCTTGACCGCGTCGTAGAACTGGTCGGCGGAGACGCGCGCGCTGCAGCTCGCGGTGACGAGCAGGCCCCCCGGCGCGAGCACGGCCAGCGCCGCGCGGTTGAGCGAGGCGTAGCCGGCCACCGCCGCCTCCACCGCCTTCTGACTCTTGGCGAACGCCGGCGGATCGCAGACGACGAGGTCGAAGCGGCGGCCCTCCCGCTTGTACCGGGCGAGGAGCTCGAAGGCGTCCTCGACCGCGAACGCGTGGTCGGCGGGGTCGAGGCCGTTCTCGCGGAAGATGTCGCGGGCGAGGGCGATCGCGTCGCGGTCCACGTCGACCGAGACGACGTGCCGCGCGCCGCCGAGCGCGGCGGCCACCGAGAAGCCGCCCGTGTAGGAGAAGCAGTTGAGCGCCTCGGCGCGGCCGGACGCGAGCGCCCGCACCAGGCGCCGGTTCTCGCGCTGGTCGAGGAAGGTGCCGGTCTTCTGCCCTCGCCGCACGTCCACCAGGAGCCGCGTCCCGTGCTCGTCGATGGCGATGCGCTCGGGCGGCTCCTCGCCCCACAGCACCCGCCCCTGCGCCGCCGCCTCGTCGTCCTCCTCGTCGTGCGGGATCTCGTCGCGCCCGTACACGCCGGCGAGGTCGCCGGCCGCCTCGCGCAGCGCCTCGACGATGGCGCCGCGGTGGGGGGTGAGGCCGGCCGAGTAGAGCTTCAGCACCGCGAACCGGTCGTAGCGATCGGCCACCACCCCCGGCAGGCCGTCCGACTCGCCGTGGACGAGCCGGTAGCCGGTGGTGCCGTGCACGAGCTCGCGCCGCAGCGCCAGCGCGCGCGCCACGCGCCGGCGCCAGAACGCGCCGTCGATGGTCTCGGCCGGCTCCCGCGTCAGGATGCGCACCGAGATGGCCGAGTGCGGGTCGTAGTAGCCGCGCGCCACGAACCGCTCCCCCTCCACCACGTCGACGATCGCGCCCGCCGGCAGGCTCCGCGGCGCGCGCTCGACGGCGCGGCGGAAGACCCAGGGGTGCCCGGCGCGCAGGTGGCGCGCCAGGTCCTTCTGCAGCGGGAGGCGGGCCTCGGCCAGGGCGGTCACGCGGGAGGGCTCCGGAGCGCGCCGCGGCGGCGCTCGCCCTTCGCCCGCGCGAAGTTGCCGATGACGAGCCCGGGGCGGGCGCGCCGCAGCGCCGCGAGCAGCGCCGGGATCCCGAGCGCGCGCCCGCGGCCGCCGCGCCCGCGGGCGATGTCCATGTAGACGTCGGGGTCGATGGCGAGCGAGCGCGTCTGCACCTGGTCCACGCCCGCGTCCGCGACCAGGCGGCAGAGCCGCTCGGCCTCCTCCTCCCGGTCGGTGACGCCGGGGAAGGTGAGCAGGTTGAGCGCGAGGTAGACGCCCTTCTCCCGCGCCGCGCGCATCGAGCGCACCACGTCCTCCAGCCCGTAGCCGACCGGCCGGTAGTAGGCGGCGTAGAGCTCGGGCGAGGCGCTGTTGAGCGAGATGCGGCAGGCGTCGAGGCCGGCGTCGGCCAGCGCCGCCAGCGCCTCGGGCCGCGAGCCGTTCGTGTTCACGTTGAGCGATCCGCGCCGCGTGCGCGCCCGCACCAGCCGCAGGGCGGCCGCGATCTCGCGCCAGCGCAGGAGCGGCTCGCCCTCGCAGCCCTGGCCGAAGCTCACCATGACGCGGCCGCTGGCCGTGGCGAGGTGCTCGGCGGCGAGCTCGGCCATCTCCTCGGGCGAGGGTGGCCGCCGGATGCGCTCGTGCGACGACGGCGGCATCCCCTCGCTCGACTCCGAGAGGCAGCCGACGCAGCGCGCGTTGCACGCCGCGGAGGAGGGCACGGCTCCCTCGTCGCGGCCGTAGAACGTGTTCTGGGCCGTGAAGCAGCTCCACTCGGTGGCGCAGCGGCCGATCTGATGCCAGACGGGGTTGTCCGTGGCGGCGAGGCGCGCCCGCACCCGCCGCGCCAGCTCCGGCGTCGAGTGGCTCGCGACGCTCCAGTGCCGGCGGCGATCGGTGTGGACCGCCCAGGCCACCGGTCCCTCCGGCCCGAGGCCGGCCGCCGTGTAGGCCCACTGCGGCAGCACCGGCCCGTCGCCTCCCACCGGCAGCCGCGCGCGCGCGGCGGCGGGGAGCAGCGCCCGGGTCCAACCGGGAGGGAGCGTCGCGCCCACCGCATGGGGCACGAAGCTGCGCCGCCCCACCCTCGCCTCGCCCAGCGTCACGAGCGCGCCGGTCGCCGGGTCCACGCCCACGGGACGCCGGCCGGGCAGCAAGCAGAGGCGGGCGCCGTCCGGGAGCGGCGACGCGCCCGGCGGCGCGAGCGCGTGCTCGTCGCCCGACCGCGCTGCCGCCAGCAGCACCGGGTGATCGTAGACGACGCCCCGGGCGTCGGCGAAGAGGAGGCGGGCCATCATGGCGCGTGTACCCCGGCGGGTGAGACGGGCTCCGCCCGGCCGGGCGGCGCATGCATAACCGGAAGCCCCGGTGGAGGCATCACGAGCCGATGCCGCGAGGTTGCTGGGTTTTCCGCGAGCGGCGTGGCACCCACACGCGCCTACCCGATCCCCTCCCCACGGGACGGGAATCGCACCGCCCGCCAGCCTGTTTATCTCGGCGACCCGGGCAGGGTCGCGCGCCGTGGAATAAGAACGGGGACGGGGGACCACTCGAGGCATGTTCGACCTGGCGAAGACCGACGTGACGCGGAACGAGTTCGAGCACCTGGCGATGAAGCACGTCGACCCGCTCTACTCGGCCGCGCTGCGGCTGACGAAGAACGACCGCGATGCCGAGGACCTCGTCCAGGACACGTTCCTGCGCGCCTACCGCTTCTTCGACAAGTTCGAGCGCGGCACGAACATCAAGGCCTGGCTCTTCAAGATCCTCACCAACACCTTCATCAACCGCTATCGCCGGACGGTGAAGGAGCGCACCATCGTCGAGGGCTCCGAGCGCGAGGCGGTCCACGAGCGCTTCATCTCGCGCGAGGCGACCGAGTACGCCGCCAACCCGGAGCAGTACTTCTTCGACCGCCTCCTCTCCGACGACGTGCTCCGCGCGGTCGACTCCCTGCCCATCGACTTCCGCATGGTCGTGATCCTCGCCGACCTGCAGGAGTTCTCCTACAAGGAGATCGCCGAGATCCTGGACGTCCCGGTGGGCACGGTGATGAGCCGCCTCTACCGCGGGCGGCGGCTCCTGCAGAAGGCGCTGGCCAACTACGCCGTGGTGTCGGGCGTGGTCCGGCCGGCCGAGGGCGAGCAGGCCGTCGACCTCGAGGCCTACCGCCGCCGCCGCAACACCCGGGCGAGCTAGGCGGTCGCGAGCGCCATGTCCGTCGACCCGACCTCGAGCACGGTGGACTGCGGCGAGCTGGCCCGCATGCTCGACGCCTACCTCGACGGCGAGCTCGCTCCGCTGGAGCAGGGCGAGGCCGATGCCCACCTCGCCTCGTGCGAGCGGTGCCGGGCGGGCGCCGACGCGGAACGGCGCGTCCGCGCCGCGCTGCGGGCGCAGCTCCGCGCCGCCATGGGTCCCGCCGGGCCGGCCGGCCTCGCCCCGGATGCCCTCCGCGCCCGCATCGGCCAGGCGCTGGCGCGCGAGCGCAAGCCGCTCTGGCGCCGCGCCCTGCAGCCGCTGCCGCTCGGCGCCCTCGCCGCCTGCGCCGCCGGCGTGCTGGTCGTCTTCGTCACGCACGGCGGGATGGAGCCCCTGGCGGAGGAGGCGGTCTCGCGCCACACGCGCGACCTCCCGCTGGAGGTGAGCGCCGCCTCGATCGGCCCGGAGGCCGTGGCCGGCTGGTTCGCGGGCAAGCTCGACTTCAACGCCGCGCCGCCCCGCTTCCGCGCGGACGGGGTGCGCCTCCTCGGCGGCCGGCTGTCGCACATCCAGGATCGGCCCGCCGCCTACGTCCGCTACGAGCTGCCGCACGGTCACCTCGGGCTCTTCATCGTGGCCGATCCGGACCGGCACTTCGGCGACGTGTCGAGCCTGCTCGGGCTGTCGCCGGCCGCGGTGCGCGTCCTGCACGCCCGCGGCTACAACGTCGCGGTCTGGCGCAAGGACGAGATCGTCTACTCGCTCGTCTCCGACGTCGGGGCCGACGACCTGGCGCGGCTCGTCGAGACGGCGCGGGCGGCGCGCTAGGCAGCGCGCCCGGGGCGGCCGCCTCCCACGCCCGCCCACCTGGCCCGCACCGGCGGCGCGGCCGGTCCTTTGACACCCCCCGTGAGCCAAGGCTAAGATTTCGCGGAATTTTTCCGAGGATCTCGACTCCGGGATCCGCCGCCCAGTACCCGCCGGGGAAACCATGTCGAAGAAGATCCTGGTCATCGAGAGCGACGCGCCCTTCGCGCGGGAGCTCTCGTCGGCGATCGAGGCGCGCGGGCTCGAGGCGCGCGTCACCGGCGACGGCAAGGAGGGCTTCGACCTCGCCAAGGTCGACCGCCCCGACGCGATCGTCCTGTGCGTCGAGCTCCCCCGCATGAGCGGCTACTCGATCTGCAACAAGCTCAAGAAGGACGACGAGCTCAAGTCGATCCCGCTCGTCATCATGAGCGCGGAGGCGACCCCCGAGACGTTCGAGCAGCACCGCAAGCTGAAGACGCGAGCCGAGGACTACCTCATCAAGCCGTTCGCCCCGGCGGAGCTCCTGCAGCGGATCGCCCAGCTCGTCGAGCTCCCTGCCGCGCCCGACGCTCCGGCGGCCGCGGCGCCCGAGGACGAGGAGGTCGTCACGCTCGACGACGTCGAGGAGCTGGAGACGACCGGCGAGCGGCCCGCCCCCGCGGGCGAGGACGACGATCTCAAGCTCCTGGACGAGGCGTTCGAGTCGCTCGCCGCCGAGAGCGCGCCCACCCCCGGCGTGGACGAGGTCGCATCGGGCGACGTGCTCGAGATCGACGCGCCGGTCGCGAGCGACGAGATCGATCGGCTGGGCGCGGACGCCGACGCCGCGCTGGCGGCGCTGGGGCTCGACGAGGAGGAGAGCGCCGAGGTCGAGGCGGCGCCCCCGCTGGTGGAGGCCGCCGAGCCGGAGCCGACGTACGAGCCCGACCCGTCCCAGACGGGAGCCGAGCCGATCCCGGTCGAGCCGCCACCCGCCCTCGCCGAGGCGGCTTTCGCCGCCGCCCCTGCGGCGCTGGCAGCCGCCCCCGCCGCGCCCTCGGCCGAGCACGCCGCCGAGGTGCAGCGCCTCGAGGACCGCGTCTCCGAGCTGCTCATCGAGATCTCCCGCGTCCGCGAGGCGCTCGACGAGCGCGGCACGGAGCTGGACGCCGCCCGCGCGCGCGCCGCCGAGCTGGAGGCCGAGGTGGAGGCCCAGCGCGGGGGAGCCCGCGACGCACAGGAGCAGACGCGCCGCGCCGCCGAGGACCACGCCCGGGACCTGGAGGCAGCGGCGCGCGCCGCCGACGAGGTGCTCGCGGCCGCCCGCGCGGAGACGGGGAGCGCCGCGGCGCGCGCGGAGGATCTCGACCACCAGCTGGCCGACGCGCGCGAGGCGACCGCCGTCGAGGCCCGCGCCCGCGCCGACGCCGAGGCCGCCCTGGCCGAGACGCGCGCGGCGCTCGCCGAGGCGAAGGAGCGGCTCGAGGCCGCCGAGGAGCGGGTGCGCACCGCCGAGGAGGTCACCCGCTCGGCGGAGGCCAAGGCGGCGGCATCCGAGGCCGAGAGCGCGGAGCTCACCCTGAAGCTGGAGGAGGCCGAGCAGGTCGCCTCGCTCCGCGCCACCGAGTCCGAGGGCGCGCGCGAGCGCGCCGAGGCGCTGACCCGCGAGCTCACGGAGGCGCGCGGCCGCGCCGAGGCGCTGGAGGCCGATCTCGCCACCGCCCGGGGCGAGGCCGGCGCCGCCCGGGCGGACGTGGCCGCGGCGCGCGCCGAGGGCGAGCGCGCCGGGGCCGAGCTGAAGCGGCGCGTCACCGAGCTGGAGGCCCAGACCGCGAAGCACGAGGAGCGGGTGGTGAAGGCCTACCAGAAGATCAAGGGCGACGAGAAGATCCGCGAGAAGACCCGCAAGGCCCTCGCCATCGCGCTGCAGCTCCTCGAGGAGCGCGCGCCCGGCGCGCCGGCAGCAGAGGTCCAGCCCAGGCGCGAGTGAGGAGCAGCGCCGCGCCCCCGGACGATCCGGGCGCGCGCCGCCACCGACCCCGGATGGTCCGTTCCTACGGGCCGCCGTCCGGCTGCGCGTCCAGCGCCGCGGCCGCCGGCGGCGGCCGGTGGTGGAGCGCGTCGAGGTCGACCCCGAAGTAGCGGAACATCCGGTGCTGGTGTTGCCGCAGCCCGCGCATGGCCACGTCGCCCGCCGGGCGCGAGGCGAGCCCCGAGGCGAGCACCGCCACCCCGAGGTCGTCGAAGTCGCGCACCTGGCTGAAGTCGAGCACGACGGCGTCACCGGCCGAGCAGGCGTTGAGGCGGCCGCGAACGCCCCAGGCCGCCACCGCGTCGAAGGTGCCGTCGAGCCGGATCAGGATCGCGCCGTCAGGCTGCCTGGTCTCCTGAACCATGGACCTCCACCTCGCGTGAGGAGGTCATGGTGAGTCCTGCACGTCCCCCTGGCAAGCGACCGCTCCCATCGAGGCCGCGCTGTTCGCGTCGACGTCACGCCGCTGCCGCGTTCACGACCAGGAGAGGGCAGTCCCGACGCCGGATCTTGCTGCGCAGCGCGTTGGTCACGAGGTTCTACGGACGGTCCCGCTGCGGGGCCCGACGGAGCGGACGTCGTGGACGAGCTTCGCCTGCTGCTCGACGAGGAAGGGCTCTCGCGCCGCGCCTGCCCGCGCTGTGGCGGCCACTTCGGCGTGCGCTGGACCCGGCGCGAGGCGCGGCTCCTCGCCGGCGCGCTCGCGCGGAGGATCGATCACCTCAACGCCGCCGAGGCCGACGACGGGCCGCCGCGCCACTGCCCCTACTGCGGGCTCACGGCATCGCCCCAGGGCTGGTGGCTGCCTGACCAGCTGCGCTGGATCGACGCGCAGGCGGGGGAGCTGCGGGCCGAGGTGCGCTGGCGGCGCATGAAGGCGCCGCTCGACCGCCTGGCCGCCCGGCCGCTGCCGACCTACCTGCCGCTCGCGCCCGGCTCGCGCGAGCCGCCGGAGCTGGCGCACGCGCCCCCGGACCTGGAGGTGGTGCCGCTCCCTTGCTGCGGGGAGGAGATCCGGGTGAGCCCCGGGTGGCTCGGCCCGGTGCGCTGCCACCTCTGCGGGTTCATCCACGCCCGCGCGGCGGTGCGCGACATCGGGCTCGAGCTGGCGCTGCTCCGGGACTGGATGCAGACCACCTGACGCGCGCGCCGCGCCGCCGGGCCTCGGGCCCGCGCCGGCGCGGCGGGGACTCGCGTCCTCAGTGGGAGGTCGGCGTCGAGGACGTCCCCGAGGTGTCGCCCTCGTCGGCCTGACCCTGCGCGGCCTTCATGGCGCCGAGCGCGGCGACGAGCGCGAGCAGGTTCGACGGAGCCAGCGCCGTCCGCCCCGCCGCCTTCACGAACGGCCGGAGCGCCGGCCACAGCCCGCCGCCCAGCACGAACCCGGCACCCGCGGCGATGCCGAGCACCATCCACGGGTTCTCGCGCATGCGGCGCTCGACCTCGAAGCGCTCGCTCGCCTGCTGCACGGCCTGCGTCACCTGCTCCTTCACCTGCGAGAACGCCTGCGCGATCTCGCCCGGGTCCACCCCGCCCAGTCCTTCGGCCATGTCCGAAACCTTTCAGGCCCGCGAGGCGAGCCGCCCGATGAGGAAGCCGATCCCGATGGCGCACGCGATGGCGACCATCGGCCGCTCGCGGGCGAACTCGCGGATGGTCGCGTCCGCCGAATCGGCATACCCTCGCATGTCCTCGAAGCGCTCCGACACCCTGCCCTGCACCTGGCGCATCGTCTCCCGAGCGCCCTGCGCCATCTCCGACACGTCCTTGCTGCCGTTGGTCGCCATCCGTCCTCCCGAGAGCGTCGGGGGAAGATAGGGAGCGTCGCCGCGCGCGGTGAAGGCCGCCGGCGGGGTGCGGACGACGGGACGGCCTCACCGCGGTGGGGAGGACGGGCGAGGGCGCGCCCGCCGCCGGAGCGCTGCCGTGAACGCCGCCAGCTCGCCGAGCCGGAGGAGCCGCGCCGCCGCCAGGTAGGCGACCCCGGCGGCCGCGATGGGGAGGAGCGCGCGGATTGCCAGCGGCGCGAGGCCGTGCCCCGGCACCGCCCGGCGGAGCGCCGCGTGCACCGCCCAGGCGACCGCGCCGAGCACCG
>DASTGH010000395.1:0-13945 GCA_035719345.1 Anaeromyxobacteraceae bacterium
GAGCGAGCTGCCCGAGGTGCTCGGCATGAGCGACCGGGTGCTGGTGATGAGCCAGGGCCGGGTGGTGGGGGCGTTCGCGCGGGACGAGGCGACGCCGGACGCCGTGGGCGCCGCGATGACGCGTACCGGCCGCGAGGGGGACGCCGCGTGATGGACGCGCCGCAGGCCGGCTACGCCCCGGCGCGCCAGGTGCCGCGGCGGCCGCTCGCGGCGCGCCTCGCCTCCGCGTACGGGCAGGAGCTGGTGGTGCTGGGCGCCATCGTCGTGCTCATGGCGCTCGTCGGCGCGAAGAACCCGCGCTTCCTCTCCGAGCAGAACCTGCGCAGCGTCTTCATCGGCAACGCCTACGTGGCGGTGGCCGCCATCGGCATGTCGATGGTGATCATCGCCGGCCACATCGACGTGTCGGTGGGCTCGCTCATCGGCGTGCTCGCCACCATCACCGGGACGCTGGCGGTGAGCGGCCAGCCGGTGTGGGTCGCCTGGCTGGCGGCGGTGGGCGCGGGCGTCGCCATCCACGTCACGCTCGGCGCCCTGGTGGCCTACGCGCGCATCCCCGCCATCGTGGCGAGCCTCGCCTACCTCTCCATCCTGAAGGGCGGGCTCATCAGCGCCACGGGCGGCCGCTGGATCACGGGGCTCCCGCCCGAGTTCTTCCTGGCGCAGCAGCGGCTCCTCGGGGTCCCGGCGCCGGTGTGGGTGGCGGCGGTGCTGACGGCGCTCGCGGCGCTGTGGATGCGCTACACGGCCACGGGCCGGGCCATCTACGCGGTGGGGGGCAACCCCGACGCCGCCCGCGCCGCCGGCCTCGACCCGCGGCGGATGGTGGTGCTGGTGTTCGCCATCCACGGCGCGTTCGCGGGCATCGCCGCGGTGCTGTTCGCGACGCACCTCCAGGTCATCCAGTCCACCGTCCCGCCCAACCTCGAGCTGAACGTGATCACCGCGTCGGTGATCGGCGGCGTCTCCATCCTGGGCGGCACCGGAACCGTCATCGGGTCCACCCTCGCGGCGCTGCTCTTCGCCGCCATCAGCTCGGCGCTCATCTTCCTCGACGTCTCCCCCTACTGGCTCCGCGCGGTGCTCGGGGTCATGATCCTCGCCACCGTGCTGGCGGACATGATCCGCCGCCGGCGCGGCGCCTGAGGACGCGGCCGTGCCCCCCGCTCTGCGCGCCCTGGTCCGCCGCGAGTCGATCCTGGCCCTGCTGGTGGTGGTCGCCTTCGTCCTCCTGGCGCAGCGCTCCGACCAGCTCTTCACGGCCGCGAACCTGCTCAACCAGGGCCGGTTCATGACCGAGGTCGGCCTCGTCGCCCTGACCATGACCTTCGTCATCGTCACCGGCGGGATCGACCTCTCGGTGGGCTCGATCCTCGGCCTCTCGGCGATCCTCGTCGGCGTCCTGTGGAAGCGCGCCGGCCTGCCGCTTCCGGCGGCCATGGCGCTCGCGATCGCCGCCGGCGGGGTGGCCGGCCTCGTCAACGGGCTCGTCATCACGCGCTTCGGCGTCCCGCCGCTCATCGCCACGCTCGCCACGCTCGCGCTCTACCGCGGGCTCGCCGAGGGCATCAGCGAGTCGCGCTCGGTGCGCGGCTACCCGGAGTGGTTCTACGAGCTGGGCCAGGGCGAGGTGTGGGGCGTGCCGACGCAGGTCTGGGTCCTGCTCGCCGCCACCTTCGTCGCCGCCGTCGTCCTGGCGCGCACCACCTTCGGGCGCTCCGCCTACGCCGTGGGCGCGAACGAGATCGCCGCGCGCTTCTCCGGCATCGCCGTGGACCGCACCAAGCTCGCCATCTACACCGCGTCGGGCCTGGCCGCCGGCCTGGCGGCGGTGATCTTCGTCTCGCGCGTGTCCACCACGCGCTCGGACATGGGGACGGGCCTGGAGATGGACGCCATCACCGCGGTGGTGCTGGGCGGCACCAGCATCTTCGGCGGCAGCGGGACGATCGTGGGCACCGCCCTGGGGCTCATCCTCGTCCAGGCGCTGCGCAACGGCCTCGCGCTCGCCGACGTGAAGGGCGACGGGACGATCGTGGTCATCGGCGCGGTCCTCATCCTGGCGACCCTCGTCGGCAACCTCGCGCGGCGCGAGGGCGAGGGCTAGGAAGACGCGAGGCGATCGAGGAGCGGCAGAAGCGAGGAGCAGCCTGGGCATGCACCAGCACAAAGGAGCGACGATGAGGCTTCACAAGGCGTTCGTGTTGGCACTGGCGGCGACGATCACCCAGCCGGCGGCGGCCGCCGGGACCTGGACCGGCGGCGACGACCTCCCCACCCACCCGCTGCCCTGCGACAAGGCCAGCGCCCCGGCCGCCTCCAAGCCTTACGACGGCGGGCAGCCCAAGGGCGCGCCCAACCGCAAGGGCAAGAAGATCACCGTGGTCGACGTGCCGAAGCTCATCGGCATCGGCTACTTCAACGCGACGTCGAAGGGCATCGCCGAGGCCGCCAAGGAGCTCGGCAGCGTCAACGTCAAGACCGACGGGCCGACCAAGGCCAACATCGACGAGCAGATCACGTTCATCGACAACTACATCACCCGCGGCGTGGACGGCATCCTCTTCGCCGCCAACGACCCGGTCGCCATCTCGCCGGTGCTGAAGAAGGCGCTCGGCAAGGGCATCGACGTCGTGGGCTACGACGCGAACTCGGAGCCCGCGGCGCGCCAGTGGTTCGTGAACCAGGCCGAGTTCAACGGCATCGCCAAGTCGCTCATGGACAACATGGCCAAGGAGATCGGCGAGGACGGCGCCTTCGCCATCGTCACCTCGACGTTCACGACGCCCAACCAGGCGCGCTGGATCGCGGAGATGGCCGCCTACGCGCAGGCCTGCCACCCGAAGATGAAGTGGCTGGAGACGGTGGAGGCGCAGGAGGACAACGTCCTCTCCTTCAACCAGGCGACGACGCTCATCAACAAGCACGGCGATCAGCTGAAGGGGCTCTTCGGCATGACCTCGGTGGCGACGCCGGCCTCGGCGGAGGCCGTGACCCAGACCAGCAAGTGCGGCAAGATCGCGGTGGTGGGCCTGGCCACGCCGAACGCCATGAAGCCCTACGTGAACAAGGGCTGCGTGAAGTCGGTGGTGTTGTGGAACCCGGTCGACCTCGGGTACGCCGCCATGTACGTGCTGCGCGCCGCCGCCGACGGAGCGCTCAAGCCGGGCGCGACGTCGGTCAAGGCCGGCAAGCTCGGCGAGCTCAAGGTCGTGAACGGCAGCGAGATCCTGCTCGGCCCGCCGTTCGTCTTCACGAAGGAGAACATCGGCAAGTTCGACTTCTGATCCGCAGTCGTTCGACAAGCGGAGCTGTTCTCCCTCCCCCCGCCCGCCGGGGGGAGGGTCGGGGAGAGGGGCTGGCATGGGCACCACGCGCTGTGCTGCGGTCGATCTCGGGGCGAGCAGCGGCCGGGTGGTCGTGGCCGAGACCGACGGGGACCGCATCTCCCTGCGCGAGACGGCGCGCTTCTCGACGCCGCTCGTGAGCGATGCGAGCGGTCACCAGTGCTGGGACCTGGACGCCATCGAGGCGCACGTGCGCGAGGGCCTCCGCTCCGCCCTCGCCTCGACGACCCTGGCCAGCGTCGGCGTCGACTCCTGGGGCGTCGACTACGTGCTCCTCGACGCCGCCTCCGAGCTGGCCGCGCCGGCGGTCAGCTACCGCGACGGACGGACGCAGGGGGTGATGGCCGCGACGCTCGCGCGCATGCCGGCGACCGAGATCTATCGCCGGACCGGGATCCAGTTCCTGGAGCTCAACACGCTCTACCAGCTCGCGGCCACGGCCGCGTCGCACCCGGACTGGCTGCGGCGCGCGCGCCGCCTGCTGATGCTGTCGGATTACTTCCACTTCCGCCTGTGTGGCGCGCAGGCGAACGAGTACACGAACTCGACCACGACGCAGCTCTGGGACATCCACGCCCACGACTGGGACGACGAGCTCCTGGCGCTGGCGGGCATCTCGCGAACGCTGCTGGAGCGCCCCGTCGAGCCGGGCACGGTCCTCGGCGACATGGCCCCGCCGTCGCCCGGGGCCGGCGCGCCCAGGGTGATCGCTCCTGCCACGCACGACACGGCCTCGTCGGTCGCCGCCATCCCGCTCCGGAGCGAGGACGACGTCTACATCAGCTCGGGGACGTGGTCGCTCATGGGGTTCGAGAGCCGCACCCCGATCGCGAGCGAGGCGGCGCGGCGTCTGAACGTCACGAACGAGGGCGGCGTCGAGCGGCGCTACCGGGTGCTGAAGAACATCGCCGGGCTGTGGGTGGCCGAGCGCATCCGGGCGGAGCTGGGCATCGCCAGGTCCGCGGACCTGGTGGAGGCCGCGCGCGCGGCCACGCCCTGGCGCTCGCTCATCGATCCGGACGCCCCGTGCTTCTTCAACCCGCCCTCCATGGTGGAGGCCGTCCGCGCCTTCTGCGCGGCGACGGGCCAGCCCCTCCCCGACGGCCCGGGTGCCCTCGCCCGCTGCGCCTTCGAGAGCCTGGCGCTCTCCTACCGCAGCGTGGCGCGCGAGCTCGCCTCGCTCCGGGAGCGACCCGTGCCGCGCATCCACATCGTGGGTGGAGGGTCGCAGAACCACCTGCTCGACCAGCTCTGCGCCGACGCCTGCGAGCTCGAGGTCCGCGCCGGGCCCGCCGAGACGTCGGCGCTCGGCAACGCCTGCGTGCAGCTCATGGGCCTCGGCGTCCTGCCCTCGCTCCACGCGGTCCGAGCGCTCGTCGGGCGCTCGTACACGGTCGAGGAGTACGCCCCGCGCGACCCGGTGCCGGACGGCGCGCTGCGCCGCTTCGCCGCGTTCCGCGAGGACCCGCCGCCGCCGGGCGACCCCCCCGGTGCCAAGGGATGACGCGGCGCCCCGGCCTCACACCGCCAGCCGCTGCCGGACCCCGTCCCGCTCCATGTCCTCGCCGCGCCCGCGCTTCACGATTTCCCCGCGCTCCATGACGAGGTAGCGGTCGGCGAGCGAGCGGGCGAAGTCGTAGTACTGCTCCACGAGCAGGATGGCCATGTCGCCGCCGGCGGCGAGCGCGCGGATGGCGCGCTCGATCTCCTTGATGATCGAGGGCTGGATGCCCTCGGTCGGCTCGTCGAGCACGAGGAGCGCGGGCTGCATGGCGAGCGCGCGCCCGATGGCGAGCTGCTGCTGCTGGCCGCCGGAGAGGTCGCCGCCGCGCCGGCCGAGCATGCCGCGGAGCGCCGGGAAGAGCTCGAAGACGCGCTCCGGGACGCGGGCCGCGGCGGGCCGGGTGGCGAGCCCCATGCGCAGGTTCTCCTCCACCGTGAGCCGCGGGAAGATCTCGCGGCCCTGCGGCACGTAGCCGATGCCGGCGCGCGCCCGCTCCCAGGGCGAGGCGCGCGTCAGGTCGCGCTGCTCGAAGACGATGGACCCGCTCCGCACCGGCACGAGCCCGAGCAGCGCGCGCAGCAGCGTCGTCTTGCCGACGCCGTTCCGCCCGAGCAGGGCCGTCACCTTGCCCGGCGGCACCTCGAAGGAGAGGCCGCGCAGGATGTGGCTGCCGCCGTACGACTGGTGGAGGTCCTCGACCCTCAGCATCGCTCACCGCCCCAGGTAGACCTCGACCACGCGCGGATCCGCCTGCACCTCGGCCAGCGTGCCCTCGGTCAGGACCGAGCCCTCGTGCATGACCGTCACCTTGCTGGCGAGCCGCGCCACGAACGACATGTCGTGCTCGACCACCACCAGCGAGTGCCGGCCGCGCAGCCCGAGGAAGAGCTCGGCGGTGCGCTCCGTCTCCTCGTCGGTCATCCCGGCGACGGGCTCGTCGAGGAGCAGGAGCCGCGGCTCCTGCACGAGCAGCATCCCGATCTCCAGCCACTGCTTCTGCCCGTGGGAGAGCAGGCCGGCGGGGATGTCCGCCTGACGATCGAGGTGCACCTGGCGGAGCATGGCTGCGATGCGGGCGTGGCCCTCGTCGTCGAGCTGGGCGGAGAGGCCGCGCCGCACGCGCCGGTCGCCGGCGAGCGCCAGCTCCAGGTTCTCGAAGACGGTGTGCTGCGCGAACACGGTCGGCTTCTGGAACTTCCGGCCGATGCCGGCGCGCGCGATCTCGTGCTCGGCGAGGGTGGTGAGGTCGAGGTTCTGGCCGAAGGAGGCGGCGCCGGAGTCGGGCCGGGTCTTGCCCGTGACGACGTCCATCATCGTCGTCTTGCCCGCGCCGTTCGGGCCGATCACGCAGCGCAGCTCGCCGACGTCGATGGCGAGCGACAGCTTGTTCAGGGCGCGGAATCCGTCGAACGTGACCGTGATCTTCTCGAGGTAGAGGATGACCCCGTGCGACGCGTCGACCGCGGACGGCGCGGACGGGCCGGGGCGCTCCGCGAGCGGCGCCACCCGCGCCACGCCAGCGGCGGGCCTCACGGCGCGGCCCTCGCGCGCGAGAGCCGCCGCCCCAGCCCGACGAGCCCTTCCGGCAGGAGCAGCGTCACGACGACGAAGAGCGCGCCCAGGAAGAGGAGCCAGAACTCCGGGAAGGCGACGGTGAACCAGCTCTTCGCCAGGTTCACCATGGCCGCGCCCAGCGCCGGCCCGAGCAGCGTGCCGCGCCCGCCGACCGCCACCCAGATCGCGATCTCGATGGAGTTGCCGGGCGACATCTCCGACGGGTTGATGATCCCCACCTGCGGGACGTAGAGCGCGCCGGCGAGCGCGCAGAGCACGGCCGAGAGCGTCCACACGAAGAGCTTGTAGGGCACCGGGTCGTAGCCGAGGAACATGGCGCGCGACTCCGCGTCGCGCAGGGCGGCGAGCACGCGCCCGTAGCGCGAGCGCACCAGCCAGCGGCCGAGGACGAGGACCGCGACGAGCAGCGCCGCGGAGAGCGCGAAGAGCGCCGCGCGCGTCGCGGGCGCGGCGATGGGATGACCCAGGATGCGCTTGAAGTCGGTGAAGCCGTTGTTGCCGCCGAATCCGGTCTCGTTGCGGAAGAAGAGCAGCATCGCGGCGTAGGTGAGCGCCTGGGTGATGATGGAGAGGTAGACGCCGCGCACGCGCGAGCGGAACGCGAACCAGCCGAAGATCCAGGCGACGAGCGCCGGGACGACCACGACGAGCAGCGCCGCCCAGAGGAACCGGTCGGTCCCGGCCCAGTACCAGGGGAGGCGCTTCCAGTCGAGGAAGACCATGAAGTCGGGCAGGTCGGACTGGTAGACGCCGTCGCGCCCGATGCTGCGCATGAGGTACATGCCGAAGGCGTAGCCGCCCAGGGCGAAGAAGAGCCCGTGACCGAGCGAGAGGATCCCGGCGAAGCCCCACACCAGGTCCATCGCCACCGCCACCACGGCGTAGCAGAGGATCTTGCCGCCGAGCGTGAGGGCGTGGTCGGAGACGTGGAGCGGGCTCCCGGGCGGGAGCGCGAGGTGCAGCGCCGGGACCGCGACCAGCGTCACGAGTGCGAACGCGCCCAGCGCCATCCAGCCCCGGCGCGAGGTCGCCGCGGCGACGCGGACGACGAGCGGCACGCGACCCCGGCGGCTCACGCCCCCTCCACCGTCCGGCCCTTCAGCGCGAAGAGCCCCTGCGGCCGCTTCTGGATGACGAGCACGATGAGGACGAGGATGAGGATCTTGGCCACGACCGCGCCGGCGGAGGCCTCCAGGAACTTGGAGAGGATGCCGAGCCCGAGCGCCGCCCAGACGGCGCCGGCGAGCTGGCCCACGCCGCCGAGGACCACCACCAGGAAGGAGTCGATGATGTAGCTCTGGCCCATCTCCGGCCCGACGTTCGCGATCTGCGACAGCGCCACGCCGCCCAGCCCGGCGACGCCTGCGCCCAGCCCGAAGGCGAGCGTGTCCACCCGCCGGGTGGAGACGCCCACGCAGCCCGCCATGGCCCGGTTCTGGGTCACCGCCCGGACGAACAGCCCGAGCCGCGTGCGGTTCAGGAGGACCCAGACCACGGCCAGCACGCCGAGGGAGAAGGCGATGATGACCACGCGGTTCCAGGGGAGGACGAACCCGGTCATCGGCTCGATGCCGCCGGACATCCAGCCCGGGTTCGGCACCTGGACGTTCTGCGCGCCGAAGGCCAGGCGCGCGACCTGGATGAGGAAGAGCGCCACGCCCCAGGACGCGAGCAGCGTCTCCAGCGGCCGCCCGTAGAGGTGGCGCACCACGGTCCGCTCCATCGCGACGCCGACCGCGAAGGCGGCGGCGAACGCGACCGGGATGGCGGCGAGCACGTAGGCGGCCTCGTGATCCGGCAGCACCCGCGCGAAGAGGCGCTCCATGGCGTGGGCCGAGTAGGCCCCCACCATCAGGAACTCGCCGTGCGCCATGTTGATGACGCCCATGACGCCGTAGGTGATGGCGAGCCCGAGGGCGGCCAGGAGGAGGATGCTCGCCAGGGACACGCCGGAGAAGACGCGGCCGAAGAAGTCGCCTGCGGCGAGGCGCGACCGGACGAGCCGCGTCGAGACGAGCGCCTCGGCCCGCACCGCCGCGTCGCGCTCGACGGCGGGGTCGAGCAGCGCCTCGACCACCGGCAGCACCGTCCGGCTCCCACTCGCGCCCAGCGTGCGCACGGCGGCGAGGCGCAGCGCCGGGTCGGGGCTCCGCACCTCGGTCTGCGCGACCGTGAGCTCGAGCACGGCGCGGACCGACGCGTCCTTCTCCCGCGCCAGGGCGCGAGCCAGGAGCGGGGCCAGCTCCGGATCGTCGGCGGCGGCCAGCTCGCGGGCGGCGGCGAGCCGGACGGCGCCGTCCGGGTCGACGAGCCGCAATCCAGCCAGCGCCGACGCCAGCTCGCGGCGCAGGCGGTTGTTCACGGTGAGCGTCTCCCGCTCCGCCGGCGCCGGCTCGACGGGCGCCCCGGTGGCGGCATCGAGCACCCGCCCGCCCTCCTCCCGCAGCACCCGGCCCGCGGCGACCGACAGCCGCTCGTCGGCGAAGGCCTGGAGGAGGGGCACCGCCGCCGCGTCGCCCTGCGCCGCCAGCGCGCGCAGGGCGGCGATCCGGTCGTCGGTTTCGTCCGCGGCCAGGGCCGCGACGGCACGGGCATCGAGCGCCGCCCGCGCCGCAGGCGGCGCGGAGAGCGCCCAGAGCGCGAGGACGAGCAGGGCGGCGCGGGGACGAGTCATGGCGGGCTCGCGGCAGGCGGAGGGCCGCCGGGCGCGGCCCGCCTCGCCTACATGCTCTGCTTCCCCTCGTTCCCGGCGATGAACGGGCTCCACGGCTGCGCGCGGATGGGGGCCTTCGTCTTCCACACCACGCTGAACTGCCCGTCCGGCCGGATCTCGCCGATGTAGACCGGCTTGTGCAGGTGGTGATTCGTCGGGTCCATGGTGAGCGTGAAGCCGGAGGGCGCCTCGAAGGTCTGGCCGCCGACGGCCGCGATCACCTGGTCGGGGTTCGTCGTCCTCGCCTTCTCCACCGCCTGCTTCCACATGTGGATGCCGACGTAGGTGGCCTCCATGGGATCGTTCGTCACCACCTTGTCGGCGTTGGGCAGGCCCTTCTTCTTCGCGTAGGCGCGGTACTTGGCGATGAACGCCTCGTTCGGCTTGTTCTTCAGCGACATGAAGTAGTTCCAGGCGGCGAGGTGGCCGACGAGCGGTTTCGTGTCGATGCCGCGCAGCTCCTCCTCGCCGACCGAGAACGCGACCACCGGCACGTCGGTCGCCTTGAGCCCGGCGTTCCCGAGCTCCTTGTAGAAGGGCACGTTGGAGTCGCCGTTGATGGTCGAGATCACCGCCGTCTTGCCGCCGGCGGCGAACTTCTTGATGTTGGCGACGATGGTCTGGTAGTCGGCGTGCCCGAACGGCGTGTACACCTCCTCGATGTCGGCGTCCGCCACCTTCTTCGACTTGAGGAATGCGCGCAGGATCTTGTTGGTCGTGCGCGGGTAGACGTAGTCGGTGCCGAGCAGGAAGAAGCGCTTCGCGCCGCCGCCCTCCTTGCTCATGAGGTACTCGACGGCGGGGATGGCCTGCTGGTTCGGCGCGGCGCCCGTGTAGAAGACGTTCCTCTCCAGCTCCTCGCCCTCGTACTGCACGGGGTAGAAGAGGACGCCGTTCAGCTCCTTGAAGACCGGCAGCACCGACTTGCGCGAGACGGACGTCCAGCAGCCGAAGACCGCCGCCACCTTGTCGTTGGTGATGAGCTGCCGGGCCTTCTCCGCGAAGAGCGGCCAGTTCGACGCCGGATCGACCACCACCGGCTCGAGCTTCTTGCCGAGGACCCCGCCCGCGGCGTTGATCTCCTCGATGGTCATGAGCGCCACGTCCTTCAGCGCCGTCTCGGAGATGGCCATCGTGCCGGACAGGGAGTGGAGCACGCCGACCTTGATGGTCTCGGCGGCGCGCGCCGGGCCGGCCATCGCCGACGTGGCCGCGAGGAGCGCTGCGATCGAGCTGCGGATGCGCATGGGAACGCCTCCTGGGTGTTCGTGAGGGAGTGCTGGGCGGGGTAGCACGGTGCGTGCCACGCGCGTGGCGCGCGATAGCGCGAGGCGCCGCGCGCGCACGCGGCGCGCCGCGCCTCACCACGAGGCAACGCGCTGCGCAGGTGGCGAGCACCCGGCCACGCGGTACCCGGTTGGGAGCGCAGCGGGTGCGAGCAAATGTCCCTGGCGCACTCCCGAGCAAGGCGCGATGCTCAGGCCCCGTCGTCCATTTCTCCGAACCTGCATGGGGAGTCAGCCTATGAGACGGTTCCTCGTCGCGATGCTCCTGGCAGTCTGCGCGCTCGTCCCCGGCCCGGCGCAGGCCGCGAAGCCGAAGATCCTGTTCATGCCCGGCGTGGCCGACCCCTTCTATTTCACGATGGAGAAGGGCATCAAGGCGAAGTGCGCCGAGGTCGGCGCGGATTGCACCGTGGCCGAGTACCCGAAGGCGTGGGGCCCCGAGAACCAGGTCCCCATCCTCCAGGCCACCATCGCCCGGCAGAAGTTCGACCTGCTCCTCATCGCGCCGACCTCGACCGACGCGCTCAAGGCGCCGCTCAAGGCCATCTACAACAAGGGCACGGAGATCATCACCGTCGACACCTTCATCGGCGACGGCGACTACTCGAAGAAGAGCGACTACTCCTTCCCGCTCTCGTACATCGGCTCGGACAACGAGCTCGGCGGGAAGCAGATGGCCGAGCACCTCGCCAGGCTCGTGGGCGAGAAGGGGAAGGTCTTCGTCGAGGCGACGAACCCGGACGCTTCGTCGGTGCAGGGGCGGGTGAAGGGCTTCACCGCGGGCGTGAAGCAGTTCCCGGGCATGGAGCTGGCCGGCGTGGAGTGGTGCCAGGACGTGCAGCAGAAGGCGCAGGAGCAGACGCTCGCCGCGCTCCAGAAGAACAAGGACATCGTCGGCATCTTCGGCACGAACGTCTTCTCGGCGCAGGGCTCGTACCAGGCGGTGGTCAACGCCGGCCTCACCGGCGCCGTGAAGATCGCCTCCTGGGACGCGACGAAGGAGCTCATCGGCGCGCTGAAGAAGGGCCAGGTCGACCTCGTCCTGGCGCAGAAGCCGGCCGAGATGGGCGCGCTCTCGGTGGAGTGGGGCGCGAAGTACCTGAAGGACAAGAAGGGCGTGAAGGTGCCGAAGAAGGTGATCCCCGGCTTCGAGTTCTTCACGAAGGAGAACGTGGACGACCCGAAGATGCAGCAGTTCATCTACCAGTAGCGCCGCTGCACACGCGCGGTGTACGCCGCCCGGCCCGACGTGCCCTCCCCGCCGCCCGATCGGCGCGGCGCGGGGGGCGCCTTCCTCGCCTCGCCCGCCGGCCGGGCGCTGGCGAGGAACTGGGCGGCCTGCTTCCTCGCCGCGATGCTGGTGGTGTTCAGCCTGACGAGCCGGAACTTCCTCTCGCTCGCGAACTTCCAGCACGTCGTGCACCTCCAGACGCTGCCGCTCCTGCTGGCGGCGGCGGAGACGTTCGTCATCATCTCGGGCGGGATCGACCTCTCGGTCGGCTTCGTCGCGGGGCTCGCCTCGGTCACCGCCGCCACCCTGATGCAGTGGCTCGCCGCCGCCGGCGTGCCGGTGGCGTGGGTCATCGTCCTCGGCGCCGCGGGGGCACTCCTCCTCTCGCTGCTGCCCGGCCTCGTGAACGGGCTCGTCATCACGCGCTTCGACGTCCCGCCCTTCATCGCCACGCTCGGCATGTGGGGCATCGCCAACGGCATCGCGCTCAAGCTGTGCCAGGGGTTCCCGGTGGCGGGCCTCCCCGAGGAGCTCCCGCGGCTCGGCAACGGGTACGTCTTCTACCTCCTGCCCGGCGCGTGGGTGTCGCTCCTCGCGAAGCCGGCCTCGTTCCCCGACGCGCGCGTGCGCGAGCTGTGGCGGCTCGTGCCGTACTCGCTGCCGTTCGTGCTGGCGGTGCTGGGCGCGCTCGCCTTCGTGCTCCGGCGCGGGCGCTTCGGCCGCCACACCTACGCCGTCGGCGGGAGCATGGACGCCGCGGTGCGCGCCGGCATCGACGTGAAGCGCCACCTCGTCGCCATCTACGTCCTCTCCTCGGCGCTGGCCGGCCTCGCCGGCGTCTTCAACGTCTTCCAGACCGGGATCGGCAACTACACCACGTTCAGCTCGATGTACGAGCTGTTCGCGGTCGCGGCCGTGATCATCGGCGGGGCGAGCCTCTCGGGAGGGAAGGGCCGCATCCTGGGCTCGGCGGTGGGCGTGCTGGTGCTCGCCTTCATGGAGAACGGGCTCGCCATCTCCGGCGTGCAGCCGTTCTACCGCTACATCGTGGTCGGCGTGCTCCTCATCGTGGCCGTGGTCATCGACCGGCTGTTCCCGGACCTGTTCTAGGAGCTTCACGCCATGGAGCACGCCCACGCCCTCGCGCCGCCTCCCTCCGCGAAGGCGAGGCTGCGCGCGTTCGTCGGCGGGCGGTGGATCCTCGCCTTCCTCCTCCTCGAGACGCTCTACTTCTGCCTGACCGCCGACGGGTTCGCGAGCCCGAGCTCCGCGCAGATCCTGCTCTTCTACGGCGTCGAGATCTTCCTCCTGGCCGTGGCCGAGCTGTTCGTCATCATCACCGGCGGGATCGACCTCTCGCTCGGCTACGTCCTCGGCTTCGCCTCGATCGTCGCGACCGAGGTGATCGAGGGCCTCGCCCGGGCCGGGATGCCGGAGGCGGGCGCGCTCGCGGTCGGCGCGGTGGCGACGCTCCTCGTCGGCGTCGTGCCCGGGCTCGTGAACGGCTGGCTCGTGGCCTACCTCGACGTCCCGCCCTTCATCGCCACGTTCTCGATGCTGGGCGTCTGCCACGGCATCTCCGAGCTCGTCATCGGCGGCGTGTACGCCATGGGGCTCCCGCAGCTCGCGGCGGACGTCGGCAGCGGGCACCTCCTCTACGTCGCGCCGGGCGGCGTCGTCTCGTTCTTCCGGCGGCCGGAGGTCGAGCGCGGGGCGGAGGTGCTGGAGCTCGTGCCGGTGGTCGTCGTCGTCGCGGCGGCCGTCATCGCGCTCCTGGCGTTCGTGCTGGCGCGGACGCGGTTCGGGCGCCACCTCTACGCCCTGGGCGGGAACCGCGACGCCGCGCTCCGCGCCGGCATCCCGGTGCGGCGGCGGCTCCTCGGGGTGTACGCGCTGTCGTCGCTCCTCGCCTCGCTGGCCGGCCTCGTCTACACGCTCAAGTACGTGTCGGGGAAGGCGGATGCGGGGGCGAGCAGCCTCCTTGACTCCATCGCCGCGGTGATGATCGGCGGCGCCTCGATGTTCGGCGGGTCGGGGACCGTCGGGCGCACGCTCGTCGGGTGCCTCGTCATCGCCGTGCTCGAACTGGGTCTGCGCATGAAGGGGACGCCGACGTTCGACAAGTACATCCTCGTGGGAGCGATCCTGGTGCTCGCGGTCGTCGCCGAGCGCTACCTGTCGCCGGACCGGAAGAAGTGAGGGGCCGATGAGTTACTTGCTCGAGACGCGCGAGCTGACGAAGCGCTTCGGCGGCCTCACCGCCGTGGACCGGGTCTCGGTCGGCATCCG
>DASTGH010000396.1:0-20274 GCA_035719345.1 Anaeromyxobacteraceae bacterium
ATGCGCTTATGACGCTGGAAAAAGCGTTCCGACCATGCCCGACTCTCGGCGTCCCGGTCCCAGTAGAACGCCGTCACGAAAGTGAGGCCTTGGGTAGCGGCCAGGCCGACGCTCTGGATGTCGGTTATGAACGTCAGCAGGGAGACCACCTTCTGGCCGCCGCGCGTCAAGCCGAATTCGTTGGCCTGCTTGATGGCGTTGATCATGTCGCCGCCGGCATTGGCCAGCGCCACGACGTCGGCGCCGGAGGCCTGTGCCTGCAGCAGGAAAGATGAGAAATCGGAGGCGCCGAGCGGATGGCGCACGGCGCCGAGAATCTTGCCGCCGCTGGCCGCGATCTCTTCGCTCGCTTGTTTTTCCAGATCGTGACCGAAGGCGTAGTCGGCGGTGATGAAGAACCAGGTCTTGCCGCCGTCGTTCACCACCTCGCGCCCGGTGCCGTTGGCGAGCGCCCAGTTGTCGTACGTGTAGTGAACGGTGTAGGCGTTGCACTTGTCGCCGGTGATGCCGGTCGTGCCCGGCCCGGAGAGGAGCAGGATGCGCTTCTTCTCGGCCGCCACCGGCATGGCGGCGAGCGCCGTCGACGACGAGACGAGGTCGGCGATGACGTCCACCTTCTGCTCGTCGAACCACTTGCGGGCGATGTTGGAGGCGACGTCGGCCTTGAGCTGGTGGTCGGCCGAGACCAGCTCGATGGGCTTCCCGCCGATCTTCCCGCCGAAGTCGTCGATGGCCATCTTCGCCGCCAGCGCCGAGCCCGGGCCGGACAGATCGGAGTAGTAGCCGGTCATGTCGGTGAGCACGCCGATGCGCACCACGCCGTCCGAGAGCTTCGCCTCGGCGGCGGCCGCCGGTGCCGCGCCCAGGCCTGCCAGGGTGGCGAACGCGGCCAGCGCGGCGGCGGTGAACGTCCTCTCCATGCGGTCCTCCTCCTCGCGCGAGGCGAGCCGGGGCCTACACCCCGAGGTAGCGCTGCAGCTTCTCCATGCTCCGCGACAGGTCGGCCTTGTCGACCTGGTCCACGATCCGGCCGTGCTCGACGACGTAGTGGCGGTCGGCGAGCGGCGCGGCGAAGCGAAAGTTCTGCTCGACCAGGATCATCGTGAAGCCCCGCTCCTTCAGCTCCCGCACCACGCGGCCGAGCGCCTGCACGATGACGGGCGCCAGCCCCTCGGTGATCTCGTCGAGGAGCAGCAGCCGGGCGCCGATGCGGAGGATGCGCGCCAGCGCCAGCATCTGCTGCTCGCCGCCGGAGAGGCGCGTGCCCTGCGAGCGCCGGCGCTCGAGCAGGTTCGGGAACATCCGGTAGAGCTCGTCCACCGAGAGCCCGCCCCGGCCCACCGGCGGCGGCAGGAGCAGGTTCTCCTCGGCCGTGAGCGAGGAGAAGATGCCGCGCTCCTCCGGGCAGTAGCCGATCCCGAGCTGCACGATGCGGTGCGGCTGCATGGCGATGGTCTCGCGCCCGTTCATGACCACCGAGCCGGTGCGCCGGCCGACGAGCCCGAGGATGGCCTTGAGCGCCGTGGTCCGGCCCGACCCGTTCCGCCCGAGGAGCGTGACGAGCTCGCCGGTGCGCACGGTGAGGTCCACGCCGTGGAGGATGTGCGACTCGCCGTAGAAGGCGTGGAGGTCGGTGACGCGCAGGAGCTCGTGGCGCGGGGGCGGGAGGGTGGCGGGGCTCACGCGGCCGTCCCCTCCCCCGTCCCGATGTACGCCTCGAGCACGCGCGGGTCGCGCGACACCTCGGCGTACGGTCCCTCGGCCAGCACGCTCCCGCGCGCCAGCACCGTGATGACGTGCGAGAGGTCGGCCACGACCGAGAGGTTGTGCTCGACCATGAGGACCGTCCGGTCGCGCGCCACGCGCCGGATGAGCTCGACCACGCGCCCCACGTCCTCGTGCCCCATCCCCTGCGTCGGCTCGTCGAGCAGCAGCAGCTCCGGCTCGAGCGCGAGCGTGGTCGCGATCTCGAGCGCCCGCTTGCGGCCGTAGGGCAGCTCGACCGCCAGCAGGTCCCGGTGCGGCGCGAGGTCCACCTGCGCGAGCAGCTCGAGCGCCCGCGCGTCGAGCGACGAGAGCGAGCGCTCGTGCCGCCAGAAGTGGAAGGACGTCCCCAGCTTCCGCTGGAGCGCCACCCGCACGTTCTCCAGGACGGTCAGGTTCGGGAAGACGGCCGACATCTGGAACGACCGCACGATCCCGCGCAGCGCGATCTCGGCGGGGCGCAGGCGGGTGATGTCGGCGCCCTGGTAGAGGATGGTCCCGCGGGTCACCGGGTGGACGCGGGTGAGCAGGTTGAAGACCGTCGTCTTCCCCGCCCCGTTCGGTCCGATGAGCGCGTGGATGGAGCCGCGCCGGACGCGCAGCGAGACGTCGTTCACCGCCACGAACCCGGCGAACTCCTTCGTCAGGCCTCGCGTCTCGAGGATGATATCTTCCATCAGTGAAGGCCGTGCGGCGCGGCCCTCGTTCTAACGCTCGCGCCCCGGCTGTCGAGTCGCTTTCGCGCCGGAGGGGGACGTCGGCGCCCGTCCGGCCCTCCGGGATGGCGGGCCCGCGCGGACGCGGCGTCCGCGACGCGCCGCGCCAGGCATTTGCGTTTGGCAACGGCTCAGTTGGGTTCGATCGGGCTTAGTCCCCAACAAGGGGACGAAACCGGCGTTTAGCGCGGGAATCAAGCACCAAAGCTCACTCCTCCCCGGAGGCTCCCCACCATGCAGGTGACCCGTCGACAGTTCGTGAAGTACGCCGCCGGAGGCCTGGGCGCCTCGACCGTGGCGGCCCTCGGCTTCTCGCCGAGGCCGGTGCTCGCCGAGGTGCGCCAGTTCAAGCTCGCGCACGCCACCGAGACCCGGAACACCTGTCCTTACTGCGCGGTCGGCTGCGGCATCGTCATGTACAGCCTGGGCGACCGCTCCAAGAACGCGCAGAGCGAGATCATCCACATCGAGGGCGACCCCGACCACCCGGTGAACCGCGGGACGCTCTGCCCCAAGGGCGCCGCGCTCCTCGACTTCGTCCACTCGCCGAGCCGGCTCAGGTACCCGGAGTATCGGGGCCCGGGCGAGACGCAGTTCAAGCGCGTCTCCTGGGACTGGGCGGTGGAGCGCATCGCGCGCCTCATGAAGGAGGATCGCGACAAGAACTTCGTGGCGAAGAACGCGGCCGGCCAGACGGTGAACCGGTGGCCGACCACCGCGTTCCTGACCGCGTCCGCCTCCTCGAACGAGTCGGGCTACATCACCGGCAAGGTGATCCGGGCGCTGGGGGGCGTCGGCATCGACAACCAAGCACGTGTTTGACACGGCCCCACGGTGGCCGGTCTGGCCCCCACGTTCGGTCGCGGTGCGATGTCCAACTCCTGGGTCGACATCAAGAACGCCGACCTCGTCCTGGTGATGGGAGGGAATCCCGCCGAGGCTCACCCCTGCGGCTTCAAGTGGGTGATCGAGGCGAAGGTGAAGAAGGGGACGCGCCTCATCGTCGTCGATCCACGCTTCACGCGCTCGGCGGCGGTGGCCGACGTCTTCGCGCAGATCCGGCCCGGCACGGACATCGCGTTCCTGGGCGGCGTCATCAACCACCTCGTCACGCACGACAAGATCCAGCGGGAGTACGTGGCGAACTACACGAACGCCTCGTTCATCGTGAAGGACAGCTACGCGTTCCAGGACGGCCTCTTCTCCGGGTACGACGAGAAGGGGCGCAAGTACGACAAGACGACCTGGTCGTACGAGCTCGACGCGCAGGGCTTCGCCAAGGTGGACCCCACGCTGCAGGATCCGCGCTGCGTCTACCAGGTCATGAAGAAGCACTACTCGCGCTACACCCCGGAGAAGGTCTCCGAGATCACCGGCATCCCCAAGGACCAGTTCCTCAAGATCGCCGACATGATCGCGGCCACCAGCGCGCCCGACAAGACGATGACGAGCCTGTACGCGCTCGGCTGGACGCAGCACTCGGTCGGCTCGCAGAACATCCGCGGCATCGCCATGCTGCAGCTGCTCCTCGGCAACATCGGCATGGCGGGCGGCGGCACGAACGCGCTGCGCGGCCACTCCAACATCCAGGGCCTCACCGACCTCGGGCTGCTCTCCAACAGCCTGCCCGGCTACCTCACGCTGCCGCTCGACTCGGAGCAGGACTACAAGGGCTATCTCGAGAAGCGCACGCAGAAGCCGCTGCGGCCGGGCCAGCTCAGCTACTGGTCCAACTACCCCAAGTTCCACGTCTCGCTCATGAAGGCGTGGTGGGGCGCCGCCGCCACGAAGGAGAACGACTTCGCCTACGAGTTCCTGCCCAAGCACGACCGGCCGTACGACATCATGACGGTCTTCGAGCTGGCGACGCAGGGCAAGATGAACGGGTACGTCATCCAGGGCTTCAACCCGCTCGCGTCCATCCCGAACAAGGCGAAGCTCACCGACGGCCTCTCCAAGCTCAAGTACCTCGTCTCCATCGATCCGCTCGTCACCGAGACCTCTACCTTCTGGCGGAACGCCGGCGAGCTCAACGACGTCGACCCCACCAAGATCAAGACCGAGGTGTTCCGGCTCCCCTCCGGCTGCTTCGCCGAGGAGGAGGGCAGCCTCATCAACAGCTCGCGCTGGCTGCAGTGGCACTACAAGGGCGCCGAGCCGCCGGGCGAGGCGAAGAACGACGTCGAGATCATGGCGGAGATCTTCACCCGCATCCGCGCGCTCTACGCCAAGGAGGGCGGGACCTACGCCGATCCCATCGTGAAGCTCACCTGGCCGTACAAGATCCCGCAGGTGCCGTCTCCGGAGGAGCTGGCCAGGGAGTACAACGGCTACGCGCTGGCGGACGTGCCCGATCCCAAGAACCCGGGGCAGTTCCTGGTGCGCGAGGGCGAGCAGGTGCCCGGCTTCGCCGTCCTGCAGGACGACGGCTCGACCGCGAGCGGCAACTGGCTCTGGGCAGGCTGCTGGACGGAGAAGGGCAACATGATGGCCCGCCGTGACCCGGCCGATCCGAGCGGGCTCGGCACCACGCCGAACTGGGCCTTCTCCTGGCCGGCCAACCGGCGCGTCATGTACAACCGCGCCTCGGTCGACCCGAGCGGCAAGCCCTGGAACCCGAACCGCAAGCTCATCAGCTGGAACGGGAAGAAGTGGGTCGGCAACGACGTCCCCGATTTCAAGGTGGACGTGCCGCCCGGCGACCCCATGAACCCGTTCATCATGAACCCGGAGGGCGTGGCCCGCCTCTTCGCGCTCGACAAGATGGCGGAGGGGCCGTTCCCCGAGCACTACGAGCCGTTCGAGACGCCGCTCGACGGGAACCCGCTGCACGAGAAGGTCGTCTCCAACCCGGCAGCCAGGGTGTTCGAGAGCGTCAAGAGCACGTTCGGCAGCGCGAAGGAGTTCCCCTACGCGGCGACGACCTACCGCCTCACCGAGCACTTCCACTTCTGGACGAAGCACACCCGCATCGGCGCGACGCTCCAGCCCGAGCAGTTCGTGGAGATCGGCGAGGGGCTCGCCGCGAAGAAGGGGATCAGGAACGGAGATCGCGTGAAGGTGCGCTCGAAGCGCGGCCACATCTTCGCGAAGGCCGTGGTCACGAAGCGCATTCAGACGCTGAAGGTGGCCGGCAAGGAGGTGGAGACCGTCGGCATCCCCATCCACTGGGGCTTCGAAGGCGTCACCAAGCCGGGGTACCTCGCCAACACCCTCACCCCCTACGTCGCCGACGCGAACGCCCACACGCCCGAGTTCAAGGCGTTCCTCGTCGACGTCGAGAAGGCCTAGGAGCGCGCCATGGCCCTTCAATCGCTCGACGTCCAGCGCCGCTCCGCCACCTCGACGGCCTCGCCCAGCGCCCGCAAGACGCTCGAGGTCGCCAAGCTCATCGACGTCTCCCGCTGCATCGGCTGCAAGGCCTGCCAGTCGGCCTGCATGGAGTGGAACGACCTCCGCGACGGGGTCGGCGTGAACGAGGGGTTCTACACGAACCCGGCAGACCTCTCCGATCAGTCGTGGACCCTGATGCGCTTCTACGAGGAGAACATCCAGGGCTCGCTGCAGTGGCTCATCCTCAAGGACGGGTGCCTGCACTGCGCCGAGCCGGGCTGCCTCAAGGCCTGCCCCTCGCCCGGCGCCATCGTGCAGTTCTCGAACGGCATCGTCGACTTCCACCAGGAGAACTGCATCGGCTGCGGCTACTGCATCTCCGGCTGCCCGTTCAACATCCCGCGCCTCTCCAAGACCGACTCCAAGGCGTACAAGTGCACGCTCTGCTCCGACCGCGTCTCGGTCGGCCTCGAGCCGGCGTGCGTGAAGACCTGCCCCACGCAGGCGCTCATGTTCGGCTCGAAGGAGGACATGCTGGCGCAGGCGAACCACCGCCTGGAGGACCTGCACGACCGCGGCTTCACCAAGGCGGCCGTCTACGACCCGCCCGGCGTCGGTGGCACGCACGTCGTGTTCGTGCTGCCGCACGGCGACCAGCCCGAGAAGTACGGCCTGCCCAAGGACCCGCAGATCGGGCCGCTCCTCTCCGTCTGGCGGAGCTGGGTGTCTCGCTCGCTCGGCGTCCTCACCATGTTCGCGGTCGTGGTGGCGGGCGTCTTCCACTACATGAAGGTCGGTCCCATCGAGGAGCCGAAGGACGAGGACGTCCCGGCCCCCGGCAAGCACACGGATCCGTGACCATGGCCACTCCCGAGACGAAGGTCCGCGGCACGTCGCGCCCGCCCGTCGAGGCGCGCCCCCTCGACCAGAAGCCGGGCCTCCTCGTGCGCTACTCGCACGGGGAGCGCCTGGCGCACTGGGGCGTCGCCATCACGTACATCCTGCTGTTCCTCTCCGGGCTGGCGCTGTTCCACCCGTTCTTCTTCTGGACGGCCTCGCTCTTCGGCGGCGGGCCGCTCATGCGCATCCTCCACCCGTTCCTTGGGGTGGCGCTGGTCCTGCTTTTCTACCCGTACGCCGCGCGGCTCTGGGCCGACAACAAGCTCACCCCGTCCGACTGGAACTGGGTGCGCAACGCCGTCGCCTACATGAACAAGCGGTACGAGCACGACGAGAACATCGGCAAGTACAACGCCGGGCAGAAGCTCATGTTCTGGTCGATGGTCGTCATCATCGCGGCGCTGGTCGTCACCGGCGTCGTGCTGTGGCAGCCGTACTTCGCACCGTCCTTCTCGCGCGGCACGCGCAAGGCGGCGGGCGTCCTGCACGCCATCTCCGCCTTCATCATGTTCGTGGGCATCGGCATCCACGTGTACGCGGCCTACTGGACCAAGGGCTCGATGAAGGCGATGACGCGCGGGGTGGTGACCCGCGCCTGGGCCCGCTATCACCACCCGGGCTGGTACCGCCGGATGACGGGTGAGGCGGCCGCCCAGGACAGGCGATGAAGGACACGCAGCCGCTCACCGGATCGGGCGGCCTCGGCGAGATCCCCCCGCTCCGGCTCCCGCAGCCGGAGCGGCTCTTCGCGCGCCGCGCGGAGCGGTTCCGCGCGGTCGCGCCGGGACACACGCTCTCCGAGTTCCTGGAGTTGCTCGGCCGCCTGGCCGCGGCGCAGGCGGTCGCCGCCGCGCGTGCGACGCCCTCGACGAACGGGCTCGACCTGCCGCGGGAGCGCCCGCTCGACGCCGTGAACCACCGCCGTGGACCGGAGTGGACGGAGGCGCTCCGCACCATCCTCCACGAGCTCGAGGACGCCCCCGCGCCGCCGGAGACGCGCGCCGCGCTCGACCTCCTCGCCGCCATGCCGGCGCCGGAGCTGGAGGCCCTCGCGGACCGGGTGCTCGCCAACGCCGTCGCCGGCTCGGACCTCGCCGCGGGCCCGTTCGTCTCCGCGGCGCTGCAGGTCTACTTCACCGCGCTCGCCTCCCGGCTCCCGCCCGAGGCGGTGGCGCCGTCGAAGGACGGCTGCCCGGTGTGCGGCTCGCTGCCGGTGGACGGCCTCATCCTCGGCGACGACAAGCTCCGCTACCTGGTCTGCAGCCTGTGCGGCTCGCAGTGGCACCACACCCGCGTGCAGTGCACCGCCTGCCACGAGGGCAAGGGGATCGCCTACTACGCGCTCGAGGGCGAGCGCGCGAGCCAGGCGGGCGTGGCCGGCGCCGCGGCGCGCGCCGAGGCGTGCCCCGCCTGCAAGGCGTACACGAAGCTCTTCTACGCCGAGAAGGACCCGCAGCTCGAGCCGTTCGCCGACGACGTGGCCACGCTCGCGCTCGACCTGCTCATGGCCGAGGAGGGCTGGGCCCGCCACGGGGTGAACCTGTTCCTCGTTCCGGGGGAGCCGTCGGGCGCTCCGGCGTGAGGTGATCCCGCGCCGCATCCGTCGCATCCCATGTCCGGGCGCCTCGGACGGGCTATGAACGCCGGCGTGCAGCCGACCTCCCGCTTCGTCGTCGCGAACGGCCTGCGCCACCACCTGCTCGAGTGGGACGGCGGCGGGCGCACCACCGTGCTGTGCCTCCACGGCTTCCTCGACCTCGCCTGGGCCTTCCACCGGGTGGGCGCCTCGCTGGCGGCGGCGGGGCACCACGTGGTGGCGGTGGACTTCCGCGGGCACGGCCACACCGACCGCGTGGGGGCGGGCGGGTACTACCACTTCATGGATTACGTGCTCGACGTCGCCGACCTGGCCGACGCCGTCGCGCGCGACCGGCTGGCGGTGGTGGGGCACTCCATGGGCGGCTCGGTCACCGCCTACTTCGCGGGCGCCTTCCCGGAGCGGGTCTGGCGGGCGGTGATGATGGAGGGCATCCGCATGCCGGAGCTCCCGCCCGAGGCGGTGCCGGCGCGGGTGAAGGAGTGGGTCCACGGCGTGCGGCGGTCGCGGCGCCACAGCGGCCCGGTGTACGCGACGCTGGCCGATGCCGCGGCCCGCATCCGCCGCCACGATCCGCTCTGCCCCGAGGAGGAGGCGGCCTTCATCGCCGAGCACGGGACGCGCGCGGTCCCGGGCGGCCGCGCCTTCCTGCACGACCCGCTGCACCTCACGCGATCGCCGTACGCGTTCCGGAGCGACCACGCCCGCGCCTTCTGGTCGGGGATCCGCTGCCCCGTCCTGCTCCTCGACGGAGCGCAGAGCGAGCGCGTGCCCATCGACTACCCGCAGCGGCTCGCCTCGTTCCACGACGTGCGCCGCGAGGTGGTGCCCGGGGCCGGGCACATGATGATGCGGCACCAGCCGGAGCGGGTGGCGTCGCTCGTCGCCGGCTTCCTGGCGGAGGCGCGCGGCGGGGGCGCTACGGGGCCTGCACGCGATTGAGCGCGCCGCACCCGCAGCGGAACACCATCCCGGCGAGCTGCCCGACGCGCATGCGCTGGCAGAGGACGGCGGCGCAGCCGCCGCAGGTGTAGTCCACGAAGCCGTTGCCGGTGAAGAGCGGAGCGCCGGTGCGCGACGCCGCCATGGGGGTGGTGCGCCCGTGGTCCTGGACGACCTCGAGCCGGTGCTTCCGCCCGACAGAGGCGAGGCGGGCGATGGGGGAGACGGGTGCGTGGTGTCGAGTCATGGTGGCGTGCCGCAAATTGAGGCATCGCCTGCCGGCGCGCATGTCGCGGGTCTCCGCGTCGCCCGCCGCCGGGACACCCGGGCCGCCGCAGGCTGCACGGCAGGCTCCGGCGGGGTATGTTGCGCGGCCCATGGCGCGCGGTCCCGTCGACCTCACGCTCCGCTGCCCGCGGTGCCTGTTCCCTTTCGAGGCCTGCCTGTGCGCGGAGGTGGTCGCGGTGCCCACGCGCACGCGGTTCCTCGTGGTGCGCCACGCGAGCGAGATCCCGCGGCCGACGAACACCGCGCGCTGGGCGGCACTGGCGCTCCCGGCGCTGCGCATCGTCGACCACGCCGTCCCGGGCGCGGCGCTCGACCTCGAGGCGCTCGTCGAGCCCGGGGCGGCGGTGCTGTTCCCGTCGCCGCACGCGCCGCGGCTGCGCGAGCCGCCGCGGCAGGTGGTGGTGCTCGATGGCACCTGGACGCAGGCGCGGCGCATGATCCAGCGGTTCCCGGCGCTGCAGCGCCTCCCGCGCCTGTCCTTGCCGCCCCGCCCGGCGCGCCCGGCGCTCGGGCCGATGCGCCGCTCCCGCGTCGCCGGGGGCCGCGCCACGCTCGACGCCATCGCCGGGGCGCTCGAGCTCCTGGGCGAGGCCGAGGCGGCGCGCGCCCTGTCGGCGCTGGGCGCGGCGGCGCTCGAGCGCGGCTGGCGGCTGCGAGCCGGTGCGGGGTCCGCTGCGGGTGAGCAGCGTCGTCCCGCTGCGGGTGAGCAGCGTCATCTGAAGGACTGCGGGTGACCGGCCGCTACCGCCCCGCGCGCTGGCTGCCCGGCGGCGACCTCATGACCGTCTTCGCGCACGTGGCGGGGCGCCCGCGCGGGCTCCGGCCGCGCCGCGAGCGATGGGAGCTCGACGACGGCGACTTCCTGGACGTCGACCGCCACGGCGACGGGGAAGCGCCGACGGTGGTGGCGCTGCACGGGCTGGAGGGCTCGTCGCGCTCGCCGTACGTGAGGCGGCTCGCGGCGGCGGCGCAGGCCCGCGGCCTGGCGGTGGCGGCGCTCAACTTCCGCGGCTGCTCCGGATCGCCGAACCGGCTACGGCGGCTCTATCATTCGGGCGACACCACCGACCTGGCGCGGGCGGTGGCGCGGCTCGCCGCCGAGCGCCCGGGGCGCGCGCTGGCCGTGGTCGGCTTCTCGCTCGGCGGCAACGTGGCAGCGAAGTGGTTCGCGGAGGGCGGCGCCGGGCTGCCGGCGGAGGTGCGCGCTGGCGCCGTCGTCTCCGCGCCGCTCGACCTGTCGCGCTGCGCGGACGCCATCGACGGCGGCCGCGGCATCGGCTGGATCTACCGCGAGCGCTTCCTCCGCACGCTGCGGGCGAAGGCGGTGGCGCGCCTCGCCCGCTTCCCGGACCTGCCCTGGGAGGCGGCCGCGGTGCGGGCCTGCCGCACGTTCCGCCGCTACGACGACCTCGTCACCGCCCCGCTGCACGGGTTCGGCGGCGTCGAGGACTACTACCGGCGCGCCTCCTCCGGGCCGCTCCTCGGGGGCGTGCGGCGCCCGCTCCTCGTCCTGGCGGCGGACGACGACCCCATCGTCCCGGCCGACGTGTGGCCGGCGGCGAGGCGGTCCGCGAGCCCGGCCGTCGCCTTCGAGGTGCACGCGCGCGGGGGCCACGTCGGCTTCGTGAGCGGGCCGCCGTGGCGGATCCGGTTCCACGCCGAGGAGCGGGCGATCGCGTTCGTGGCGGCGGAGCTTCGCCGTTGACAAGCGCACGGCCGCGGCGCATGGGAAGCGCTCGGAGGAACACCTCATGCCCGTGAGCAAGAAGCGGAAGAAGGACGGCAAGCCGGTGCAGCGGCACGGTCCGGCGACCGAGGGGGAAGCGCACGCCGACCACCCCGAAGGCCACCCGGCGCACGGAACGCAGCGCGCGGGCAAGCCGAAGAATCCGTTCGTCGCGCAGAAGAGCCAGGTGCGCGGCGCGCAGCGCGGGCGCTAGAGCGCGGGCGTGGTGGACCCGCGCTTCGTCGCCTACGTCGACGGCTCGGCGCTCTCGAACCCCGGCGGGCCAGGCGGCACCGGCTTCGTGGTGGTCGACCGCGCCTTCCACGCCATCCGCTTCGGCGGCACGCGCTGGGACGTGGACGGGCCGCACGCCATCACCAACAACCGCATGGAGCTGCGCGCCGTGCTCGAGGCCTTCGAGGGCCTCCCCGCCGGCTGCGGGGTCGAGGTCGTCTCCGACTCGCGCTACGTGGTGGACGCGCTCTCGAAGTGGATCCACGGCTGGCGCCGCAAGAACTGGATGACGGCGCAGGGCACCCCGGTCCTGAACCGCGACCTCATCGAGGCGCTCGACGCCAGGAGCCGCGAGCTGCGAGTGAAGTACGGCTGGGTGCGCGGGCACGACGGCCACGCGGTGAACGAGGTGGTGGACGGCCTCGCCCAGGGCGCCGCGCGCGGGGCGGGGAAGCCGGGGAAGGACGACGTGGTGAAGGCGCTGAGGAGCGTGGGGCTCTTGAGGTAGAGCCGGGCGACTTCAGATCGACGCCACGGATCTTGGAGGTCGGGGTCGGATCCCCCTCCCCCGCGCCAGCGGGGGAGGGCCGGGGAGAGGGCCAGGGCCCCTCACCGCTCGCCGTTCAGCGCTCGCCAGATGCTCTCAACGACCCAGCTCGTCTCCGCGAGCACCTGTCGATCCGTGAACCTGAGCACCCGGACGTCCCTCGTGGCGAGGAACTGGTCGCGCGCCTCGTCCCGGCGCAGGCCGTCATCCGTGAAGTGCTGCCCTCCGTCGGCCTCCACGGCGACCGCGCGCTCCTGGCAGAAGAAGTCGATCACGTAAGGTCCGACCGGGTGTTGCCGGCGGAACTTGAAGCCGGTGAGCCGCTTGGCCCTGAGCAGCGCCCACAGCCGCCGCTCGGCGGCGGTCGATCCGCGGCGTAGCGAGCGGCGGAAGTCGAGCGTGGAGACTCGCACAGCACGATCATCGCGCGTCGGACTGACGCGAAGCCCGGCCCCTCTCCCCGACCCTCCCCCGCTGACGCGGGGGAGGGGGATCAGCCGCCGACCTCCAAGAACCCGGGCCGCTGCCCCGTCCCTCGTCCCCGTCCCCCGTCCCCTCACCCCTTCCTCAGCTCCACCAGCCCCGCCCCCAGCTCCTCCTGCCTCTTCCACTGTCCGTATGCCCTCCCCTGCGACGCGAGGCGTTCCAGCAAGCGCCGCGTCTCGGGGTCGATCCTCCCCGCCGGCTCGGCCTTCCACGGGGTGCCGGGGAGCGGCATGAAGGCGTGGCCGTGGATCCGGGCGCCCGCCCCGGCCAGCTCGGCCATGAGCCGGCGGCTGGCGTCGAGGTCCTCCTCGCGCTCGCCGGGCAGGCCGACGATGAAGTCCACCGCCACGTCGAAGCCGGCCTCGCGCGCCAGGCGCACCGCGCGGCGGATGTCCTCCGCGCCGTGGCCCCGTTCCATGGCGCCGAGCAGCCGGTCCGAGCCGGACTGGCCGCCGATGAGCAGCTCCCTCCCGTCGGTCCAGCGCCGCAGGATCGCCAGCGCCTCCGGGCTCACGTGCTCGGGGCGGAGCTCGGACGGGAAGCTGCCGAGGAAGATGCGCCGCGACGGGCCGACCTCCTCGCGCACGGCGCGCAGCAGCGCCTCCACGGCGTCGAGCCGCGCCTCGGTGCCCTCGGCCCCGTACGACAGCGCGCTCGGCGTGACGAAGCGGAGGTCCCGGTGCCCCAGCTCGACCGCGAAGCGCGCCCAGGCGCGCACGCCGGCGAGGCCGCGGTGCCGCCAGCGGGCGCGCTGCTGGAACGGCGTCTGGCAGAACCGGCAGGCCCAGACGCAGCCGCGCGTGATCTCCAGCGCCAGCGCCTTCCCGAGCCGGCGCGAGAACCCCGGGTGCGCGTCGAGGTCCACCGGCGGCGCCCTGCCGGCGCCCCGGACGGCGCCGCCCTCGAGCCAGCACACCCCGCTGCCGCGCCGCGGGTCCTCGCCGGCGAGCAGCCGCCCGGCCAGCTCCAGCAGCGTCCCCTCCCCCTCGCCGCGGGCGGCGAGGTCGAAGCCGAGCGCCAGCGTCGCCGCGGGCTCGGCGCTGGCGTGGACGCCGCCGGCCACGTGCAGCGCGCCCGCCGCGCCGGGGAGCTCGCGCACCGCCCGGATCTCCGCGCCCGCCGCCGCCGCGTCGGCGGAGAAGAAGGACCAGGCGACGAGCGCCGCCTGCCCCGGCGCCCGCGCCGCCTCGACCGCGGCCGCGATCGCCTCCGCGCCGCGCGCCAGGACGAGGTCCACGCGCGCCCCGAGCGCGCTCGCCTCGACGGCCCCGGCCAGCGCCACGAGCGCGGGGCGCCCGGTGGGGCGGTCGGCGAGGACGAGGCGGAGGCGGTCCGGCATCGCGCCGCCCAGGTTCGCACGGCGGGGCACCCGCTCAAAAGCGGGCGTGCTTCATCACGTCGCGCTTCGAGACCGTCCCGACGAGCCGCCGGTGCTCGTCCACCACCGGCAGCCGCTCCAGGTCGGCCTCGGCGAAGCGCGCCGCCACCTCGGCCAGCGTCATGGCGGTGGTGATGGGCGGGAGCTGCTCGTCCATGACGTCGGCTGCCACCAGCACCGCGAGCAGCGCCTCGTCCGCGATGGTGCCCTTGAGGTGGTCGAGGGCGATGACGCCGAGGTAGGCGTCGCCCTCGCCCAGCACGTAGAGGTCGTGGCCGGGCGGCTGCGCCAGGAGCCGCGGCAGGACCGTGCGGAACGGCGTCGACGGCCCGACGTGCTCCGCCCCGCGCGACACGAGCGCCGCGGCGGGCGTCACCCGCAGCCACTCCGGCCGCGGCAGCTCGGGCAGCTTCACCCCGCGCCGCAGCAGGGGAGCGGTGTAGAGCGACTCCGGCTCGATGGCCCGGCTCGTCGCCGCCGCCAGCGCCGCGCACAGCATGAGCGGCAGGATGACCCCGTAGTCGCCGGTGAGCTCGAAGATGATGAGCACCGACGAGACGGCGGCGTGCGTGGTGCCGGCCAGCACGCCCGCCATGCCCACCAGCGCGAACGCGCCCGGCGGCGCGCTCAGCGACGGGAAGACGTGCTGCGCCAGCTCGCCGAGCGCACCGCCCACCAGCGCGCCGAAGAGCAGCGTCGGGGTGAAGAGCCCTCCCGGCACGCCGGTGCCCGCGCAGATGGCGCTCGCCGCCAGCTTGAGGACCGGCAGCGCCAGGAGCAGCGTGAGCGGGATCTTCCCGAGCAGGGCGGCGTTGGCCGTGTCGTAGCCGTTGCCGAGCAGGTCGGGGAACCAGATGGCGGCCACGCCGACGAGCGCCATGGCCACCGGGGGGAGGAAGCGCGCCGGGCCCTGCGGCACCCGGTAGAGCTGCACCTCGACCCAGCCCATCACCTTCACGAACACCGCCGAGGCGACGCCGAGGAACGGCGCCATGGCGAGGCCGACCAGCACCTCGCTCGGCCGCATGAGCTGGTAGGCCGGCACGTCGTAGACGGGCGAGTTGCCGGAGACGATGCGCGCGATGATGGTCGCGGTGACGCAGCTCACCACCACCGGCCCGAACAGCTCCAGGGCGAAGCTGCCGAGCAGCACCTCGAGCCCGAAGAGCGCGCCGCCGATGGGCACGTTGTAGGCGGCGGCGATGCCGGACGCCGCGCCGCAGGCCACGAGGAGGCGCGCCTGCCGGCGAGTCACGTGGAAGCGGTCGGCGAGCCAGGACCCGGCGGCGGCGCCGGTCTGCAGGAGCGCGCCTTCCCGCCCCAGCGACGCCCCCGTCCCGACCGCGACGATGGACACGAAGCCGCGCAGGAAGGCGCGGCCGAGCTGGAGCCGGCCCTGGTGGACCCAGATGGCCTCGATGATGCCGGCGGTGCCGTGTCCGCCGAGGCGCCGCTTCACGGCGAACATGGCGGCGGTGACGAACAGCCCGCCGAGCAGGGGCACGACCACCCGGCGGGTGGACGAGGCGGCGCGGAACGCCTCGAGCATGCTGCCGGACGTGCCCCAGGCTGCCGTCTTGACGGCCGCGAGCAGGCCGAGCAGCGCGACGGAGCCCAGTCCCGAGATGATGCCGGTGCCGACGACCAGCACCCAGAAGCGCTGCGACACGCCGGGGAGCTGCCCGAGGAAGTCGCGAAAGGATCGGTAGAAGACCGGCTGCGGCGCCGGCTCCGGGTACGTGCGCCCGGGCGGATCCGGGCTGTGCGCGCGGCGCTGCACCGAGGACGGGGGCGCGACCCCTCGCGCCCCACCCGTCCAAGCTAACCGCTGGTCACGCCGCGGGCGCGTGCCTGCGCGTGATCGCCGGGCGGCGCGCCGGCCGGCGATGCCGCGCCCGCCCGGCCCCCGGTCAGCGGCGCTGCAGCCACGCGCCAACCGAGCCCTCCGCCCGCTCCCAGAGCGCGACCTCCTGGCGCATCCGCTCCAGGGTCTGCGCGATGGCCTGCCGCGCCGACGGCACGGGGTGCGCCGCGAAGAACGCGCTCGCCTCGTCGAGGTGGCGCCGCTCCGGGAGCTGCGCCACGCTCTCCACCACCCGGCGCAGGAGCATCGGGGCGCCGCCGAGCCGCCCGACGAGCGCGTCCCAGCGCTGGCGCACCGCCGCCCACGCGGCGTCGCGCGCGGCGCGGTTGCCGAGCAGCGCGCCGACGAACGAGGCGGAGTCCTGGAGCGGCACCTCGTCCGCGAAGGCGAGCTCGACCGCGCGCGGCCACAGGTCCGCGCCCTCGAACAGCGCCAGGCCGACGAGGTAGCGCCGCTGGAAGGCCGGATCCGGCTCCACCTTGAAGCGGGCGCGGAGCGCCTCGAAGCGCTCCGCCCCGCCGGAGCGCGACGCCATGATCACGGCGGCCTCGTGCAGGTTGGCCTCGAGCGCCGCGCCGTCGCCGGCGAGGAACCGGTCGAGCCGGGCGCTCGCCTCGGCGACGAGCGGCGCGTCCCGCGACACGACGCCCAGCGCCCGCACCAGCGCGGCGCGGCGCAGCCGGTCGCGGTCGCCCTCGCCCGGCGCCGCGTCGAGGCCGGCCCGGCGCTGCGCCGCCCCGAGCAGCCCCGCCACGTAGCGCTGGAAGCGCGAGCGCACGTCGGGATCGAGGAGCCGGTTCTCGACGGCCGCGAGCCGCCCGACCAGCTCGTCCAGCACGGCGTGGTCGTCCTCCGCCCCGAACGCCGCCGTCAGGTCGAGGAAGGCGCCCACCTCGCGGAGCCCGGCCCGGACGAGCGCCCAGCCATCGGCGAGCAGCCCGATGCGCTCGGCGGGCGCGAGCCGCGGCAGGCTCCGGGCCAGCGCCGCCGCGTCCGCCTCGGCATAGGCCACGCGATAGAAGCCCGCCGATCCGGCGTTGGCGCAGGCCCAGGCGACCTCCCCCCGCCCCGGGAGCGCCACCTCGCCCGCCGCGCCGTGCAGGAGGTGCCGCACCTCCTTCACCCCGTCCGCGTCCTCGTAGCGGACGACGAGCGGCACCGGCCAGGTCTCCGCCCCGGGGGCGGCGCCCGGCTCGGAGAAGAAGCGCCGCTGCGACACGCGCAGCGTGCGCCCCTCGCGCCGAGCCTCGACGAGCGGGTGACCGGGCTGCCGGATCCAGGCGTTCGCCAGGTCCAGCACGGGCTGGCGCGACGCCTCGCCCAGCGCGCCCCACAGGTCGTCCGCCACCGCGTTCGCCTTGGCGTGGCGGCGCATGTACAGGCGGATGCCCTCGCGGAACGGCGCCTCGCCCAGGTAGCTCTCGATCATGCGGAGGACGGCGCCGCCCTTCTCGTAGGTGATGAGGTCGAAGCTCTCCGTCATGTCGTCGGGGTTCTTCACCTCGGCGCGGATGGGGTGCGTGGAGCGCAGCGCGTCGAGGTGCAGCGCCGCGGCCTTGCCCTGGTCGAAGTCGAGCCAGACGCGCCAGCCGGGGTTCCAGGCGTCGACGATCTTGTAGGCCATCCAGGTGGCGAAGGCCTCGTTGAGCCAGAGGTCGTCCCACCACTGCATGGTGACCCAGTTGCCGAACCACTGGTGCGCCAGCTCGTGCGTCACCACCTCGGCGACGCGCTTCTTCACCGCCACCGAGGCCGTCGCCGGATCGAGGAGGAGCGCCGCCTCCCGGAAGGTGATGAGGCCGGCGTTCTCCATGGCGCCGGCCTCGAACTCGGGCACGCCCACCTGGTCGAGCTTGCCGAAGGCGTAGGGCAGGCCGAAGTAGTCCTCGAGCCGCGGGAGCACCTCGACCGCCACCTCCTGCGCGAAGGTGGTGAGGTGCGCCTTCTCGGGGACCGACCACGTCCGGACCGGCACCTCGCGCACCACCATGGGGTCGGCGGCGGTGAGCTTCCCGCAGGCGAGCGCCACGAGGTAGGTGGGGAGCGGCGGCGTCTCGGCGAACGCGACGCGCTGGCGGCCGCCGCGCGCCTCGGCGCGCTCCGGCTTGCCGTTGGAGAGCAGGGCGTAGCCCGAGGGCGCGTCGATGGTGATCGCCCAGGGCGCCTTGAACGCGGGCTCGTCCAGGCAGGGGAAGACGCGGCGGGCGTCGGCGGCCTCGAACTGCGTCACCGCCACGTCGCCGGCGCGGTACAGGCCGCGCAGGCCGGTGCTCATCCGCCCCGACCAGGCGATCTCGAGCACGGCGCTCCCCGGCGGCGCCGGCGCGTCGAGGACGAGCCGCACCGTCTGGCTGGCGGGCGCCGGCTCGGCGCGCGCCGTCCGCCGCGCGCCGGCGGCGGTGAGGGCGGCCCTCGTCACCGCCAGCTCGGCGGCGTGCAGCACGATCTCGGTCGCCGGCGCGGACAGCTCGAGCGTGATGCGCGCCTCGCCGGTGAAGGCGCGCGCGTCCATGTCGAGCGCGAGCGCGGCCTCGTAACGGACGGGCCGCGGGCTCGAGGGCAGGCGATAGTTGCGATCGTCGGTCGGGTGCGCCACGCAGGGCTCCAGTGCGAGAGGGTCGGCGCGTCGGTCCCCGCCGCCGGCGCCGGCGCCGGGTTCAGGCGGCCTTGCCGCGCTTCCCGTACTCCTTGTCGAGGTAGAGCGCCGCGCCGGGACGGTCGCCCACCATCTTCAGCCGGTCCACGATCTCCTGCGCGGCCGCCTCCTCCTCCACCTGCTCGGAGACGAACCACTGCAGGAACACCTGGGCGGCCGTGTCCTTCTCGGCGATGGCGGTCGCGTGGAGCGCGTGGATGCGCTCGGTCACGTTCCTCTCGTGCTTGAGGACCCCCTCGAACACGTCGACGATCGTGCCGAACTCCCGGGGCGGCGCGGAGATGGCCCCGAGCGCCGGCTGCCCGCCGCGGGCGACGACGTAGTCGAGCACCTTGCGCGCGTGCATGAGCTCCTCCTCGTGCTGGGCGCGCAGCCACCGGCCGAACCCCTTGAACGCCTTCACCTCGCAGTAGGCGCCCATCGCCAGGTACAGGTAGGCCGAGTACAGCTCCTGGTCCACGTGCGAGACGAGCGCGTCCTGCATCTTGGGGGAGATCATGGGGGCGGAGCCTAGCGGCAGCCTCCACCGGAGGACAGAGCCGGATGACGTCCCGGGCGGGGGTGCGACCGTGGGCGGCGCCGCTCACCCGGTCGTGAGCCACTGCACCGAGAACCAGGCGCGCTCGTCCGTCCAGACGCGCTCGGAGCGCCAGCCGGCGAGCGCGGCGAGCGCGGCAAACTCGCGCAGCCCGTACTTGTACGACGACTCGGTCCAGATGCTCTCGCCATCGTCGATGAAGAACGCGTGGCCGCCCACGTGCACCTGCTGCGGCGAGGTGGCGACGAGGTGCATCTCCACCCGCCCGGCGCGCTCGTCCCAGCGCGCCTCGTGGCGCCAGCGGTCGAGCCGGAAGTCGGCGCCCGCCTCGCGGTTCGCGCGGACGAGCACGTTGAGGTCGAAGGCGGCGGTGACGCCGCGGGCGTCGTCGTACGCCGCCTCCAGGATCGCGCGCTCCTTGCGCAGGTCGACGCCGATGAGGAGCCCGCCCCCCGGCCCGCACTGGCGCGCCACCATGGCCAGGAAGGCGACCATCTCCGGCTTGTGGAAGTTGCCCACGGTCGAGCCCGGGAAGAACACGGCGCGCCGCCGCGCCTCGAGGTCGCCGAGCGGCAGGGCCAGGGGCACGGTGAAGTCGCCGCACACCGGCCGCAGGAGGAGGTCGGGGAAGGTGCGGGCGAGCCGGGCCGACGCGTCGGCCAGCGCCGCCGGCGAGATGTCCACCGGGACGTACGCCGCCGGCGCCGCCAGGTGCTGCAGCAGGAGCCGGGTCTTCAGGCCCGAGCCGGCGCCGTACTCGACGAGCGCGCAGCCCGGCCCGACGAGCGCGGCCATGGCGCGCACGTGCGCCTCCATGATCCCGAGCTCGGTGCGCGTCGGGTAGTACTCGGGCAGATCGCAGATCTGCTCGAACAGGTGCGAGCCGCGCGCGTCGTACAGCCACTTGCAGGGGATCTCCTTGGGGCGGCGGGAGAGCCCGGCCACGAGGTCGGCGACGAAGGCCTCCCGCGGATCGGCCGCGGGCGCCTCGATCTCCGGTCCGAGGATGGTGGCGTCGTCCATGGCGTCACGCCTCGCGGCAGAGCCGCACGCCCGTGAACTGCCACCGGGCGCCCGGCGGGAAGAAGTTGCGGTAGGTGGGGCGGGAGTGCCCGGGCGGCGTGGCGCACGAGCCGCCCCGCAGGACGAGCTGGTTCGCCATGAACTTTCCGTTGTACTCGCCGAGCGCGCCGGGCGCCGGGCGGAAGCGGGGGTACGGCGCGAACGCGCTCGCCGTCCACTGCCACACCTCGCCGTCGAGCGCCTCGAGGGCGGAGCCGTCGCCGCCGGGGCGCGGATGGAAGC
>DASTGH010000397.1:0-3599 GCA_035719345.1 Anaeromyxobacteraceae bacterium
GGCGGCGACCTGCTTCAGTGTCAGCTCAATGCGGGGGGGCCCGCGCGCCGGGGGTGCCCGGCGCGCGCGGCCGCGGGCTACCAGTTGAAGAGCCGATCCAGCTCGGCGTCGTTGATCTTGAAGGTGACCTGGTGCGGCGCCAGCGGCTCCTTCTTGAAGAACTCGGGGAGGCGGTCGTGCTCGGCGGTGAAGCCGGCGCGGTGGTTGAAGTCGCGCTCCGCCTTGAGGACCCGCTTGCCCAGCGCCGTCACGTCGTCGCCCGTGAGCGACAGTCCGTAGAACGCGTTGAGGAGGTCGAGCAGCGCCTGGAACGTGTCCGGCTGGTCGAGCAGCGGGAAGGCGATGAAGAGGCACATGCCCGTCGAGTCGACGGCCGCGGTCGCGATCTGGAGGTTGCGCGACAGCTCCACCTGCCCGTCGCTGGCGAGCGGGTCGACGTAGCCGCCCACCTTGAGGATGTTGGTGGCGATGGCGTAGCCGGCGGTGTGGTCGGCGCCCTGGGGCGTCGTGGCGTAGGTCACGCCGATGCCCTGCACGCCGCGCGGGTCGTAGGCCGGGAGCGCCTGGTTCTTCACCACCGGGATGCGCTCCAGCCCGAACATGCGGCCGACCGCGCCCGCGCCCGAGCCGATGATGCGGCCGAGGGGCGTGCCCTTCCCGACCTCCTGGACCAGGCGGATGGCGCCCTGGCCGTCGCCGAACTTGACGACGCCGGCCTCCATGGCCACCCCCACCGCCACGCCGGTCTCGATGGTGTCGAGGCCGATGTCGTCGTCGAGGCGGTCGAGCTCGGCGATGACGTCGAGGTCGTCGATGCCGCAGTTGCCGCCGTGCGACCAGACGGTCTCGTACTCCGGCTGCTTCGTGACGTACTTGCCTTCCCTGTTGTGGAAGATGCCGGAGCACTGAATGACGCAGCCGCGCTGGCAGCCGTGGGTGGCCTCGCCGCCGCGCTCCGTCTCCAGCGCCGCCAGCGCCTCGCCGCTGATCTTGGTCCCGCCCTCGAACTGGCCGGTCTGGAAGTTGCGCGTCGGGTAGGCGCCGGCCTCGTTCAGCACGTTGGTGAGGACGTTCGTGCCGTAGGCGGGCAGGCCCTGGCCGGTGACCGCGTGGCGCTTCAGGCCTTCCGCGAAGGCCTTGGCCGCCGCCTTGAACTTCTCCGGGTCCTTGGGCTTGGCGTAGGTGAGGCCCTCCTCCTTCAGGACGAAGGCCTTGATGTTCTTCGAGCCCATGACCGCGCCTACGCCGCCCCGGCCGCAGTGACGCGTCGGGCGCAGCTCGCGGTCGGTCACCGCGATGGAGGCAGCGCCCAGCCGCATCTCGCCGGCCTGGCCGATGGTCATGAAGGCGTTCTTCTCGCCGTGCTCGGCGATGAGGCGCGCCACCGTGTCGTAGTTCCCGAGCATGCGGAGGTCGTTGCACTTGGAGAACGACACCCCGTCCAGCCCGATGCTGATCTTCCAGAGGTCGCTGCCTTCCGGCCTCCCCTCCACGATCATCGCGGCGTAGCCCATCTTGGCGAGCGCGGCCGCGCCCTGGCCGCCGGCGTTCGACTCCTTGATGCCGCCGGTGAGCGGGCTCTTGCAGCCCACCGAGAGCCGGCTCGACGTGCTCGCCGGCGTCGCCGAGAGCAGGCCCGGCGCGAACACGAGCGTGTTCGACGCGCCCAGCGGGTGGCACATCGGATCGACCAGGTCGTTCACCATGATCGAGGTGAGACCGCGGCCGCCGAGTCCGGCGTACTTGGCCGGCAGGGGCTCGACCGAAGCCTTCGGTCCGCCGGCCGCGCCCATGTCGATGCGAAGGATCTTGTCCATGGCACTCCCCGATTCCACGTGGAGTCCGTGCCTACAGCAACGACCGGGCCAGCGGCGCGACCGCCGCGCCCAGCCTGAAAAGCCGCGGGGCGCCACGACCTTCGCGCGCCGGGACGCCGCGGCGCGTCGCGCGCCGCGCTCCGTCACAGCGGCTGCCGGCCCGAAGTGTGACGTCTCACCGGCCGCTGCCGCGGCGTGACATGGGAAGTGACAGGTGCCGGCACCTGGCTTCGCGCGTATCGCGGATCTTGGGATCCGGCCCGAGACGTGCTGTAGGCTCGTGTGGATGCCGACCTTCGAGGCCGCCCGGAAGACCATTCTGGACCAGTGCCGTCGACTTCCCGAGGAGCGCGTCCCCGTGCTGGCCGCCGTCGGGCGCGTGCTCGCCGCCGACGTGCCGGTGCCCTGGTCCATGCCGAGGTGGGACAACTCCGCCATGGACGGCTTCGCGGTCCGCTCCGCCGACTGCGCCGCGCCCACCCGGCTGCGCGTGACCGGCTACCTCGCCGCGGGCGGCCGGCCCGGCGGCGCCGTCGGCCCCGGCGAGGCGGTGAAGATCATGACCGGCGCGCCGCTCCCGCCGGGCGCCGACGCCGTGGTGAGGCTCGAGGACTGCGACGAGGAGGGAGGCGCCGTGGCGCTGCGGGTCGCGGTGCGCGCGGGCTCGCACGTGCGCCGCGAGGGCGAGGACCTGCGGGCGGGCGAGGTGGCGGTCCCGGCGGGCGCGGTGCTCGGCGCCTCCGAGGCGAGCCTGCTCGCGTCCGCCGGCTGCCTCGCCGTCCCGGTCGTCCGCCGCGCGCGCGTGGCGGTGCTCTCCACCGGCGACGAGCTCGTCCCGCCGGGCGCGCCGCTCGAGCCGGGGCAGATCCACGATTCGAACTCGCTCGCGGTCGCGGCGGCGGTGCTGCAGGCCGGCGGCGAGCCCGTGCCGCTCGGGATCGCGCGCGACGACCGGGCCTCGCTGCGCGAGAAGCTCGAGCGCGGCCTCCAGGCCGACGCCCTCGTCACCACCGCAGGTGTGTCGATGGGCGACCGCGACCTCGTGCGCGCCATCCTCGACGAGCTGGGGGTGCGCCAGGTGTTCTGGAAGGTCGACATCAAGCCGGGCCGGCCGGTCGCCTTCGCGACGCGCGGCGGGACGCTGGTGTTCTCGCTGCCCGGCAACCCGGTCTCCACCCTCCTCACCTTCGAGGAGTTCGTCCGGCCCGCGCTCCTGCGCATGATGGGGCACGGTCGCGTCGTGCGCTCGCTCCGGCGGGCGAGGCTCGCCGACCCCATCCGCAACAAGCCGGGCCGCGTGACGTTCGTGCGCGTGCGGCTCTCCCGCGGCCCGGACGGCGAGCTCGTCGCGTCGAGCGCGGGGGACCAGGACACGGGCATCCTCCGCACCCAGCTCCGCGCCGACGGCATCGCGGTCATCCCGGCGGACCGGGGCGACCTGGCCGCCGGCGAGGCGGTGGACGTGCAGGTGACGCGGCCCGGGCTCGAGCTGGAGGAGGCCTGAATGGGCGGGTCGGAGCCACGCCTCGGGATGGAGCGCGCCGTCGGCATCGCGCTGCGCACCGTCCACCTCGTCGCCATGGCGCTCTTCCTGGGGGCCGCCGCCTTCGGCGCGCCGCGCGGCACGCTGCGCGCCTGGCTGGCCGCGACCGCGCTCTCGGGCGCGGCGCTGGTCGTCTCCGAGGCGCGCCACAGCCGGCACTGGGTCTACCAGGCGCGCGGGCTGCTCGTGCTCGCTCACGTGGCGGCACTCGGCGCCTGGCGCCTGGTAGAGCCAGTGCC
>DASTGH010000398.1:0-3724 GCA_035719345.1 Anaeromyxobacteraceae bacterium
CAGCGTCGCCATGGCCTGCGCCGCCAAGGGCATCGCGCTCGACGCCCCGGCCGCGGGCGAGGAGTGGCTCTCGTCGCCCTACGCCACGCTCCGCTTCCTGCGGCAGACGGTCCGCTCCCTCGTCATGCTGGAGCGCAACGGCAACACGCCGCTCGGTCCGACCGGGACGAGCGAGGACGGCCGGCTCACGGTGCGGGTCTTCCCGGCGAGCCGCCTCGACCGGCTGCTCTTCATGGGCGTGCGCGGCGACGTCCACCTCGAGGAGGGCGTGGGCGAGCGCGAGCTTCACGAGCGCCGCGCGCGCTTCCACAAGCAGCCCGACCACGACGGGCGCGTCTGCCTCGTCCTCGGCGCCGGCAACGTGAACTCCATCCCGGCCGCGGACGTGGTCACGAAGCTCTTCAACGAGGGCAAGGTCTGCGTCCTCAAGATGAACCCGGTGAACGCGTACATGGGGCCGCTGCTGGAGGAGGCGTTCGCCGACGCCGTCTCCGCCGGCTTCCTGGCCGTGGTCTACGGCGGCGCCGAGGAGGGTGCCTACCTCGCGTCGCACCCGGCGGTGCAGGAGGTGCACATCACCGGCTCGGACCGGACGCACGACCTCATCGTGTGGGGCCCGCCCGGACCGGAGCGCGCGGAGCGCATGGCGCGCCAGCAGCCGCTCCTGGCGAAGGAGATCACGAGCGAGCTCGGGAACGTCACGCCGGTGCTGGTCGTCCCAGGCCCCTGGAGCGACCGGGAGCTCGCGTACCAGGCGGACAGCGTCGCGGGGATGGTGACGCACAACGCCTCCTTCAACTGCATCGCGGGCAAGGTGCTGATCACGCCGCGCGGCTGGCGGAAGCGAGACCGGTTCCTGGAGCTCGTCCTGCAGCGGATGGCGCTCACCCCGGCGCGCCGCGCCTGGTACCCGGGCGCCGAGGCGCGCTACCACGCGCTCACCGAGGGCCGCACCGAGATCCGCCGGCTGGGCGGCGGCGAGGGCACGCTGCCGTGGACGCTCCTCACCGGCCTCGACGCGGCGCGCGCCGACGAGGCGGCGTTCACCACCGAGCCCTTCTGCTCCATCCTGTCGGAGACCGAGGTGGGGAGCGACGATCCCGGCGAGTTCCTCGAGGCGGCCACGCGCTTCGCGAACGAGCGGCTGTGGGGGACGCTCAGCGCCGCCATCGTCGCGTCCTCGCGCACGCTGCGCGACCGCGCCGGCGGCGCGGCGGTGGAGCGGGCCGTGCACCGGCTGCGCTACGGCTCGGTCTGCGTGAACCTGTGGCCGGGCATGGCCTACGCCAGCGGCACGGGGCCGTGGGGCGCCTACCCTGGGTCCCCGCTCACGAACATCCAGAGCGGGCGCGGGTGGGTGCACAACACCCTCATGCTCGACGGTATGGAGAAGTTCGTGATGCGGGGCCCCGCCTGGAGCCCGGTGAAGCTCCCCTACTTCCCCAGCCACCGCTCGGCCCACGTCATGGGCAGGGCGCTGACCGAGCTGGAGGAGCGGGGGAGCTGGGCGAAGGTGCCGGCGGTGCTGGCCGGGGCGGTGAGGCAGTAGCACATCCCGCTCACCAGACCTCGCAGCGGTCGGGGCCGCTCCGCACCATCTTGCTCCCCTCCCCGCAGGCGAAGGCCTTCTGGAACTCGGCCAGGTTCGAGAGCGGCCCGTTCACGCGCCAGCGCGGCGAGGAGTGGGGGTCGGTCTGCGCGCGCAGGCGCGCCGACTCGGGTCGGTCGATGGTGCACCACGCCTGCGCGTAGCCGATGAAGAACGCCTGGTCGGGCGTGAAGCCGGCCACGGCCGCCTCCGGCCCCTTCCCCTTGCGCGACGCCTGGTAGGCCGCGAAGGCGAGCTTGAGCCCGCCCAGGTCGGCGATGTTCTCGCCCAGCGTGAGCTTCCCGTTCAGCTTGACGTCGTCGACCGTCACGTACTGGTCGTACTGCTTCTCCACGCACGCGGCGCGCCGGTCGAACTCCTTGGAGACGGCCGGCGTCCACCAGTCGGTGAGGTTCCCGGCCGCGTCGAACTTGCGGCCCTCGTCGTCGAAGCCGTGCGTGAGCTCGTGGCCCACCACCATGCCGATGGCGCCGTAGTTCACGGCGTCGGGCGCGCCGCGGGTGAAGAACGGCGCCTGCAGGATGCCGGCGGGGAACACCATCTCGTTCATGGACGGGTTGTAGTAGGCGTTCACGGTCGGCGGCGTCATGTGCCACTCGCCGCGGTCGAGCGGCTTGCCGATCTTGGACAGGTCGCGGTTCACCTCGAAGGCGTTGGCGGCGAGCACGCTCTTCAGCCACGACGAGCGATCGACCTGCAGCTTGTCGTAGTCCCGCCAGCTGTCGGGATAGGCCACCTTGTTGAACACCTTCCCCAGCTTCTCGTGCGCCCGCTTGCGCGTGGGATCGTCCATCCAGCCGAGCGCGTCGAGGTTCCGCCCCATGGCGCCCTCGACGTCGGAGACGAGCGCCTTCGTCTTCTCCTTCGCGTCCGGCCCGAAGTGCCGGCGCACCCAGGCCTGCCCCAGCGCCTCGCCCAGCCCGCCGTTGGCCTGCCCCACGCAGAACTTCCAGCGCGGCTCGAGCTCCTTCGCGCCGGTGAAGTTCTTGCTGGCGAAGGTGAACTGCTCGTCCACGAACGCCTTCGGCATGGCGCGCTCGTGCGCCGCCGCCGAGAGGAGCCGCCACTTGAGGTAGGCGCGCCAGGTCTCCGGCGGGACCTCGCCCAGCAACTCGTTCAGGCGGGTGAGGTACTTGGGCGTGCTCGTGCTGAAGGCGGTGACGCCGCCGTGCCCCAGGTCGTCGAGGTAGGCCTTCCACGGGAAGCGCGGCGCCGCCTTCTCCAGCCCGGGCAGATCGACGCGGTTGTAGATGCGCTCCGGGTCGCGCATCTCCACCCGCGTCCACTGCGCCTCCGCCATGCTCCGCTCCAGCCCGTAGATGGCGTCGGACTCCTTCGCCGCCTCCGCCGCCGGGATGCCCGCCAGCGCCAGCATGCGGGCGACGTGCTCGCGGTAGCTCTTCTGGATGTCCGAGCTCTTGGGATCCGTCCTCGTGTAGTAGTCGCGGTCGGGCAAGGAGAGGCCGCCCTGCGCCACGACGCCGATCACCTGCGTGGCGTCCTTCGCGTCCTGGTCGCTGCCGATGTCGAAGAGCGGGCTCACCCCCTCCTTGTGCAGCGCCGCCACCTGCCGGGCGAGCGTGGCCGGGTCCTGCACCGCGTCGACGCGCGCCCAGGCCTCGGCCAGGTCCTTCGTGCCACGCGCCTCGATGGCCGCCTCGTCCATGCACGCGGCGTAGAAGTCACCGACCTTCTTCGCGAACCGGTCCTGGGGATCGATCTGCCCGGCCGCCTGCGCCTCGGCGATGGTCCGGAGCTGCTGGCGGTTCGCCTCGTCGATGACGGAGAAGCTGCGCGTCCAGCGCGACTTGTCGGGCGGGATCTGCGTCCTGGCGAGCCAGCCGCCGCAGGCGTACTGGTAGAAGTCGTCGCACGGCTTCACGGCCGCATCGAGGATGCCGGGGTCGATGCCGGGCGTGGGCGCGGGCGCCGCGGCCCGGGAGGCGTCGGCCGAGGTGCCGGGGGTCTTGCACGCCGCGAGCGCCAGCGGCAGCGCGAGCGTCAGGGCGAGGGGGCGGGTTCGGAGCACGGGTCCTCCAGGTGCGCCGGTGACTTCGGGTGAAGGCGGACGCCGGCGCGCCGGGGCGCGGCGCCCGCCAGGTCAGGACGCCGGGC
>DASTGH010000399.1:0-6873 GCA_035719345.1 Anaeromyxobacteraceae bacterium
AGGTCGAAAAAGCGACCATTCTTCCCCGCCGGCGCCGGAGCGCCCGGCGACCGGCCGGCGGGCGCGGAAGCGCAGCCCGCTGCGGCCGCGAGCAGCAGTGCCGCGGCGCGCAGCGCGAGCCGGTGCCAGGCCGTCCGGATCATGGCGTCAACCTACCGCCTCTGCGGCCCGCCGTCCCGCGGCCCTGGGGCTGGCCGGTATCGGCCTTCCTGCTACCGTGCGTCCGTAGCACGCAGGTGGGAGCAGGTTGGGGGGTCCATGCTCGACATGAAGGACTTCGTGCGCTCATGGCGGCGCGCGCAGGACGAGGCGCAGGGGCGGCTGGTGGTGATCGCCCGCGGCACCCCGGAGCTCCGTCCCTTCTCGCAGGACCTGTGGAGCCGGCGCGAGGCGCTGGCCCTGGAGTCGGCGCGGCACGGCGATCTCAGCAACGCCGCCTCCATCCTCGACCGCGTGCTGCACGTCCTCGACTACGGCCCGCGCATGCACGCCACCGGCGAGCTGCCGCTCGACGCGGTGAAGCGCCTCATGGAAGCCATCTAGCGGCCCCGGCCGGCGCCGCGCGCGCGTCGGCGCGCGGCCACTCGGGGAGCACCACCCCGAGCGACACCACCATCTTGAAGGCGTCGTCGACGCTCATCTCCAGCTCGAGCACGTCCTCCTCCGGCACCAGCAGGAGGAAGCCGGAGGTGGGGTTGGGCGTGGTCGGCACGTACACCGACACGAGGCGCAGCCCGGTGCGCGACGCGATCTCCGCCGGCGCGCCGCCGGTGACGAACGCGACCGCGCGCGAATCGCGGTGCGGCCAGCGGACGAGCACCACGCGGCGGAAGGCCTTGCCCTCGGGCGAGAGCACGGTCTCGGTCACCTGCTTCGACGCCTTGTAGATCGGCCCGACGAACGGGATGCGCGCCAGCAGTCGCTCCGCGGCCGCCACCAGCCGCAGCCCGACCAGGTTCGCGAAGAGGAGCCCGGTGGCGAGCAGGACGAGGGCCGCCAGCAGGATGCCGAGCCCCGGGATGCGGAACCCCAGCACCGCCTCGGGCCGCCACGCCGCCGGCACGACCAGCAGCACCTGGTCCACGAGGTTCACCACGAACCGGATCACGAAGAACGTGACCGTGACCGGGATCCAGATGAGGAGCCCGGTGGCGAGGTAGGTACGGAGCCGGTGGCGGGGCGCGGGCGAGCTCATAAGGGCCGCCGGCGAGCCGGACGGCGGCCACACCTTACATCACGTCCCAGCCGTAGCCCTCGCGCTCGAAGGCGTCGTCGGCGAGCGCCTTCACCCGCTCGTCGTCGTTCACGTCGACGCGCCGCAGGTTGCCGCGGATGCGCGAGCGCGCCTGCCGCGAGAAGATGCGGGCGATCTCGAGCTCCCGGGCGCTCCCCTCCTCGCCCTCCGACTCCAGGGTGGCGTTGACGCGCGACAGCACCGCCGCCTGCGCGAAGAGGTCGACGAGGATGTCGGCGATGCGCCGCAGCGCGAACTGCTTGTCGATGATCTTCTTGCCGTGGCGCCGCAGCACGCGGTCCGCCACCCACGCCAGCTCGCGCGCCTGGTCCTCGTAGTTCTCGGCGATGTCCTCGAGCGCGGGGTGGAGCAGCGTCCAGCCGCGCTTCTCCCCCACCAGCCCGGTCCGGATCGACGCCTGCTTGATCGCGTAGTCGGAGAGCACGCCGAAGCCCTTGATGGGGTCGGCCAGCACCTCCTTCACGCTCTGCGCGACCTCCTTCAGCTGCGTGCCGACGTCGTTCATGGCGGTGAGCGCGATGAAGAGCCGCAGGATGTCGTTCGTCCCCTCGAAGATCCGGTTGATGCGGCAGTCGCGCAGCACCCGCTCGTAGGGGAACTCGCGCATGAAGCCGTTGCCGCCCGCGATCTGGAGCGCCTCGTCGGCGGTCCGCCACAGCGCCTCGGTGGCGAGGACCTTGGAGATGGCCGCCTCCACCGCGTACTCCTGGTAGCCCTGGTCGATGAGGCCGGCGACGAGCGCGACCGTCGCCTCGGTGGCGTAGCAGTCGACCACCATCTCGCCCACCTTCTGCTTCACCAGCCCGAAGTCGGCGATGGGCCTGCCGAACTGCTTGCGCTCCTTGGCCTGCTTCGTGGCGAGCGCGATGAGCCGCTTCATCCCGCCCACGCACCCGCCGCCGAGCCCGGTGCGGCCCGAGTTGAGGATGCGCATCGCCGCCTTGAAGCCCATGCCGGGCTCGCCCAGCACGTGGTCGTCCGGGACCTTCACGTCCTCGAAGAAGACCGAGGTCGTGGACGAGGCCCGGATCCCCATCTTGTCCTCGTGGGGGCCCACCGAGACACCGGGCATGTCGCGCGTCACGACGAACGCGGTCATGTGCGCCTTGCCCCCGTGCGCCGTGTCCGGCGTCTTCGCGAACACGGTGAAGAAGTCCGCCATGCCGCCGTTCGTGATCCAGATCTTCTCGCCGTTGAGGACCCAGTGGTCGCCCTTGCGGACGGCGGTGGTGCGGACCGCGGCGGCATCCGATCCGGCGCCCGGCTCGGTCAGGCAGAAGGCGGCGATCATCTCGCCCGTGGCGAGCTTCGGCATCCAGCGCCGCTTCTGCTCGGCGGTGCCGAAGAGGAGGAGACCGCGCATGCCGATGGAGGAGTGCGCGCCGACGGTGAGCGCGACCGAGCCGTCGTGCTTCGCGATCTCCTGCAGGGCGCGCGAGTAGGCCTGCGCGCCGAACCCCAGCCCGCCGAACTCCTCGGGGATGACGAGCCCGAACAGGCCGAACTCCTTCAGCTCCTCGACGAACGCCTTCGGCATCTCCCCGCGGACGTCCCACTCCCGGAAGTCCTTGGCGCGAGGCCCGAGGAGCTGGTTCACCGACTGCGCGACGTGGCCCAGCGTCTCCTTCTCCGCCGCCTTCAGCTCGGGGAAGGGGATGACGATCTCCTCCTCGATCTGGCCCATGCAGAGCGACTGGACGAAGCTCGCGGTCTTCTTGTCGGCCATGGCTCCCTCTCGGATGCGACGCGGCGCGCCATCGAAGGCTATACCTCCGGAGCCGGCAGGATGCCGCTCGGATGGGGTGGGTTCATGGACCTCGGGCTCGCGGGCAAGGTGGTCGTCGTCACGGGCGGCTCGCGCGGCATCGGCCGCGCGGTGGCGCTGGCGCTGGCAGCCGAGGGGGCCCGCGTCGCCGTCGGCGCCCGCGGCGCGGAGGCGCTGGCCGAGGCCCGCACCGCGCTCGAGGCGGCGGGGCGGGGTCCTCACCTCGCCCTCGCCTGCGACCTCCTCACGGCGGACGGCGTCGAGGCCCTCGTCGGCGGAGCGGTCGCGGCGCTCGGCGGGCTCGACGGCCTCGTGAACAACGTCGGCGGCTCGGGGGCGCGCTCGCTGGCCGCGGCCGTCGAGGCGGACTTCCGCGACGTCCTCGAACGGAACCTGTGGCCGGCGCTGCGCGCGAGCCTGCGGGCCGTCCCGGAGCTTCGGCGGCGCGGCGGCGGGGCGATCGTGAACGTGACGTCGATCTGGGGCCGCGAGGCGGGCGGGGGGCCGTCGTACAACGTGGCCAAGGCGGCGGAGATGGCGCTCGCCAAGGCCATGGGGCGCGAGCTCGTCGCCGACGGGATCCGCGTGAACGCGGTGGCGCCCGGCTCCATCGAGTTCCCCGGCGGCGGCTGGGCGCGGCGGCGGGCCGCCGACCCCGAGGGCATCGCCGACTTCGTGCGGCGCGAGATCCCCGCCGGGCGGATGGGCCGCCCGGAGGAGGTCGCGGCGGTGGTCGCATTCCTCCTGTCGCCGCGCGCGAGCTGGGTGAACGGCGCCTGCTGGGTGGTGGACGGCGGCCAGTCGCGGGCGTTCTGAGGCCGGGCGGCCGTTTCCCCTCCCCCGGGCCTCGCACCTTGACACCCCGCCCCCCGGCCGACATGAGACGCACCGTCCGCGCACCGGAGGGCGCCCGCCATGGATCGTCGCCGCTTCCTGGGAGGCCTCGCCGCCGTCGGGGCCGGGGCGCTCGCGCCGCGGCTGGTGCGCGCCGCCGCCGGCCAGGCCCCCGCCGCCCCGGGGCTGCCGCAGGGGGCGATCGACGCGGCCCTCCTCGAGGCGCTCCCCGGGAAGCGGGCGCTCATCAAGCGCACCTTCCGGCCGCCCAACTTCGAGACGCCCTTCGAGTACTTCGCCGACCCCTTCACGAGGAACGACGCCTTCTTCGTGCGCTATCACCTCGCCGCCATCCCCGAGGTGTCCCGCGAGGCGTGGAGGCTGCAGGTCGCCGGCGACGCCGTCGAGAAGGCGCTCACGCTCACCTTCGACGACCTGGCCAGGGGCTTCGAGCAGGTGGAGCTGGCGGCGGTCTGCCTCTGCTCCGGGAACCGGCGCGGCCTCTCCGATCCGCACGTCGCCGGCGTGCAGTGGGCCCACGGCGCGATGGGCAACGCGCGCTGGAAGGGCGTGCGCCTCAAGGACGTGCTGGCGAAGGCCGGCGTCCGCAAGGAGGCGGTCGAGGTCGTGCTCGACGGCGCCGACGGCCCGGTGGTCCCCAGCACCCCCGACTTCGTGAAGAGCCTCCCGGTGTGGAAGGCGCTCGACGAGAACACGCTCCTCGCCTGGGAGATGAACGGCGCGCCCCTGCCGCACTGGAACGGCCACCCGGTGCGCCTCGTCGTCCCCGGCTGGACCGCCACCTACTGGATGAAGCAGATCACGTCCGTCCAGGTGATGTCGCAGCCGTTCAAGGGCTTCTGGATGAGCACCGCCTACCGGATCCCCAAGGGCAAGTTCCCGGTGGTCGATCGCTTCCTCTCGCAGGAGACCGACGCCAACACGCCCATCACCGAGATGGTGGTGAGCTCGCTCCTCACGAACCTGCGCGGGGGCGAGCGCGTGAAGCTCGGGGAGACGGTGACGGTGAAGGGCATCGCCTGGGACGGCGGCTACGGCATCCAGTCGGTCGACGTCTCCACCGACGGCGGCGCCACGTGGTCGCGCGCCGACCTGGGCCAGGACCTCGGGCGCTTCTCGTGGCGGCCCTTCACCTTCGCGTTCCGGCCGCAGCGCGCCGGCGTCCTCACCGTCATGGCGCGGGCGGCGAACCGCATCGGCGCCACGCAGACGTTCGACCTCGTCTTCAACCCCGCCGGCTACCACAACAACGTGGTGCAGCGGCTCGAGCTGCACGTCGCCTGAGGAGGCCACGCCCGTGCGCGCCATCGCCCTCTCCGCGCTGCTCCTCGCCTCGACCGCAGCCCGCGCCGCCGACGAGAGCGGCGTCAAGCTCGCCGACGGGCCGGGCAAGGACCTCGTCCTGGCGAGCTGCGCCATGTGCCACAGCCTCGACTACATCCCGATGAACTCGCCGTTCCTCGACCGCAAGGGCTGGGAGGCGTCGGTGAACAAGATGGTCAAGGTGATGGGCGCGCCGGTGGCGGCCGACGACGTCCCGAAGATCGTCGACTACCTCGCCGCGCACTACGGCAAGAAGGAGCAGGCGGCGACCACCGGCGCGCGCTGAGCGGCGGCCGGGGCCGGGCCGGCGCCGCGCCGCCGGCTCAGGGGCAGGTCCTCAGCTCGTCGACGCGCGCCAGGCAGCCGTCGAGCGGCGCGAACGCCGCGCCGGCGCGGGCGGCTGCGTCGGCCTCGGGGAGCGCGCAGGCGGCGTCGGCGACGGGCCCGGCGATGGAGAGGAGCGACAGGACCTCGCGGCAGCGCCGCTGGAACGTCGTCACGCCGAGGAGGAAGAGCGGCCGCATGACGCGCGGGTCGAAGGCGTACCCCTCGCTGCTGGCGACGGCGACCTCCGGCCGGAACACCCACGACGTGCGCCAGCTCGAGGCGACCTCGCGGAAGGGCACCGGCGCCACGAACGACGGGACCGCCGCCGCCGCCGGCCCTCCGCCGCCTCGCGGCACGTCGAAGCGGCGCTCGCAGAACGGTCCCCGGATGGCCGGGTCCACCGCCGCGAGCCGCGACTCGCAGACGCCGTGCTCGAGCAGCCGCCGCTGCAGCGCGGCCAGCTCGCCGAGCTGCACCTCGGTCGGGCGCGTCTGGCCGGAGAGCAGGTCGATGGTGCGGGTCAGGATCTGGAACGCGTTCCGCTGGGGCCCGACCGCGGTGGGCTCGAAGCCGGAGTTGTTCAGCACGAGGACGCGCTCCGCGCCGCGGCTCACCGCCTCGAGCAGGGGCAGCCCCGAGCGCACGCCGCCGTCGAGGTAGGTGCCGGGCAGGGCGCGGCCGTCGCGCCCGACGCGCTCCGCCGGCCAGGCCAGCACCGGCTCGACGATGGAGGCCATGACCGCGTCGATCTGCACCTCCCAGGGCGCGGCGTCCTCGGGGTCCTGATCGCTCTGCGCGTGCAGGTCGCCGGTCTGGAAGTCGACCGAGACCGCCACGCGCTCGGTGCCGTTCTGCTGGACGCGCTCGGGCACCCGCTCGGCGACGAGCGCGCGGATGCCGTCGAACCGCACCAGGCCCTTCACCTCGCCGACGGCCAGGTTCCACGTCCACTCGCTCTGCACGCAGTACAGGCGAGCGTTGGTGGAGCAGGTGTAGGCGTCGGCGAGGACGTCGCGCGCCCGCGCCTCCTCGCCCGGCGTCGCGGCCAGGTCGACGAGCAGCGCGATGAGCGCGCCGGTGCTCGTGCCGGCGGCGAGGTCGATGCGGGCGTCCTGGCAGCCGCTCCCGGGCGCCCGGCACGCCTGCAGGACCTCGAGGAGCCGCCAGGCGAACCCGGCGCTGAAGGCGCCGTTGGCGCCGCCGCCGGAGAGGACGATGGCGGTGCTGGGCCGGCGCGGATCGCGGCGCCAGCGGCGCGCCTCGACGTAGGCGGCGGCCCGGCCCGCGCCCTCGGCGATGCCCGCGCCGAGCTCGTCGGCCGGGAGCGGCCCGCGGCCCACCATCCGCT
>DASTGH010000400.1:0-2629 GCA_035719345.1 Anaeromyxobacteraceae bacterium
GTCCTCGGTGCCCCGGGTCCTCACCGCCCTCCACGTGGCGCAGGCGACCGGCGCGCTCACGCTGACGCGCGACGGCGTGAAGAAGCTCGTCCTCTTCGAGCGAGGGCGCCCGGTCTTCGCCGTGAGCAACGTGCCGGCCGAGCGCTTCGGCGCGCGCGCGGTGCGCGACGGGCTCGTCTCCGCCGAGCGGCTGGGCGCGCTGGTGGACGAGACCGGCGGCAAGATCCCGGTGGCCGAGGCGCTCGTCGCGCGCGGGCTGCTCGACGCGGACCGGCGCGCGAGCATCGTGCGCGACCAGATCTGCGAGATCCTGTGGAACGCGTTCCCGTGGCGCGGGGGGAGCTACCGCCTGCTGGTGAGCCCGCTCACCCGCCGTCCGCCGGTGGCGGTCGACATCTTCCCCGGCGACCTCGTGCTCGAGGGGCTCCGGCGGACGGCCACGCTGGAAACGCTCAGGGCGGCGCTGCCCCCCGCCCTCGCGCTCGCGCCCGGCCCGGACCCTGCGTTCGAGCTCTACGACCTCGACATCTCCGCCGCCGAGGCGACGCTGCTCGCCCACGCCGACGGCACGAAGTCGGTGGCGGACCTGGCGCTGCTCACGCCGCTCGACGAGCGCTCCGCGCTCGCGTTCCTGCAGGGCTGCCGCGAGATCGGCCTGCTCGTCGAGGTGGGGCGGGTGCTCGCCGGCACGCGCCGGATCGGCTTCATGTAGGCAGCCCCGCCGCCCGTCCACGGCCCGCCCCGCCGCCGGGGATTCGCTTGCCCGGAGGCGCCGCAAGGGCATATACAGTCCGGCTTTTTCGGGAGAGCAGCGAGCCTCATGATCGAGCGCGAGAAGATCCGCAACGTCGCCATCGTCGCCCACGTCGACCACGGCAAGACCACCCTCGTCGACTTCATGCTGCGGCAGGCGGGCGTCTTCCGCGCCAACGAGGCGGTGGTCGACCGCGTCATGGACTCGAACGACCTCGAGCGCGAGAAGGGCATCACCATCCTCGCCAAGAACACCGCCGTCACCTGGCAGGGCGTGAAGATCAACATCGTCGACACGCCCGGCCACGCCGACTTCGGCGGCGAGGTGGAGCGCGCGCTCCGGCTGGTCGACGGCGTGCTCCTGCTCGTGGACGCGGCGGAGGGGCCGCTCCCGCAGACGCGCTTCGTGCTGTCGAAGGCGCTGGGGATGGGGCTCCCGAGCGTGCTCGTCATCAACAAGATCGACCGGCAGGACGCACGGGCGAAGGAGGTCCTCGACCTCGTCTACTCGCTCTACATCGACCTCGGCGCGAACGAGCACCAGATCGACTTCCCGGTCATCTATGCGGTGGCGCGCGAGGGGCGCGCGGCGCACACCGTGGCCGACGCCATGAAGGCGGAGTCGCTGAAGCCGCTCTTCGACGCCATCCTCACGCACATCCCGCCCCCGCCGCGCGGCGAGCGCGAGGCGCTGCAGATGCTGGTCGACAATCTCGACTACGACGACTACGTGGGCCGCCTCGCCATCGGGCGCATCGCCTCCGGCACCGCCCGCGAGAGCGACGCCATCGTCGTCATCCGCGAGGAAGGGAAGGTCGTCCCGGCGAAGATCGTCCGCCTCTACGCCTACGACGGGCTGAAGCGGGTCGAGGTGAAGGACGCCGGCCCCGGCGAGATCGTCTGCATCGCCGGCGCCGAGGAGATCGGCATCGGCGACACCATCAGCGACCCGGCCTTCCCGGTCGCGCTCCCGCGCATCAGCGTCGAGGAGCCGACCATGTCGATGGTGTTCAAGGTGAACGACGGCCCCTTCGCCGGCAAGGAGGGGAAGTACGTCACCAGCCGCAACATCCGCGAGCGGCTCTACCGCGAGGCGTACCGCAACGTCTCCATCCGCGTGGAGGACACCGAGACGCCCGACGCCTTCAAGGTGGTGGGCCGCGGCGAGCTGCAGCTGGCCGTGATCGTGGAGAACATGCGGCGCGAGGGGTACGAGCTGACCGTCTCCAACCCCGAGCCCATCCTCAAGACGGTGGGCGGCGAGGTGCACGAGCCGATGGAGCTGCTCGTGTGCGACGTGCCCGACGACGCCGTCGGCGCCATCACCAGCAACCTCGGGCCGCGCAAGGGGCGCATGGTGGACATGCAGCCGCTCGGCTCGGGCCGCACGCGCCTCCAGTTCCGGGTGCCGGCGCGCGGGCTCATCGGCTTCCGCGGCGAGTTCCTCACCCTGACCCGCGGCGAGGGGATCATGTCGTCGCAGTTCGACGGCTACGAGCCGTGGCAGGGCGGCATCTCCAAGCGCAAGACCGGCGCCATCGTCGCCGACCGCGAGGGCGACGTGGTGGCCTACGCCTGCTTCTACGGCCAGGAGCGCGGCGCGCTCTTCGTGAAGCCGGGCGACCCCGTGTACGTGGGGATGATCGTGGGCGAGCACAGCCACGACAACGACCTCGATTTCAACATCTGCAAGGAGAAGAAGCTCACCAACATCCGCGCCGCCGGCCGCGACGACAACATCCTCCTCACCCCGCCCCGCGAGATCACGCTGGAGAAGGCGCTGGAGTGGATCGCCGAGGACGAGCTGGTGGAGGTGACGCCGCGGAGCGTCCGGCTGCGGAAGAAGGCGCTCGACCCGAACGCCCGGTACAAGATG
>DASTGH010000401.1:0-4421 GCA_035719345.1 Anaeromyxobacteraceae bacterium
TGGGCAGGGGGATGACCTGCGTGCCGAGCTCGGCGTCGCAGGTGGCGCGCGCCTCTCCCGCCCCCGCCAGCAGGAGCGCGGCCGCGAGGCGCGCCGCCGCGGCGCGCCGCCGCGCGCGCCGTGAAGCCGGCCTTGACTCGCCCCGGGATCCCCGTAAGTTGCTGCGCCAGATGCCGAGCACCGCGCAGGATGTACCAGGGCCCGGCGGCGCCGCGCTCTCATTCTGGCGGGACCTCGCCCGCACCTGGCTCCTGCCCTCGCGGACGATGCGCCGGCGACTCGGGCCGCCCGCGCTCGGCCTCCTCTACATCGCGGTCGTCGCCGCGCTGGGCGGGCTGCGCCAGGACCACGTGCTGGTGGGGCTGCTCGGGCTCCTCGACCTCTACAACGAGAAGTCGCGCCTCTTCCTGCGCATCTTCCTGCCGTTCATCCTCACCGGCGTCGTCTTCGACGGGATGCGCTACTTCTACTGGCAGGGCATCGAGGGCCACGTGCGCGTGGCCGAGCCGTACCTCGCCGAGCGCGCCTGGTTCGGGGTCGGCGGGCGCACGCTCAACGAGGTCTTCCTCGACCACCACTGGCCCATCGCCGATCTCCTCTGCGGCCTCGCCTACCTCACGTACGTGGGCGAGTACCTCGTCCTCGCCTTCTTCGCCTTCTTCCGCAACCGGCTCGACGTGGCGGTGCTCCTGGGGCGCAGCTTCTTCCTCGTCAACGTCATGGGCTTCGTGACCTACTTCGTCTACCCGGCCGCGCCGCCCTGGTACGTGACGCAGTACGGCCTCGGCCCCGCGCGCATGGACGTGAAGCCGGAGGCGGCGGCGGCGCACCGCTTCGACCAGCTGCTCGGGACGCACTTCTTCGACTCGATGTACGGCCGCGGCGTCGACGTCTACGGCGCCATCCCCTCGCTGCACGTCGCCTACCCGTTCATCGCGCTCGTCGTCGCGTTCGCGGTGCGGGAGCTGCGCTTCGCCCGCTGGCCGGCGGTGGCGTTCTTCCTGCTCATGTGCTTCTCGGCCGTCTACCTGCAGCACCACTACGTCATCGACGCCGTGCTCGGCGTCGCCTACGCCGCGGTCGCGCTCGGCGCGGTGGCCGCCTGGCAGCGGCGCCGGCCCGTTCCGGCCGCCTGAGACACGGCATCCCGCCCCGGCGCCTGCTCACCGCGGCGCCTGCAGGTCCTCGCGCGAGCCCAGGAAGTACCGGCCGTCGAAGGCTCCGCGCACCCAGATCTGCCAGGGCAGCCCGGTCGAGAAGCTCGCGCCGGCCGGGAACAGGACCTGGGTGGAGGGCAGGCCCACCGAGAAGCCGAGCTGGACCTGCGTCGCGAAGGTGAGCTGCGTCGCGAAGGTCCGGAAAGGCGTCCACTCCAGCACCGGGAACTGGAGCTGGACCTCCTTGAACTCGACGACCGCGTACTGCGTCGTGCCATCGGGCGCGGCGCCGCTCGGGAGGACCGCCACCGGCGGGCTCCCGGCGTAGCCGAACAGCACGACCCGGAACTCCCGGCCCACCACCACCTGGAACACGCCGGCGCCGGTGAGGAAGCTCCGCTCGTACGGGAGGAGCCCCCCGCTCGCCGCCTCCACGCCCACCTTGGCGAGCCTCTCCGGTGAGGTGAGCGCCAGGACGGGGCCGAGGATCAGCATGTCGCCGGGCAGCACCCAGAAAGGCAGGCGCAGCCCCAGGGCGAGCCCGGTCCGCGCCGGGACCCTGGGAAAGAACGCGGCGGGGCCGAGCGCGGCGCAACCCGGATCGCCCTCGCAGCGGCCCTTCTGCGCCGACTGCGCCGCGAAGCCTGCCTCCAGGAAGGCGATGCCGGTGCCGATCGATCCGGTCAGGCTGTCGGCGCCGTAGCCGACGCGCACGCCCGCCGAGAGGCTCCCGGTGGCGGACGTGCCCGCCGCCGAGCCGAAGCCGACGCCGCCGCCCACTGCGCCGAAGACCGAGACGAACGGACCCAGCTCGTCACGGAAGCGCGGCACGTGCACCTCGCCCGGGCCCCGCGCCGGCTTGGGCATGCGCTCGATCTGATCGGCGAAGTGGGAGCCGATGCCCCCGGGCCCCTTCAGTGTCGGCTGGCCCTTCTCCTTGCAGGCGTCGAAGGCGCGGACCGCGGCGGGGCCGCTGCCCCACCCCTTTACCAGTTGGCCGAGCTCGTCGCCCGGCCGGAGCGCCCGAGCGAGCTGGGTCAGGCTCACCGCCACCGCCGACGAGGCGCGCTCCAGGTCGGCCGCGGCCATGTTCGCGTCGCCGAAGGCCACCACCGGCCGCCCCTTCCAGTCGACGGTGTCGAGCCCGAACTCCGAGTAGTAGTCGTGCGTCCCCTTGCGCCAGGCGACGTCTCCCCAGGTCCCCACGTCGTGGCCCGAGGAGTAGATGTCCTCCAGCCAGTGGAGCGCGAAGCCCTCCAGCGCCAGCACCTCGCGCGCGGCCGCGCCGCGCTCCGCCCCAGGCACCTCTCCCGCCGCGAGCCGCTGCGCCAGGCCCAGGGCGGTGACGTGGTACAGCCCGTAGAGCCCGAGCGCGTTCAGCGGCGCGCCCTCGGCGAAGCAGGCGGCCACGTACTTGCCCAGGTCGTCGCCCGACCTCGGGAGGAGGAAGTGCGCGACATTGGATCCGGCCCGCGTGGCGTACTCCGGGTCGACCACCTGCAGCTTCAGGTTGTTGGTGGCGATGGCGTTGAGCCGCGCGGCGCGGGAGGTCGCCCCAGCCAGGCTCGCCTTCGTCTCCGCGCTCACCCGGGCGACGCCCAGGATCCATTCGCTCGGCAGCACGTGCTCGAGCACGTCAGCCGGGCTGCAGGAGTGGTCGCCGGAGAGCGCCGGGATGGCCGCGAAGTCGATGCAGGCGGGCTGGAGGCCCTGATCGCCGGCCGACAGGCGCTCGCACAGCTTCGCGGCGTAGCCGGGGAGCGCCTCGCCCCACAGCGACTCCAGGGCCGCGCGATCGCCGGCCTGCAGGCGCGCGATCGCCTCGACTCCGATGTCCCGGTGCTCCGGGTAGATCCAGGCGCTCGCCGCCCCCGGCGCCAGCCCGAGCGCGACCACGGCTGCGAACGTTCTCGCCCGTCGGCGCGAACCCATTGGGCGTCTCCCCGTCGACCCCGGCGCGGTGACGCGGACACCTAGCCGGTGGCCCTCCTGGCCGCCGCTGCCACCCTGGGTGCTGCCGCCGCGCCGCACGACGCCAAAACGCGAGCGCGGTATCCCGGACCCGCTTACGCCACCGCCCGAGGAGGAAGCCCGATGCGCCGACCCCATGCCTGTCTCGTCCTGATCGCCGTGCTGCACCCCCTCTCCGTCGCGGCGGCCGAGGACGCCGCGGCACCGGCCTCGGTGGAGCCCACCGTCCAGCAGATCCCGCGGCCGGAGGGCCGCATCCTCGCCGGCCACGTCTTCATGCCGTCGGCGACCGTGCCCGGCGCGCTCGTCACGACCAGCTTCGCGTCCTACCTGCTCCTCGGCCTCGGCTCGACCACGGGGAGCTTCACCATCGGCGACCGGAACTTCAACGGTACGTACGACTACGCCGCCATCGGAGCCGTCCTCGGGTACGAGCACGCCTTCGGGCGTTATTTCTCCGCGCGCCTCAGCCTCAACGACGTCATCTACTCCGGCATCAATGGCGAGTCGGCGTTCGCCGTCGGCACGCAGTTCCAGGTGGGCGGCTCGCTCGGCGTCACGGCGAGCCTCCCGGTCGGCGACGCGGTACGTGTCGCCGTGCTCTTCGACGTGGGAAGCGTCCCCGGCCTGGCGCTGACGATCGGCAGCGGTCTCCGCGCCATCATCGACCGGTGCCAGGCGGGCAACTGCACCGTCGGCAACGGGGACATCTTCGGGACCCGCAACGCGACCACCATCCAGCCGGCGCTGGCGGCGAACTGGGCCGTCTCGCGCGCCCTCGGCATCACCGGGAACGTCGCCTACCTCCACGTGAGCCAGGACCAGAACCTGGGGACGGTCAGCGGCGACGCCCTGTCGCTGGGGCTGGCGTCGGACTTCGACTTCCGGGCCATCGGCTGGGCGCCCATCGGGCTCATGCTGCAGTTCAACTGGACGGCGCCGTTCAACGGCGATGCCCCCGCGCTCCAGCACGTCACCGATCTCGGCGGCGGCATCTTCTACACCGGGCGGGAGAACCTGGCGCTCGGGATCCAGCTCGTCGCGCGCCGCTTCGCCGTCCAGCCCGACCTGGCCGTCAGCTGGAAGACCTTCATCTCCACGGTGGGCCTGCGCTACTACTGGTAGCGGGCGACCTCCCCGGCTAGCGGGCGGAAGCCTCCACCGCGGGCGGCGCGCTCGCGCCAGCCGGCGCGCAGGCGCTCCCGCCACACGGACGTGTCGCGCAGGAACTCCGCCGCACGCGCCGGCGCGCGCGCCGCCTCGAGCGCGGCCCGCGCGCCCCACAGCGCGCGC
>DASTGH010000402.1:0-39875 GCA_035719345.1 Anaeromyxobacteraceae bacterium
TGGAGAAGGCGGACCGCAAGCAGTACTCGACGCACTCCTTCGGCGCGCAGTTCGCCGAGGTGCGCGTCGACGAGGCGCTGGGGACGGTGCGGGTGGTGCGCATGGTCGGCGCCTTCTCGGCGGGGCGGTTCCTCAACCGCAAGACGGCGCGCAGCCAGCTCCTCGGGGCGATGGTGTGGGGCATCGGCCTGGCGCTCGAGGAGCACACGGAGCGCGATCCGCGCACCGGCCGCGTGGTGACGAAGGACCTCGCCGACTACCACGTGCCGGTGCACGCCGACGTGGGCGAGCTCGACGTCCTCATGATCGACGAGGAGGACGAGCACGTGAACGACGTCGGCGCGAAGGGCATCGGCGAGATCGGGATCGTGGGCACGGGCGCGGCCATCGCCAATGCCGTCTTCCACGCGACCGGGCGGCGCGTCCGCGACCTGCCCATCCTCCCGGAGCGCCTGCTGGCGTGAGCGCCGCGCCGAGCGGTCAGGCCGCCGGGGCGGCGCGGCGCGCTCCCCGCGGCGCGGCGGCGCCCGGCAGGGCGGTGAGGAAGTCCTGGAAGACGCTCGCCGCCGCGCCGACCGCGCAGGCGTCCACCCCGAAGCGGCAGAGCTGCACCGAAGGGCGCTCGCGGTCGTATTGCCCGGCATGCGCGGCCATGGCGCGCAGCGCCCGCTTCACGAAAACGTCGCCGAGCTGGCAGAGCGGGCCACCCAGCACCACCAGCGCCGGGTCGAAGCTGTTGGCGATGTTCTGCAGCAGGATGCCGAGGTACTCGCCCGCCTGCGTCGCGCCGCGCACCGCCGCCGGCTCGCGGCGCGCCAGGCGCGCGGACAGCTCCTCGATGGCGAGCACCGGGTGATCGCGGCCGGTGATGCACCGGCTCACGGCGCGCTGCGAGACGAAGGCCTCGGCGCAGCCGCGGCGCCCGCAGGCGCACCGCGGGCCGCCGCGCTCGAGGATGGTGTGGCCGACCTCGCCGGCCAGGCCGCCCCGCCCCAGGTAGAGCCGGTCGCCCAGCACCACGCCTGCGCCCAGCCCGATGCCCAGGCTGAGGTAGACGAGCGGACCCGCCGGCGGCGCGTCGCCGAAGACGTACTCGGAGAGCGCCGCCGCGTTCGCCTCGTTGAGGAGCTGCACCGGCAGCTCGCCGCAGCCGGCCGCGCGCAGCGCCGCGCGAAGCTGGGGGAGCAGCTCGACGTCGTGCCATCCGAGGTTCGGCGCGAAGCGCAGCGTTCCATCGCGCGCGTCGACCGCTCCCGGCACGCCCACGCCGAGGCCGAGCGCGCGCCGGCCCTCCGCACGCAGCGCCGCCTGCGCGCTGGCGACGAGCGCGCCGAGCCGGCGCACCGTCCGCCCCACGTCGCGGGGCGGGTAGCGGACCCGGCGCGACCAGAGGCGCTCGCCCTGCAGGTCGCAGGCGACGGCGTCGAGGTAATCGACGCCCACCTCCGCGCCGAGGAGCCCGACGCGGCGGCCGTCGAGGGCGAGCGGCACGGGGCGGCGGCCGACGCCCTGCGCCGCGGACGGCTCGCTCTGGCAGAGCCAGCCCTCGTCGATGAGCTCCTGCACCAGGAGCCCCACCGCCGCCTTGGTGAGCCCGGTGCGGTGGGCCAGCTCGACGCGGGAGAGCCCCGGCTCCGCCTTGACGAGGCGGAGGAGCGCCGTGCGGTTGATGCGCTTGAGCAGGCTCTGGTTGCCGGTCATCGCTGGCCCGTGCCGCCTCCCGAACGCCGGCGGTGCGCTAGCAGAAGCGCTCGAGCAGGTTCTCGAGGTACTCCTGCCGCCCCGAGACCGGGGCCACGTCGCGGTCTCTCTCCAGGGCGCGCGCGGCCAGGCCCTCGAGCCCGATCCGGCCTCCCATGATCTGCTGGCCGAGCGGGCCGCGCCAGCCCGCGTAGCGATCGCGCACCGCCTGCGTCAGGCGCCCGTCCTGCACGATGCGCTCCGCCGCCAGCAGCGCCCGGGCGCAGGTGTCGATCCCGCCCACGTGGGCGTGGACGAGGTCGACCGCGTCGATGGACTGGCGGCGCACCTTGGCGTCGAAGTTCAGGCCGCCGCTCGCGAACCCGCCGCCCTGCAGGATGGCGAGCAGCGCCAGCGCCACGTCCTGCACGTCGTTCGGGAACTGGTCGGTGTCCCAGCCGAGGAGCGGGTCCCCGCGGTTGATGTCGATGCTCCCGAAGACGCCGTAGGCGAGCGCGGTCGCGATCTCATGCTCGAAGGTGTGGCCCGCCAGCGTCGCGTGGTTCGACTCGATGTTGGCCTTGACCTCCTTCTCCAGGCCGAAGCGCTGCAGGAACGCGCAGAGCGCGGCCACGTCGAAGTCGTACTGGTGCTTGGAGGGCTCGGCCGGCTTCGGCTCGACGAGGATGGTGCCCCGGAACCCGATCTTGTGCTTGTACTCGACCACCGAGGCGAGGAAGCGCCCCAGCTGCTCCAGTTCCTGCCCGAGGTCGGTGTTGAGCAGCGTCTCGTAGCCCTCGCGGCCGCCCCACAGCACGTAGTTGGCCCCGCCCAGCGCCTGCGTGGCGTCGAGCGCCGCCTTCACCTGCGCCGCGGCCAGCGCGTAGACCTCGGGGTCGGGGTTGGTGGCGGCGCCGGCCATGTAGCGGCGATGGCTGAAGAGGTTGGCCGTGCCCCACAGCAGCCGCACCCCGGTGCGCTCCTGGTGGCGGGCGAGCACCTCGACCATCTCCTGCAGCCGGGCCAGGGTCTCGCGCGGCGTCGCTCCCTCCGGCGCCACGTCGCGGTCGTGGAACGTGTAGAAGGGCACGCCCAGCTTGACGAAGAAGTCGAACGCCGACTCGGCCTTGAGCCGCGCCGCCTCCATGGCGTCGCCGCGCATCCACGGGCGGTCGAAGGTGGCCCCGCCGAAGGGATCCGAGCCCGTGCCGTTGAACGTGTGCCAGTAGCAGACCGCGAAGCGCAGCTGATCCTCCATCCGCCTGCCGAGGACGATGCGATCCCGGTCGTACCAGTGGTAGGCGAGCGGGTCCGCGGCGTCCGGGCCTCCGTAGCGGACGGGATCGATCTCGGCGAAGTAGCTCGGCATGGGAGGCTCCTGCGGCCAGGGTGAATTCGGATGTCGGTCTTACCAAAGGATGGTACGCCAGCGCCCGGGGTGCCGGGCGCCATCACGAAGCGCACGCCCCTTCGGGAGCGAACGGCGGAGCGCCGGGAAAATTCGTAAGGAAAGTTGACTATCAGCGGCCGGGGGCAGGTCCCGCCGGTGAACCCGGGCGGACGGCACGCCCCGGCCGCGGCGGCGTGTTCGCTTGCGGCAGCATCACCGGCGTGCACAATGGCGCCAACCACCCGGATTTGGTCAACGCAGCGCAATCGCAAAGGAGGCATGGTGTGAAAAGGTTCACGCTCTTCTGCCTGGCAGTCCTGTCCCTCACGGCGTCGCCGGCCGCGGCGGCCACGAAGCCGAAGATCGGGCTCTCCTTCTCCGACTTCGCCACCGAGCGGTGGGCCCGCGAGCGCGACGAGATGACGAAGCTGCTCCACGACGCGGGCTACGACGTCCTCGTCCAGGAGGCGAACCACGACGCCAAGCTGCAGAACGATCAGATCAAGAACATGGTGACGCAGGGCGCCAAGGTCGTCATCGTGGTGGCCGAGGACGGCGACTCCACCGCCACCGCCGTCGACGAGGTGGCGAAGAAGGGCGTCAAGGTCATCGCCTACGACCGCCTCATCAAGAGCGCCAAGATCGCCGCCTACGTGTCGTTCGACAACGTGGACGTCGGGCGTAACCAGGCCAAGGGCGTGCTCGCCGTGAAGGGCGACGGCAACTTCGTGCTGCTCGGCGGAAGCCCGACCGACAACAACGCCCACCTCTTCCGGCAGGGCCAGATGGAGGTGCTGCAGCCGCTCATCAAGGCCGGGAAGATCAAGGTCGTCGCCGACCAGTGGGTGGAGAACTGGGACCCCGCCAACGCCAAGAAGCTGATGGAGAACATCCTGACGGCGACCGGCCGCAAGTTCGACGCCGTGGTCGCCTCCAACGACGGCACCGCGCTGGGCGCCCTCGAGGCGATGAGGACCGCCGGTCTCGCCGGCAAGGTCCCGATCTCGGGCCAGGACGCCACCGAGGCGGGCTGCAACTCGATCGCGCGCGGCGAGCTCACCGTCACGATCCTGAAGGACACCCGCAAGCTGACGCCGCTCGCCTGCGAGCTCGCCGTCAAGCTCGCCAAGGGCGAGAAGGAGCTCGGCCTCGCGCCGTTCAAGCTCGCGGAGCTCACCGGCAACAAGAAGATGGGCGGTAGCGTCCCCTGCAAGTTCCTGCAGGTCTTCCAGGTGACGAATGAGAACCTGAAGCCGCTCGTCGTCGACACGGCGTTCCAGAGCTACGAGGGCGTGTACAAGGACATCCCGAACGCGCCGGCCAAGTAGCGCCGCCCCCTTCGACTTCGCCTGCCCTGAGCGAAGTCGAAGGGCTCAGGGCGAACGACCGCAGGAACGCGGGAGCAGTGCCCGGCCCTCCGGGGCCGGGCGCTCCCGGAGGGTGCACGGGTGCCGGCCGACGTCCTCCTCGACGTGTCGCACGTGACGAAGCGGTTCCCCGGGGTGACCGCGCTGTCCGACGTGTCGCTCCAGGTCCGCCGGGGCGAGATCCACGGCCTGTGCGGCGAGAACGGCGCCGGCAAGTCGACGCTGATGAAGATCCTGTGCGGCGTCTATCCGCACGGCACGTACGAGGGGACGATCACCTACGACGGCGAGGAGCTGCGCCTCGGGTCGAGCTCCATCCGGCGCGCCATCGAGGCCGGGATCGCGATCGTCCACCAGGAGCTGACCCTCATCCCGAAGCTGACCGTCGGCGAGAACGTCTTCTTCGGCAAGGAGCCGCGCCGCGGCGTCCGCATCGACTGGGACCGGCTCTACGCCGACACCGCCGCGCTCCTCCGCCGGTACGGGCTGCCCGTCTCCCCGTTCGACACCGTGGAGCACCTCGGCGTCGGCCAGATGCAGATGACGGAGATCGCCAAGGCGCTCTCCGAGGACGCGCGCATCCTCATCCTGGACGAGCCCACCTCGGCGCTGTCGGAGGCCGAGGTCGACAAGCTCATGGAGATCCTGCGCGGGCTGAAGGCGCAGGGCGTCACCTGCATCTACATCACGCACAAGCTGGGCGAGTTCTTCCGCATCACCGACAGCGTCTCGGTGCTGCGCGACGGCCGGCTCGTCACCACGCAGCCGACGAGCGACCTCTCGGTGGAGCGGCTCGTCAAGCTCATGGTCGGGCGCGAGATGCGGGAGCGCTTCCCCAAGGGCCGCCGCACGCCGGGCGAAGTGTTCCTGAAGGTCGAGGACCTGCACGCCACCGACCCCGACAACCCGGGCCGCGAGGTGCTGCGCGGCGTCTCCCTGGAGCTGCGCAGGGGTGAGATCCTCGGCATCGCGGGCCTCATGGGCTCGGGGCGGACGGAGCTCGTCACCACCATCTTCGGCGAGTACGGCCGGGTGACGCGCGGCCGCATCACGCTCGACGGGCGGGAGGTCGCGCTGCGGAGCGCGCGGGACGCGATGGCGCACGGCATCAGCCTCGTGCCCGAGGATCGCAAGCGGCAGGGCCTCGTCCTCATCCAGACCATCCGCGAGAACATGAGCCTGCCGAACCTGAGGCGCTTCGCCGGGTTCATGCGGATCGACGAGGACGCGGAGCTGGCGGCGGTCCTCCGCTACTGGACCAGCCTCGCCATCAAGGCGCCGACGGTGCACGTGCCGGTCGAGTCGCTCTCCGGCGGCAACCAGCAGAAGGTGGTCATCTCCAAGTGGCTCATGTCCGAGCCGCGCATCCTCATCCTCGACGACCCGACCCGCGGCATCGACGTGGGCGCGAAGTACGAGATCTACAAGCTCATGAACCAGCTCGCCGAGAGCGGCTTCGCCATCATCATGATCTCGTCGGACCTGGAGGAGGTGCTGGGCATGAGCGACCGGGTGATGGTGATGTGGGAAGGCCGCTCCAACGGCACGCTCGAGATCGGCGCCGCCGACCAGGAGAAGATCATGGCCAGGGCGACGGGCGTCGAGCTGGCCGCGGGGTAGAGAACATGCTCGAGACCATCGAGGCCAGCCCGCCGGCACCTGCCCCTGCGCCTGCCGCCGCCGAGGCGCGCGGCAGCCTGCGCGCGCTCCTCACCGCGGTGCGGCGCAACGCGCAGCAGTCGATGCTGGTCATCGCGCTCGTGGTCATCTGGATCGGGTTCGGCATCGCCGCGCCCGGCTACACCAGCGCCGATCACGTCCAGAACATCCTGCAGCAGATGGCCATCATCGGGATCATGGCCTGCGGCATGGTCTTCGTGATCGTGACCGGCGGCATCGACCTCTCGGTCGGCTACGGCTCCGGGTTCGTCTCCGTGGTCGTGGCCGCCCTGCTCTACAAGGGCGTCATCGACGACGCCCTCACCTCCTTCGCGCCGGGCATGTCGCCCGAGGCGGTCCAGGTCTGGACGACGGGGGTGGTGGTCGTGCTCGGGCTCCTGCTCGGCGCGCTCATGGGCGCGTTCCAGGGCTTCATCATCTCGCGCCTGTCCGTCCCGCCCTTCATCGTCACCCTGGGCGGCTTCTCCATCTTCAAGTCCGGCATCCTGCTCGTCACGCAGGGGAAGTCGCTCTTCATCTCCTCCAACGACACCTACAAGTTCATCGCCCAGGGCCTCATCCCGCCGCTCGCCGGCTACGCCCTGGCGCTCGTCGTCGTCGCCGTCCTGTTCGCGCGCGTCTTCACGGCGCGGGCCCGGAAGCGCAAGCACGGGGTGGCGCTCGGGTCGCTGCCGCTCGAGCTGGCCCGGGCGGTGGCGTTCTCCGTGCTCATCCTCGGTTACGTCGTCGTCGTGAACCGAACCTTCGACGCCGAGGCGGAGGCCGGCACCCGCGGCGTGCCGCTCCTGGCGCTCATCCTCGGCGCCATCGCGCTGCTCATGAGCTACATCTCGCGGAACACCCGCTTCGGCCGCCACGCCTACGGCATCGGCGGGAACCGCGAGGCGGCGCGCCTGTCGGGCATCGACATCAAGGCGTCCATCTTCAAGGTGTACGTGACGATGGGCCTGCTCATGGCCGTCTCCGGCGTCGCGCTCGCCGCCTACGTCGGGTCGGGGACGACGGCGGCGGGCCAGGGCTACGAGCTGGACGTGATCGCGGCCTGCATCCTGGGCGGCACGTCGACGCTGGGCGGCGAGGGCACCGTCTTCGGCGCGGTGGTGGGCGCCCTCATCATCCAGTCGCTCTCCAACGGGCTGCAGATGATGAACGTGAACTCGAACTACCAGTACCTGATCAAGGGCCTCGTCCTCATCCTGGCCGTCTTCGCCGACATCCAGCTCAAGAAGAAGCGGGCCTGACGGCGGCCCATCACATCGAGGCGCGCACCGCCCTCCCGTTGAGCGGCTGCAGCGGCCTGGCGTTGTGCGCGTACAGCTTCGTGAACGCCTGGAGCTGCGCCTTCGACACCGTGGCGTGCTTCTGCAGCACGAGCCAGCGCACGCCCTCGCTGCACGGCGGCGTCGTGAGCGACCCCTCGAACTCGTAGTAGCCGTGGCTCGCCGGCAGCACGGCGGCCGGATCGAGCCGGACGTCGGTCAGCTCCAGCTCGCTGTGCGGCTTCGAGGGGAGCTTCGCGAAGATCGGCTTCAGCGCGGCGTTCTCGGCGCCGACCTCGAACAGGGTGGCGAGGACCGCGAGGTGGCCGTCGGCGTCCTTGTGGACGAAGTGGGCGACGAGCGGCGCGCGCTTGCCGCCGACGGCTTCCTCGCTCGGTGCGTGGAAGTGGAACTGGACCAGCTCGTACGTGTGATCGCCGACCGTCAGGGTGCTCCCGGCGGCGGGCGTCACCTGGATGGTGTGCCCGTTGTTCTCCACCTTGGCGGGCCCGGCCTGGTAGGCGAGCTGGATCGCGGGCAGCTGCGCCTTCTGCGCGCCGCGGATGTCGATGGGCGACTGCTGCTTGCCGGTGCCGCAGGCGGCGAACCCCGGCTCCAGCTCCGCCCAGTGGCCGGGGCCCCCGTGGCCGGTCCCGTACGCCCAGTGGTGCGCCTCGTCCGCGTACACGCAGGCGGGCGCCGCGGCCGCGAGGGCCAGGCTGGCGAGGATGGCGGGTGCGACGCGAGTCGGCATGCGACCTCCGTGCAGGCGCGGGCGAGCCGTGTCCGCTGCCGGAAAACGCGAGCCGCGCGGCATCTTGATCGGGGCACGAGCAGTCCGGCCTAAACGAACGACGACCCATCGCCGGGTACGGCACGCCCGCTGCAACACGGCGGGCGAGCGCGTGCCGGGTCGCCGGAGCGATCGCGCCGCCCCGCTACCGACCTTCGCCCTCGTCCTGCGCCAGCAGCCGGTACAGCGCGCGGCGCGCGTCTCCCACGATCTTGCGCGCCTCGGCCACCTGCGCCGCGTTCCCGGCGCGGACGACCTGGACCGCCGCCATCCCGAGCTGCCGGCAGAGCCGCATCATCTCCATGGCGTCGTCGCCGGCGGCGCCGCTCATCGCCTCCCACGGGGTCTCGACCTCGCGCGCGTGCTCCTTCACGTAGGCGCGGCCGCGCTCGGTGAGCTCGAAGACCCGGCCGCCGCCGCTCTCCACGGCCCGGACCAGACCCTCGTCCTCGAGCTGCTGGAGCGCCGGGTAGACGGACCCGGGGCTCGGGCGCCACACGCCGCCGCTCCGCTTCTCCAGCTCCTGCATGACCTGGTAGCCGTTGCGAGGCTCCTCGGCGAGCAGCGCCAGGATCCCGGCGCGCACGTCGCCCCGGCGGGCGCGCGGGCCCCGGTGGAAGAAGAACGAGAAGGGGTTCCCGCCGAACGGGTTCCCGCCGCCCGGCGGATCGCCGCCCGCGCCCTCGTCGGCGCCGCCGCGCCGGCCGTGGCCGTGCGCGTGCCGGCGGCCACGCGGGTTGCAGCGGAAGCCCTCCTCGGAGAAGGGGTGGAGCCGGGACCATGGATGCATGAGACGTCCTCCTTGCCGCCGAGCGTCGCCGACGGCTCTTGATGTGTTTCGATATATCGATGACGCGTCGACGTGTCAAGGCCGCCCCGTGCGCATCGGGCCGGGGCACGCGCTCGAACCGCTCGCGACCGATCGTGGAGCGGGTACCCCTCCTCGGGGCATGTCTGGCCGACTTCACCCCCTCGCGTGTCTGGAAGAGGGAGCGCCAAAGTTCACCGGACGAAGGTCGGCTCGGCTGGACGGCGATCGGAGGCGCTCACCACCTGTCTGCGCTTCCGAGCGGCGTCGGGGGCTGTCGCGGCGCGGCGTCGTCGGGATCGCGGTGCGCGAGCACCCGGCCGACCCCGACGCCGCCGCGCCGCCGTCTTCCGGAGGCGACACCCCGGCGGCACGGTACAATGAGCCACCGCCCTCCGGAGGTGACCGACATGAGCAGCACGACGCTGACGCGACTCGCCGCACTCCTCGCAGCGCTCCTGGTGCCCGCGCTCGGCCACGCGCAGCTGCCGGGCCTCGATGCGGCCAAGGCTCAGGCGGGCGCGATGGAGAAGGAGGCCGGCGCGCAGGCGGCCACTGCCCAGCAGCAGGCCGGGTCGCAGGCGGCCACCGCCCAGCAGCAGGCCGGCGCGCAGGCGGCCACCGCCCAGAAGCAGGCCGGCGCGCAGGCCGCGGCCGCACAGCAGGAGGCCGCTGCCAAGGCCGCGGCGACGAAGGCGCAGGCCGGCTCGACGGCCGGCGGCATGACCGAGCAGGTGAAGACGAAGGCCAAGGACACCGGAAAGTCCGGCGTGAGCAAGGGCGCCGCCAAGGGGAAGGCGAAGGTGAAGCCGGTCGTCGGCGAGGAGAAGGCGACGGCGGTGGAGGCGGTGGCGAAGGAGAAGGGGGGCGCGGGCGTCGACAAGGGCGTGGACAAGGCGGCCGAGAAGGTCGAGGGCGCGCTCAAGTAGCCGGCGCGCCGGCAGCACTCCCCGCCGCCGTTCCGAGGCCGACCCCGAGGCGGCGTCAGGCGGGCGGAGCGCCGGCGCGTCTCGCGTCGGTCACCATCATCGCCCAGGCGTGCTTCGTGCCCCGCACGAAGCGGACGCCGACGGTGTCCATGCTGCCGCACCGGGCGGTCCAGCAGATGACGCCGCGGAAGGTGACCGCTCGGCTCCCGGCGCCGAGGCGGATGTCGAGCTCGGCGCCGGTCACCGCCTCGACCGGACCCGACCACGCCAGCCCGCAACCGTTCTCGGACACCGAGAACGTCGTCATGAAGATGGGGCCGGCCGGGCCGTGGACGACGGCGGGCATGGTCGCGAGGTACCGCGGGATCCGCGCCTGGTAGTGGACGGCCTGCCCGCGCGCGACGGCGAGGAGCCGCTCCAGCGCGCGGACGCGCGTCGGATCGGGAACGAGCTCGATGCGCAGCCCCGTCCCGTCGCGGCTGGCGGTGGCGACGCGCCCCGTGATGGTGGCGGCGACGTCGCGGCCGAGCGCGGTGATCCGCGCCGCGATCCGCTGCTGCGCCCGGACCGGCTCCTGCGTCTTCAGCACCAGCCGGCGCGACTCGGCTCGCCACGCCGCGAGGAGCTCGTCCGGGCGCAACCGGACGTCGAGCGAAACGACCTCTGTGCTGGGGGAAGGCGGCATCCGGCGGCCCTCGCTGCGGGGAACGGCTCCGAGGTGAACGCGTCGGATCAGAGCAGTCTTTGCTCGCGGTGGAAAGGCCTGCTGGAGGGGCGGCGCCCACCTCCGCTCACCTCGCGCCCGCCCGGGGTCAGGTCCGCAGCCTCGAGCCGGCGATGACCGCCCCGAGCGCGGACAGGACCAGCGCCGCGCCCGCCCACTGCCAGGCGGTCACGCGCTCCCCGAGGACGAGCACGCCGGCGAGGAGCCCGACGACGGGGACGCCCAGGCTGAACGGCGCGACGCGGCTCGCCGGGTGGCGCTGGAGGAGCGAGGTCCACAGCGCGTACGCGAGCGCCGTCGAGCCCCACCCCAGGTACGCGATCGCCAGCCAGCCGCCGACGGTCGTCCCCGTCCAGCGCCACCGCGCGGCCGCGTCGTCGAAGGCCAGCGACAGCACCACGAAGGAGGGGGCGGAGACGGCGCCGCTCCACACCACGAGCGCGAGCGCGTCGTAGCGACCGGCCGTCGCCTGGATGCGGCGCACGACGATGTTGGAGGCGGCCCACAGCGCGGCGGAGAGCAGGTTCAGGGCGAGCCCGGCCGCGGTCACCGCGCGCGCGCCCGGGTCGGTCGCGACGCCGATCGCGAAGCAGCACAGTCCGGCGGCGGCGACGGCCATCCCGACCTTGAGAGGCCTCCCGACCCCCTCGTGCAGCATGAGCGCGCCCAGGATGGCCGTGAAGAAGATCTGCGTCTGCATGAGGACCGAGGCGAGCGCCGCGGTCATCCCGACCTGCAGCGCGAAGAACAGCGACGCGAACTGGCCCACCCCCTGGACGAGCCCGTAGGTGACGAGCCAGGGGAGGGGCACCGACGGCGGCCGCACCCACAGCGCGAGCGGCACCATCGCGAAGAGGAAGCGGGCCGCGCCGAGCTGGAACGGCGTGAAGCTCCGCAGCCCGAGCTTCATCGCCACGAAGTTGAGGCCCCAGATCACCACCACGGCCGCGGCGGCCGTGAGGTCGCGCGCGGTCAGTCCGGTCCTCGGCGCGTCGTGCACGTGGGCTCCGGTCCCGCGGGTGGCCGAGCGTGCTCGGCGCCTGGGCGGTAGTACTGCCCCGTTGCGCGCGCCAGACATGGGAGGCGGCGGATGAAGCTCACATGGGGCCTGCGGGGTTCGTGGGGCTCGGTCGGCCCGGGCGGCGGACGGGTCGCGATCGCGATCTCGCTCGCGGTGCTCGCCGCGTCCTGTCGCCACGAGGCGGATGCGGCTCGCGCCGGGGTGGTGCCACCCCCGCAGTCGCGGATGAAGGCGGCCCGGATCGCGAGCTACGGGCACGCCGACGCGATCGCGGTGACGGAGGTCGACGTCCCGGCGCCCGGGCCGGGGCAGGTCCTCCTCGAGGTGCACGCCTCGAGCATCAACCCGGTCGACACCTACATCCGCGAGGGCAAGCGCCAGGAGCGGTGGCCGCTGCGCCTGCCCGTGACGCTCGGTTACGACGTGGCGGGCATCGTGAGGCAGCTCGGCGACGGCGTCGGCACGCTGCAGGTCGGCGACCGGGTCTACGGCCAGGCCGCCGTCACGACCGGAGGATCCGGCGCCTTCGCGGAGTACGCCGTCGCGCCGGCGGCGCGCCTCGCGCGCATGCCGCGGAACCTCGGGTTCACCGACGCCGCCTCGCTGCCGCTGGTGGGGGTGAGCGCGCTGCAGGCCGTCGAGTCGATGAAGGTCCAGGCCGGCCAGCGCGTCCTCGTCCACGGCGGCGGCGGCGGCATCGGGAGCGTCGCCATCCAGATCGCGAAGAGCGCCGGCGCCCACGTCGCGACCACCGCCACGGGCGACGACCTCGCCTTCGTGAAGCAGCTCGGCGCGGACGAGGTCATCGACTACCGGAACGCCCGCTTCGACGAGCTGCTCTCGGGTTACGACGCGGCCTTCGACACCGTCGGGGGCGACACGTACACGAGGTCGTTCAAGGTGCTGCGGCGGGGAGGGGTGCTCGTCTCCATGACGCACCCGCCGAAGACGGACCTGCCCGAGCGCTACGGCGTCACCGCCGTGGACGAGAACACGCGGATGGAGACGGCTGCGCTCGACGCGCTCACGCGGCTCGTGGAGAGCGGCGTCGTGAAGCCGCACGTCGATCGCTCGTACCCTCTCGACCGCATCCGCGAGGCGTTCGAGGCCAAGGAGCGCGGCGGCGGGACCGTCCGCGGCAAGATCGCCATCGTCGTCCGTTGACGGGCGCTCGCATGCCGCCCAGGACCGCGGTCGGCGCCGAGGCACCGCGGCGTCGCGGGGAGCTCCTGCGGCGCCTCGTGGACGTGCGCCGCGACGAGCTCGGCGCGCTCCTCCTCTCGTTCTGCTACTTCTTCGCCCTCCTCTGCGGCTACTACGTGCTCCGCCCGATCCGCGACGAGATGGGGATCTCGCGCGGCGTCGACAAGCTCCCCGTCCTCTTCACCGGCACCTTCGTGGCGATGGCCGTCGCGTCGCCGCTGTTCGGAGCGCTCGCGTCCCGCTGGCCGCGCCAGCGGCTCATCCCGTGGACGTACCACTCGTTCGCCCTGGAGATCGCCGCGTTCTACGCGCTGTGGCGGACGGGGGTGGGGAAGGCGTGGGTCCCGTTCGCCTTCTACATCTGGGCGGCGGTCTACAACCTCTTCGTCACCTCGGTGGCGTGGAGCCTCATGACCGACGTCTTCACGAGCGAGCAGGGGAAGCGGCTGTTCGGCTTCATCTCGGCCGGCGGCAGCCTCGGCGCGCTCGCCGGCCCGCTCGTCACGTCGTGGCTGGTGAGGCCGCTCGGCGGAGCGAGCCTCCTCCTCGTCTCGGCGGTCCTGCTCGAGGTCTCGGTCGCGTGCGTCGTCGCGCTGGTGCGGTGGGCGCGGGTCCGGCCGCCGGACGGAGCCGCCGCGGCCCCGGGTCGAGGCGACGTGCCGGTGGGCGGCACGGTGTGGAGCGGGATCCGGCCGGTGGCGACCTCGCCCTACCTGCTCGCGTCCGCGCTCTACATCTTCCTGCTCACGGTCGCGAACACGTTCCTCTACTTCCAGCAGGCGGAGCTCGTCACCGCGGCGACGACCGACCGCGACGCGCGGACGGCGCTCTTCGCGCGCATCGACCTCGTCGTCAACGTCTGCACGCTCGTCCTGCAGACGATCGTCACGGGTCGGCTCCTCCGGCGCCTGGGCGTGGCGGTGGGCCTCGCGGTCGCGCCGGCCATCACCGCCGCCGGATACGCGGTGCTGGGGTTCTCGCCGCTGCTCTCCGTGCTCGCGCCGTTCCAGGGCATCCGGCGCGCCGCCCAGTACGCGATCCTGCGGCCCTCCCGCGAGATGCTCTTCACGGTCGTCAGCCGCGAGGAGCGGTACAAGTCGAAGAACTTCATCGACACGGTGGTGTTCCGCGGCGGCGACATGCTCAGCGGCTGGATGTACGCGGGCCTGGCGGGCCTCGGGCTGGGCGTCGCCGGGACGGCGTGGGTGAGCGTGCCCACGAGCGCGATCTGGCTCGTCCTCGGCGTGTACCTCGGGCGGGAGCAGCGGCGCCGCGCTCGCTCGCTCCTCGGCCAGGAGTGACCCTCGATGCCGGTCCGGAAGCTCGCGGCCCTCATCGCGGCGACGCCGCTCGTCCTCGCCTGCGCGGCTCACGGCAGCGCCGCCGCATCGCGAGGGCCGGTGTGCCCGGCGCCGGGGACGACCCTCGGCTGCTGGGAGCAGCTGCGGCCCGTCGGCAGCGGAGGCTTTCCGGCAGAGCCCGGCTCGAACGATCGACCTCTGTGGGCCCCCGGGAAGATCCCGGTGACCCTGTTTCCCGTCGTCGGGTTCGGCGGAGACCTGTGGATGGTGAGCCAGACGCACGCATACGCGTCCAGGGACGGGCTCGCCTGGACCCAGCACGACAAGGAGGACTGGGGCGCACGCATCGCCCAGTCGTTCGCCTTCTTCCGCGGCCGCCTCTGGATGCTGGGAGGGCTCGACTACCGGACGAAGCGGGCGCTCGGCGACGTCTGGTGGTCGGCGGACGGCGTGCACTGGCAGCCCTCGGGCGCCGCCGGCTGGCCGGCGCGCGAGGGCGCGGCGCTCTTCGTCTTCAAGGGCAAGCTCTGGCTCCTCGGCGGCACGGCCGAGGTGAACGCGCACTTCGAGGCGGTCCACATGCTGAACGACGTGTGGTCCTCGGAGGACGGCCTGCACTGGACGCAGGTCACCTCCGCCGCGCCCTGGAGGGCACGGGCCGAGCCCCGCGTCGCCGTGCTCGGTGACGACGCCCTCTATCTCCTCGGCGGCGGCGCCGCCGCCGACGTGTGGCGCTCGGAAGACGGCGTGCACTGGACGCAGCTCACGGCCGAGGCCCCGTGGACGGCGCGCCACGGCTACGGAGGGCAGGCCTTCGACGGCAGGCTGTGGGTGTTCGGCGGCTGGGTCGGACCGTCGACGAACGCCCTCGACGACGTGTGGTGGTCGATGGACGGCGCGAGCTGGACGCGCCTCGCCGAGCACGCTCCGTGGGCCCCTCGCAGCCCGCGATGGGTGGTGTTCCGCGACCGGCTCTGGATCTACAGCGGCAAGCACACCGGGGCGGCCGACAGCTGGGGCGGAGACGTCTGGACGATGCTCCCCGTGCACGCGGCCGGCGCGCCACCGTAGCGCCCCGCCGCGCCGGGGCGCTCCACGGCATCCGGTCGCATGGCGCCCCGGCGGATCCGGCCCCTATCATGCAGCGGGTTCGCCCGGAGGCCCCTGGAATGGAGAAGACGCTCGATCGCAGGCTCGCCGCCCTCGCCGCCGGCTCGGTGGCGCCGGACGATTTCGTCATCGCCGATGCGAAGGACGCGGACATGGCGCGCGGGCTGGGGAGCGCGGGGCCGCGCCGGGCGGGTCGCGACGGGCGCGCGCCGGGCGGCTTCCGCGGACGCCGGGAGTTCCTGGACGACATGGGGGAGATCGTCCGGCAAGGCGAGGTCGACATCCTGCTCGCGTCGGCCTCCAGCGCCGAGGAGCTGACGGCGCGCGGGGTCTTCGCCGGGAGCGGCGTCACCCTCGCCATCCGCGCCAACGACACGACCGACGTCTGGCTGGCGCGCCATTCCACCCATGCCCGGGCCCCCTCGCGTCCCTTCCGCAGCGCGTCGCTCTCGCGCGTGCGCCCGTTCTGCGACCTCGGGCTCTACTCGGTCACCTTCAACAACGACCTCGAGCGCGACCTCGCCACCGTCGAGGCCTACGCCGCGTTCCGGGAGGACGCGCTGCGCCACGGCTTCCGGCACTTCCTCGAGGTGTTCAACCCCAACGCCCCGGTCGGCCTCTCGCCCGAGGCCATCCCGGAGTTCGTGAACGACTGCATCCACCGGACGCTGGCCGGCCTGACCCGCGCCGAGCGCCCGCTCTTCCTCAAGATCGTCTACAACGGCCCGCGCGCGCTGGAGGAGCTGGTCGCGGACGACCCCGGCCGCGTCGTCGGGATCCTCGGCGGCTCGGCGGGCACCACCCGCGACTGCTACGAGCTGCTCGCCCAGGGCGCCCGCCACGGAGCGCGCGTGGCGCTGTTCGGCCGAAAGATCCAGCTCGCCGAGGCGCCGCTCGAGCTGGTGCCGCTCATGCGTCCGGTGGTGCGGGGCGAGCTCGCGCCCGCCGAGGCGGTCCGCGCCTACCACGCCGCGCTGGAGCGGCGGGGCCTGCGCCCCGCGCGCAGCCTCTCCGCGGACTCCGAGATCACGGATCCGGTGCTGCGCGGGTGACGGGCCCGCCGCCGTGAGCCTCGTCGGCCTCGACGTGGGGACCACCGGCTGCAAGGCCGGCGCCTTCTCCGAGGACGGCCGCTGCCTCGCGGCAGCGTACCGCGAGTACGCGGCGCTCCACCCGCGCGACGGCTGGGCCGAGCTGGACGGCGGCGAGGTCTGGGCGCGCGTGCAGGAGGTGCTGGCCGAGGTGGCGGCCGGGACCGCCGCCGACCCGCCCACCGCCCTCGCCGTGAGCGGCATGGGCGAGGCGCTGACGCCGGTCTCGCGCGACCGCCGCATCCTCGGCCGGTGCATCCTCTCCTCCGACGTGCGGGGCGGTGCCGAGGCGGAGGGGCTCGCGCGCGCGCTCGGGGCGGAGACGCTCCACGCCATCACCGGCAACGTCCCCGGACCGCAGTACTCGCTCCCCAAGCTCCTCTGGCAGCGCGCCCACGCGCCGGAGGCGCTCGCCGGAGCCGACCGCCTGCTCCTGTGGAGCGACCTCGTACCCTACCTGCTCGGCGGGGAGTGCCTCACCAGCTTCTCGGCCGCGAACCGCACGCTCCTCCTCGACGTGCGCGAGGAGCGGTGGTCGGAGCGCCTGCTGGCGCTCGCCGGGGTGGATCCCTCGCTGCTCCCCACGCCCGTGCCGAGCGGGACGGTCGCGGGCACCGTCCGCGCCGAGGTCGCCGCGCGCCTCGGGCTCCGGCCCGGGGTGCGGCTCGTCGTCGGCGGGCACGACCAGGGGTGCAACGCGCTCGGCGCGGGCATCGCCGAGGCGGGCCGGGCGGTCTGCGGGGTGGGGACGTTCGAGTGCATCACCCCCGTGTACGACCGCGTCCCGGACGCCGGGCTCATGCTGCGCCACGGCCTCAACGTGGAGCACCACGTTGTCCCCGGGCTCCGCGTCTCCTTCATCTACAACCAGAGCGGCGCCCTGGTGCGCTGGTTCCGCGACACGTTCGCGGCCGCGGAGCGCCGGGTCCTCCCGCCGGGCGCGGACCTCTACGAGGAGCTCGCGAGCGAGCTTCCCGCCGAGCCGACGCGGCTCTTCACGCTGCCCTACTTCGAGCCGACCGGCCCGCCCGGCTTCGTCGCCGACGCCTCGGGCGCCATCCTCGGCCTCAAGCTCTCGACGGCGCGCGGCGAGATCCTGAAGTCGATCATGGAGTGCACGACGCTCTACCTGGCCGAGGGCGTGCGGGCGCTCTCGGCGCTGGGCGTGCCCACGAGCGCGTTCGTCGCCACCGGCGGCGGCGCCCGCTCCGACGCCTGGCTGCAGCTCAAGGCCGACGTCTTCGGCGTCCCCTTCGTGCGGGCCGCCTTCACCGAGGGTGGCGTGCTGGGGGCGGCGGTGCTGGCCGGCGTCGCCACCGGGGCCTTCGCCAGCCCGGCCGAGGCGGTGGCGCGCTGCGTGCGAATGGGCCGGCGCTTCGAGCCGGACGCGCGGCGCCACGCGCTCTACGAGGAGAAGGCGGACGCGTTCCGGCGGCTCTTCCCGCTGCTGCGCGCCTTCCTCGCCGAGCACGAGGCGCGGGAGGCGCGGCGCGGGGAGGACCGTTCGTGCTGAGCGTAGCGCCCGCTCGGCGGGCGCGGAGTCGAAGCACGGCGCCCTTCGACTCCGCTTCGCTACGCTCAGGGCGAACGGACGTTCCGAATCACGCCATGGGCTAGAAGTTGAACTGATCGATGTTGTCCTTGGTGAAGACGAGCGGCCGGCCGTACACGACCTCGCCGTCCTTCCCCACCGTGAACTCGCCCAGCTTGCCGGCCTTGATCTTGGTGCCGGGCGTGGGCTTCGCCCCGTTGAGCGCCGCCTCGGCGACGTAGACGGAGAGGTAGCCGAGGTTCGCCGGGTCCCAGATGAAGAACGCCTTCTGCGACCCGTCCTTCAGGTAGGAGCGGATGGAGGAGGGCAGGGCGACGCCCGTCGCGTAGACCTTCCCCACCTTCCCCACGCTCTGGATGGCGCGCGCGGCGGCGGGCGCCGACACGGCCGACGACGAGATGATCACCTTGAGGTTGGGATGGGCCTGCATGAGGTTCGTCGCCACCTCGATGCTCTTCGCCTCGTCGTCGGCCGCGAACTGCGTGGCGACCGGCTTGAACGCCTTGTACTTCGCCTCCTTCTGCGTCAGCTCGGTCATGATCCGGATGTGGGCCATGTGGTTCGGGCTGGTGGGCGACGCGGCGATGAACGCGATCTCGCCGCCCTCGGGGGAGTCGATGAGCGCGCAGTCGAGCATGGCGCGCGCGGCACCCTCGTAGGACATCTGGTTCACGAAGAAGTCGCGCGCGTTCTGGGCGGTGTCGGCGTCGTAGGACACGACCTTGATCCCGCGCTGCTTGGCCTTGACGAGCGGCGGCGCCACCGCGTTGAGGTCGATCGCCGAGACGACGATGGCGTCGGGCTTCTGCGCCACGATGTTCTCCAGCGACTGGACCTGCAGCTGCACGTCGGCCTGCTCGGAGCCGGTGTAGGTGAAATCGATCCCCAGCTCCTTCGCCGCCTCCTTGGCGCCGTTGGCGCAGACCTCGAAGTACGAAAGGCCCGTGAACTTCGGGTTCATGAACACGCGGTGCTTCTTGCCGGCCGCCCGGGCCATCCCGGAGAACGCCAGGCCCGCCACCAGCGCCGCGGTGAGGCCGATCAGGGTGATGCGCTTCGTCATGGTGCCGCCTCCTCGTGAACGCGCTCCCGGTCCGCCGGACCGGTGCGCTCTCGTCCGTCGCTCTTACTGCCGCTGCCACGCTCGTGCTTCCTGCCACCGCCCCGCCCGGAGAGGTTCGAGATCACCACGCTCGCGATGAGGAGCGCGCCGATGATGAGCTGCTGGATGGGGCCGGCGATGTTTGCGAGCCCCATGCCGTTGCGCAGCGTCCACAGGAACAGCGTCGAGACGAGCACCCCGGCGATGGTGCCGCGCCCGCCGTTGATGTCGACGCCCCCGAGGACGACCGAGGTGATGACCCCCAGGATGACGCCGTTGGCGTTGTCGCCGCGGGCGGATCCGAACTGGCCGACGAAGATCCAGGCGCCGGCGGCGGCCGAGAGCGCTGCCACGACGTAGGCCGCGATCTTCGTCCGCACCACGTCGATGCCCGAGTAGGTCGCGGCGGCGGCGTTGGCGCCGATGGCGAAGCAGCGGCGGCCGAAGGTGGTGAAGTGCACCACGACTCCGAACAGCACCGCCGCGCCCGCGAAGACGAGGAGCATGACCGGGATGGACGTCTCGCCGAGCTGCGCGGCGCCGAGCCACTTGTACCGGTCGTCGAACCCGGTGTAGCCGACCTCGGAGCCGATGATGAACGCCAGCCCGCGGTACGCGCCCATGGTGCCGAGCGTGACGGCGAGCGCGGGCAGCCGGAGGCGCGCCACCAGGAACCCGTTGATGGCGCCGAGCAGCGCCGCCACGGCGGCGATGCCGGCGAGCGCGAGCGGGAGCGGCAGGCCCGCCGCCGACGCCTTGGCGAGCAGCACGGTGCAGACCGCCAGGATCGAGCCGAGGGACAGGTCCATCTCGCCGGTGAGGATGACGAGGGTGAGCCCCAGCGCCATGATCCCCGTGAAGACGAAGTTCCGCGACGAGAAGAGCAGCTGGTCGGCGTCGAGGTAGTAGGGCGAGAGCCAGGTGGCCCAGCCGGCCGCCAGGACCGTCATGGCCGCGATGAAGGCCTCCCAGCGGAAGGTGCGCAGCCCGCGGGTCATCGCGCCGCTCCCCGCGCCGCCGGGGCGTGCTTGAGCAGGGCCTGCAGCCGCCGCTCGATCCCGGCGTCGAGCGCGATCGCGCCGACGATGGCGAGACCCTGGATGAACATGCGCCAGAACTCCGGCGCGCGGGCGAGCACGAGGCCGTTGTCGATGGTGGAGAGGATGAGCGCGGCGAAGAGCACGCCCACCAGGTTCCCCGAGCCCCCGGTCATGCTCACGCCGCCGAGCACGACCGCGGCCAGCGCCGTCATCTCCCAGTCGCGCCCCAGGTTCACGGTGATGGTGCCGACGCGCGAGACGTAGAGGAACGCGGCCAGGCCGACCAGCGCCCCCGAGACGGCGTAGGCGAAGAGCACGACGCGGTCGGCGCGCAGGCCGTAGAACTCGGCCGCACCGGGGTTCGAGCCCACCGCGTAGACGCGCCGGAAGATGGGCATGGCGCGCAGGACGCCGGTGAGCACGACCGCGACCACCACCGCCAGGATGACGACGAGCGGCAGGCCGAGCACGGTCGCGTCGGCGCCCCTGATCATCCAGCGCGGCAGGTTTCCGGAGGGGACCTCGATGCCGCGCCCGAGGAGGAAGGTGATCCCGCGGTAGACGGCGAGCGTGCCGAGCGTGGCCACGATGGACGGCACCCGGCCGTAGGCGACCGCCAGCCCGTTCCCGAGCCCCAGCACCAGCCCGATGGCCACGGCGACGAGCACGATGAGCGGCCCGGCGCCCGGGTTCGCGGCGGCGAACTTGGCGGCCACGTAGCCGGCCAGTCCGATGATCGAGCCCACCGAGACGTCCAGGTTGCGGGTGATGACGACGATCGCCTCGGCGCAGGCGACGATGGTGAGCAGCGAGGCGTTGAAGGCGATGACCTTGAGGTTCTGGAAGGTGGCGAAGTTGGGGGTGGTGGCGGCGAAGATCCCCAGCATCACCGCGAAGGAGACGAACACGCTGAAGACGCGCAGGCGCAGCGTGTTCCGCGTGGCGGTGGCGAGCGCGCGGGCGAGCGAGGCCCCACGTGGCGTGCGCATGCCTCAGGCCCTCGCCGCCGCCGCGCCGCCCAGGGCCGCCGCGCTCATGATCGCCTCCTGCGTGGCCTCCCCGCGATCGAACGAGCCCACCAGCCGGCCGCGCGCCATGACCAGGATCCGGTCGCTCATGGCCAGCACCTCGGGCAGGTCGGAGGAGATGAGCAGGACCGGGTAGCCGGACGCCGCCAGCTCCGAGATGCGCTGGTGGACCTGCGACTTGGTGCCCACGTCGATGCCGTGCGTCGGCTCGTCGAGGATGAGCACCTTCGGCCGCGTCGCGAGCCACTTGGCCAGCACCACCTTCTGGCGGTTGCCGCCGGAGAGGCTCGCCACCGGCGCGTCGAGCGAGGCCGCCTTGATCTCGAGGTCGCGCGCGAGGGGCGCGGCGAAGGTGGTTTCGGCGCGGTGCGCGATGAGCCCGGCGGAGGCGAGCCGGTCGAGGACCGACAGGCAGATGTTCGACGCCACGCCCATCCCCACGACGAGCCCGTGGTCGTCGCGGTTCTCCGGGATGTAGGCGACGCCGAGCCGCAGCATCTGGCCGGGGCTCACCGGCCGCACCTCCACCCCGTCGAGCACCACGGTCCCCGCTGCCGGCCGGCGGATGCCGAAGATCGCCTCCGCGATCTCGGTCCGGCCGGCGCCGACCAGGCCGGCGAGCCCGACGATCTCGCCCGGCCGGATGGAGAAGCTCACGTCCTGGAAGGCGCCCGGCAGCGAGAGCCCCCGGACCTCGAACGCCGCGCGCGGCCCGACCTGGGACGGGGCCCGCACGAAGAGCGACTTGAGCTCGCGCCCGACCATGTGGTGCACCATCGCCTCCGGCGACAGGCTCGCCGCCGCCGCGGTCACGACGTGCTCTCCGTCGCGCATGACCGTGACGTCGTCGGCGATCCGGCGCACCTCCTCCAGGCGATGGGAGATGAAGACCACCGACACGCCGCGCCGGCGGAGCCGGTCGACGACCGCGAAGAGCCGGTCCGCCTCCGAGGGCGTGAGGGACGCGGTCGGCTCGTCGAGGACGAGGAGCCTGAGGTCGGCATACATGGCGCGGGCGATCTCGACGAACTGGATCTCCGCCACCGACCTGCCCGCCAGGAGCGAGCGGGGGTCGATGTCCGCCCCCAGCTCGCGCAGCATGCGCTCCGCCTCGGAGTACATGCGCGGCCCGTCCACCAGCCCGAGCGCGTTCCGGGGATAGATCCCCATGAACATGTTCTCGGCGACGTCGAGGTGCGGGAAGAGGCGCGGGTCCTGGTACACCGCCGTGATCCCGCGGCGGCGCGCGTCGATGGGGGTCTCGAACCGGCAGGGCTGGCCATCGAGCGCGATCTCGCCGGAGTCGGGGCGCTGGATCCCCGTGATCATCTTGACGAGCGTCGACTTGCCTGCCCCGTTCTCGCCCACGAGCGCGTGGACGGCCCCGACGCGGATGGAGAACGACACGTCCTTCACGGCATGGACGGGCCCGAAGCTCTTGCTCACCCGCTTGATCGAGAGGCGTTCCTGGGTCGACTCGCTCATCGAGCTGCCTGCGGGGGCCTCGCCCTCTGGCGGCTGACACCCTACCGCTTTCGTACCGTCGGGCGAGCGCAAATCAAGACAGCGGCACGCGAGTCCGCGGCGCCAAGATGCCGCAGCTCGGGGCAACCCGGACCGTCGTCGACGGCCGTCAGAAGGAGTCGGGGCCGAGGCGGACGGCGCTCATCGCCACCCCACCAGGGATGACCCGAGAGAGCGGCGACCTGGCCGCCGACCCACGGTGCTTCCGGTGGTCGACCGGGCGCGGCGCGGCCGTGCGCCGGCTCTCGCATCAGGAAGAATGCGAGCCGTGACCCGCAGTTAAAGCCGCCGTCGCGCCGGAGACGTGGCACGTCCGGAGGCAGCTCGGAGTGCACTCCGCGTCCGGGCGCATCTTCAGGCAGAGGGGGGGCTGCAGCCGCGCCGACGGCCAGAAGGTGATCAGGACGGCAATGAGGCTCGAGGAGAGGACGATCCCGGCCAGAACGATCAGTGCATCCAGTGTCATGGCAGGCTCCGCGCAAACGACCCGACTCTGGACGGCGGCATCGTCGTGGCGACCGCCACGACGATGTGGGCTCCGCCCCGCGTGCTCCTGTCGAGCAGACCGGCGCCGCGACGAAATCGGACGCCGGCCCCGAAGGGTGATCAAGCCGGCAGCGAGCTCATCGGGCGATGACGATGTCGAGCGGACCACTCCATGAATCCGACCGGCGGTCCGCTGCGCCGCAATCTCGATCGCGCGCCGACGCGGTGCGCGAGGCGATCCCATGTGGTGAGGCCCCCGTGACGGATTGTCGCGGTCCTGCCATCATCTCGTCTGTTCCGTTGCAGCGTGGGGGCCTCGCCATCCGGGAGGCCGCATGACCGGACATCCCGCCAAGGAAGTCGAGCTCGCCGTGCTCGAGGCGCTCGATCGCGGCGATCTGAACGGTGCGGCCACGACGGCGATCCGGGGGTACGGGGCCGCGGTCCTGACCTATCTCCGCTCCGTGCTGAGGGACGAGCCCAGGGCGGGCGACGCCTTCTCGCAGTGGGCCGAGTGCCTCTGGCGCGGCCTCGGTGGGTTCCGCCGTGAGGCGTCGGTGAGGAGCTGGATCTTCCGCCTGGCGTGGAACTGCGCGCTGCACGTCCGCGACGAGGCCTGGAACCGCAAGGGCCGGCGCTTCGAGACGGGCGATGCCTCGGCGCTCGCCGAGAGCATCCGCACCCGGACGGCCGTCGCCATGGAGGGTAGGAGGCGCGCGCTCGACGAGTTGCGGCGCGAGCTGTCGCACGAGGACGAGACGCTGCTCGTCCTCCGGATCGACCAGGAGCTGTCGTGGAAGGAGATCTCGGACGTGCTCACGCGCGAGGAGGGCGCAGCGGTCGACGCGAACGCGCTCATGAAGCGCTTCGAGCGGCTCCGGGATCGCCTCAGGCGCATGGCGGCGAAGCGCGGGCTCCTTTGACGGACGGGAGGTCGGGGCGCCGCTCACCGGTTGCGGTGCGCGGCGCGGACGTCGCTCGCGGTTCGCCGGAGGCGCCGGCCCGTTCGGGGGAGCGCGGCGGCGCGCTGAACATTCCGCACCGTGGACGGAAACACGCTTTCGAGGAACTCCCGACGCTGGACCTCCATCAGCGCCAGCCGGTGCCGGCAACTCGCGCAGGCGGCCACGTGGGAAGCGCAGCTGGAGGAGTTCCCCCCGAGGACGAAGGCCTCGAGAGCGAGATACGACGGGCACCGATCCATCGCGCGAGCCATCGAGCGCCCTCCCGGAAGCGGACGGTCGGTACGTGCCATAACCCGGAGCCTCGGCCGGCGCTCGGTGATGATCCGGACGCCGTCCAGCGGCGAAAGGACGGCGGCATTCCAGGCAGGCGCCCGATCCTTCCGGGCGGTCGTCGCGGTCACGGATGACCGGTTGACGCTCTGAACCGGCGGTCCATGATCGACCTCTCAGGAGACGCCATGTCAGACACCAATTCGCGGAAGGTCAGTCCGGCCAACCTCCTCGGCCGGCTGGTCGAGTCGGTTCCCGCCCAGTACCGGCAGGAGGTGACGCGCGTCGCGAGTCGCATCCGCGACAGGTTGCCGCCGATCATGATCGAGCACAGGATCGATGCGCTCGAGCGGCACGTCGATGAGCGCCTCACCCGGCTCGAGTCGAAGGTCGACGAGATCCTGAACCGGCTGGAGAAGCGCTAGCCGTCGATCGCTCCGGAGGAGGAGACCCACATCGTGATCAAGGTCAGCGTTCTCTACCCCAACGCGGCTGATTGCCGCTTCGACTTCGATTACTACTGCAAGTCACACATGCCCATGGTCAGGGACAGGCTTGGCGTCGCCTGCCAGGGCATCGCGGTGGACAAGGGCACCGCCGGTGGCGCACCCGGCACCCGTCCCGCCCACGTCGCCTCGGCGCACTTCTTCTTCGAATCCGTCGACGCCTTCCAGGCCGCTTTCAATCCGCACGCCAAGGAAATCCTGGCCGACCTCCCGAACTACACCAACGTCCAGCCGGTCATCCAGATCAGCCAGGTGCTGATCAACGCCACCCGCGCGCAGACCGGCGAACTGCACCTGCACCTGGCCTGACGTCCAGCCGGCGCCTGGAGACGACCGGGCCCCGGCCGCGCGCCGGGGCCCGAGCCCGGGCCTGGCGCTACTGCAGCACCGCCGCGCCCGTTCCCACGCCGCCGCTCGACGTCTGGCAGGTCACCGCCTGCCCGCGCGCCGGCACGGGGCCCGTGCCGGGTGGCACGACCGCGAACCGCCCGCTGGTCTCCACCGGCGCGGAGCCGATGAGCGTCGCCGGAGCGGGGGCGACGGCCGCGCCGAGCCAGCAGGTGACGGTGAGCTGCGTCAGCGCCGGGTCGAACCAGGTCGTGTCGCCGATGACGCTCCACCTGCGCTTCGAGACGGCGAAGAGGACCCGCCGCAGCGCGATCACCTCGGGCGTGGGGAACACCGCCACGGTGGCGCTGGCGGGCGCCGAGCGCACCCCGGCGCCGTTCGCCACCGTGTACGAGAAGGACATGAGGCCGGTCGCACCGGCAGGCGGCGTGAAGGCGACGGTGCCGTCGGGGTTCGGCGCGGCGACGCCGAGGGGCCCCTGGACGGCGAGGACCGACGCCGGGTCGAGCGCGGTCCTGCTGGCCGGGACGTCGTTCGCCAGCACCGGCAGCGCGCGCGTCGTGCCCGCGAGCATGGCGAACCCGTCGGCCACCGCGGTCGGGGCGAGCGGCACGAACGGGACGGTGAAGGTGACGCTCGCGACGTTCGAGATGCCCACCGCGTCCTCGAGCGCGTAGGTGAAGCCGTCCGGCCCGCTCGCGCCGGGCGCGGGCGTGTAGACGGCCGTCCCGCCTGGTCCGGGCACCACGGAGCCGCTCTGCGGCTGCGAGAGCACGAGCACCGCCGGCGCGCCGGCGAACGCGTCGTTCGCGGCGACCGGGATGGACGTGGGGCCGGCGCCGGCCACCCCCACGTCGATATCGTTCACCGCAACCGGCGGGCCTGGCGGGTTCATGGGCGCGCCCGGCAGGATCGCCACCTCGGACACCGCCGCGCCGCCGGCCGCCGAGCGGACGTGGACCAGGCGCGGCGGCTCCGTGCCGGCCGGCAGGAGCACGTGCGAGAAGGCCGCGCCCGGTGTCACCCCGGGTGTCATGGCGCCGCCGAACGGCTCCTCGACCACCAGCGCCGGCCCGGTCCCGTCCGAGGTCGCCGCGGCCATGTCGAGCGCGCCCGTGGCGGAGGAGAAGGTCGCGCTGACGTTCACGCGATCCGTGAGCGGCGCGGCGCGCGCCGCGACGGGCACCGAGGTGAGGTTCGTCACCGTCACCGCCGCCGGCGGGCCCACCGGAGCGGTCCACTCGACGTGCCCGTAGTATCGGCCGCCGGGGAACTCCGCGAGCCGGACGCTCGGCAGGCCGGGGCTGGCGAGGACCAGCTTCTGCGCCGGAGCCGACGTCGCCCACACGTCGGCGGAGACGGCGGCGCCGCTCCGCGCGTAGGTCGCCGACTCCACCTCGAGACCGGTGGCGATGGGGGCGAGGAAGCGCTGGCCGACGACGCTCCCGGTGTTGCGCACGACGAAGTCGTTGCCGGCGCCATCGAGATTCGAGCCCGGCGGGCCGTCCACCCGGACGAAGTTCGTGCCGAAGGGGCTGCCCGTGAACGTGTGGGCGTAGTTCGGGTCGCCGAGGAAGACGTCGCCGCCCACCGAGAGCGTCTCGCCGGCGTTCACGACGTCCCACTGGATGAACGGGCCGATCGGGCCGGCGAGCGCGCTCGTGAAGTCGCCCGGCACGCCGAGCGGGACGTCCCGCGTGTAGAACACGGAGTGCGGCCCGGAGGGCAGCACGTCCGGGAACACCTCGACGCCGAACGGGTGCGTGACCGTGTACGTCCCGGGGACCTTGGCGTCGATCTCGATGCGGATCCGGGCGAAGACGCCCTCCTGCCGGTGGACCGGCGTCGGGCCCGGGAGGTAGGTCGCCTCCAGCGCGGCGGTGTAGCGCAGGCCGAACGCGGCGCCGCCGAGCGGGGCACCGACCGCCACCGTGAGGTCGTTGTAGAAGAGCTCCGGGCCGAGGTTGCCCTCGAAGCCGGCGGGGTCGGGCGCGAGCGGGAAGCACATCGTCCCGAGCCCGGCCGCCGGGTTCGGCGACCGAACCTGCGAGCGGCAGAGCCCCACCACGGTGCCGTCGAAGTCGCGGTACCAGCGAGGGAAGACGAGCACCGGGTCGGCCGGACCCGCGTCGAGGAGGGCGGCCCAGGCGACGCCGGGCGCGGCGAGGGCGACACCCACCGCGAGCATCCCGGCGACGGTCTGGAGGCGACGCTTCAGCATGGTGGTCCCCTCGGCCGCGCGCCTCGATGGGGCGGCAACTGCTCGACACACCACTGGCAGGAACCGCGGCTGTCACGTGAGGGTGGCACCCGAGAGGTACATCCGCGGGACCCGGCTCGAACGATTCGACTCGCCCGAAGTCGCAGTGAGCAGGAAAACCGAAGTTCCACGGCCTCGAGCCGGCGCCGAGCCGCAACCGACGCCGCCCCTCAGCGAGTGCCGAAGAGGCCCGGGAGCCAATCTCCGCAGTGAGCCGAGGCGGGGGCTCATCGCCGCCGACGCCGAGCGGTGGGCGCTCGTTGACGGGATGAGGACGCCCGAGCAGACGCCGGAGAAGACCCATGCGCCCTGCGGCGCTCCGGCACGATGGTCTCGCCGCTGGCCAGCATCGAGACCAGGGCGGCGATCTTCCGAGCCCGGCCCGCGGCGGTCTTCATCTGGTTGGTTCGGAACGTCAGAGCGAACAGATTCGTCTTGCCGAGGCCGCGGAACGTCCGGCGCGCGCGAGGGTTCGCCTCGATGGCGGCACGCAGGTCGGTGGGGATGGTCGCCTGCGTGGCCTCGCGCATCGGTGCGTACGCTGCATCCCACCGCCCATCCGCCTTGGCGGCATCGACATGCCGCTGACCGTGAACGGTCATGCGGCCGGCTGCTGTCAGCCGCGCGACGTGCTCCCGGTTGACCTGGCTCCAGATGCTCCTCGCCCGGCGGGGCGTGTACCGCTGAAGGTAGGAGCTCTGGTCGAAGCCCTTGCGGATGCCATCGATCCACCCCCAGCACAGCGCCACATCCAGCGCCTCGGCCGCCGTGACGGTGGCCACGCCCGACCCCTTCTTGAAGATGCGGACCCAGAGGTCGGGTTCGCGGTCGTGGTTTGCCGAGAACCAGGCCTCGAATGCCTTCACCTCCCGGAAGGAATGGATTCTGTTCGGGTCGGGAACGAGCGGTGCCATGCGCCTCCTCCGCGACGGGTGCATAGGAGAGCAGCGCGGCGTTCGCCGCCGCGGTGTCTCCTGGATCAGGACGGACGCGCCGCGCAAGGACTGGCAAGGACACTTCGGCGTGGTCGAGAGGTTGAGCGCTCTCGTCTTCACTTCGGCCGCGCGCCGAGGAGCAGCGCGAGTCGGTCGAGGTCGAGCGGCTTCGGCAGCACGCCGGCGACGAGCGCGCGTCGCGCGGACCACGATGTCCCCTCCGTCCGGCATCGCGTCACGGGCATTGAGGAACAGGTTCAGGAACACATGCCGGAGCTCGGCGCCGGACCCTCTGACCAGGGGAAGGTCACCCGGTATCTCGGACTCGATCCGGAACGCCACGCCCGGGCCGCGGGGGGGGGGGGCGGCCTCCAGATCGGCCCGGCAGACCTCCGCCGCCTGGTGGACGACATCCCGGAGCGAGAGCGCCTCCTCCGGCGCGTCGGAACGGCTCCCCGCGAAGTCCTGCATCTGCCCCACGCGGACGGCGGCATCGGCTGCGATGCGGGCGATGGCATCGATGGCAGGCTCCTAGCACGGGACACGGCCGATGTCTGTGAGACCGGGCTTGTTCGCCTGCCCGCCAAGACCCGAGATGCTCAGCGGTCGTCACCCGACCACGTCCAGGGCCGCCCCGGCGATCACCGTCAAGATCCGGAGGCGATCGCGAGGAGGGCCTCAAGGCACTCATCCGGGCCGCCGTTCGCCGCGTTGCGGTGGCTTGATCCGCGAAGCCGGCCACTACGGAAGCGCTCTCATCCCACTCCGGCGAAAGACGGCGTCAACGAGCGTCGACCTGGATGAGGCCGCTGTTCCCGAGGTACACGCGCCCGGAGTGGACAGGATCGACGGCGAGCGTGGCGCGCCCCGCTGCGACGCCGGAGCGTCGCAAGGCTTCACCCACGTCCATCGCGGCCCAGGCGACGCCGCCGTCCTCGCTCGAGAAGAGCCCGCCCGCCTTGATCCACACGAACACGCGGGTCGGGTCTCGCGGGTCGACGCCGACGCCCAGCACCTCGCCGCCCGGGAGTTCCTGGGCCGCGACGTCCCACGTCGCACCGCCGTCGAGCGAACGCAGCACCCCGCCACCGCGCCTCCCGACGTATATCGTCTGCGAGTGGAAAGGATCGATCGCGATCGCGGCGACGTCTCCCGGAACACCGAGCGGCTGGAACGTGAGTCCTCCGTCGGTCGACTTGAAGAGGCCGCCGCCATCGTCCCAAGTCCCGACGTACACGACGTCGGCGTTCGCCGGATCGACGGCGATCGCTCCCAGGCGCTCCTCGAACGTCAGCTCGAAGGACCGTCCCCCATCGACCGAGCGATAGAACCCCGGCTGGTTGGCGACCGTCACCAGATACACGCGGCTCGCGTCGCTCGGGGCGAACGCGACGCGCGGCGAGGACGTGACGAAGGTGGGATCGCCCGCGATCGTGGCCTTCGTCCACGAGCCTCCGCCGTTGCCCGTCCGGTAGACCCCGTCCCCCGCGATGACGACGACGAGGACGCCCGGGTCAACGGGCGATGTTGCGAGCGCGAGCGTGTTCCGGTCACCCGCAACGGGCACTCCGTCGCCGACCGCCTGGTACGCCTCGTCGCCGCCGGGCCCATCGGCGCGAAATGCGACGACCGTGTGGAACACGCCGACGAGCAGCCGGCCGGCGGCGTCGAACGCGAGGTCCTCGACGGTCGCGCCGTGGTAACCGCTGGCGATCGGCGTGAACGTCTGGCCGCCGTCGTCGGAGCGGTGCGGGCCCGCCGCGGTGGCGAGGTACAGGCTCGAGCCAGTTCCGCGCGGATGCGCGCAACCGACGCGCAGCGCGCCCTGGTGCCCGAGTTGTTCCGATGACGGCCCGGAAAGCTGGAAGAAGGTCGACCCTCCGTCGTCAGACCGGTAAACGCCATCGAGCCCTGCCGCGACGTACAGCACCGACGTGTCGCCCGGATCGAACGTGAGATCCACCGCCGTGGAAGGCAGTCCGGCCAAAGCGGAGAACGAGCGGCCGCCGTCCACCGATCGCGAGAGGCCACCGTCGCCCGCCACGTACAGGGTCCCGTTCCGGACTGGGTCGGCGCGGAGCGCGGCGGGATGCGCCGGCGCGCCGTCGAGCCGCACGAACGTCGCCCCGCCGTCGCCCGAAACGTAGAGGCCCTCGACGGTGCCGATGTCGCCGACATATACGATTCGTGGATCGGTCGGCGCGACGCGCACGAACACGGGGCCGTCGAGGGCTTCGAGCCCGGCTCCGATCCGCACGAAGGTGCTGCCGCCGTCGGTCGACTTGAGCAGATGGGCAAAGCCGTCCACGCCTGCGGTGAGGTAGTAGACGATCTGGTGATCGCCGGGATCCACGGCGCAGTCGATCGAGCCCACGCCCTCGGTGAGCGCGAGCGGGCGCCATGTCTCTCCGAAGTCGTCGGTGCGGAACAGGCGATCGTCGCCCGTGTTCCCGATGGTCGCCGCGTACACGGTGTCGGGCAGCGAGGGGGCCTGGCACAAGCCCAGCGCGAAGGGCTCGACGCCAGAGGCGTCGAGAAAGCCGTTCATGCTTCGCTTCCAGCGTGCGCCACGGCTCTCCGAGCGGTGAAACCCCGAACGCCCCGCCGTGACGAGGACGCCGCCTTGTCCGTGGAAGGCGAAGGCCTCGCTCGTGTTGCCGAACACGAAGGCCACGTCCGGCGTCACGTCGCGCGCGGTGCTCGCGTGCGCTGCGGCCGGCTGCGCAAGGACCGGCGGCGCCGCCGCCAAGGCGATCGAGGCCGCGAGGATCGGCAGCCAACGCGGCCGGTCACGAAGCGCAGGAACGGGAGAACGCAGCTCGACACTTCCCGACGAATGGAGGTCATTCATGTTCTTCTCCTTCCGCCGCCGTGGGCCAGGCGGCACCGTCGTGGAGGAGTACCGGGGCGCACCGTTCCCTGTGACCGGTGGTGCCGATTCCAGATGGGGCGAAACGTCTCGACCGATGTCCTGCCCTCTCCGCATCGGTCGGGGTGCCTGACGGTGTACGAGTGCGGAACGGGTCGCCTGACCGTGTGGATCCCGCCAACGTGCGATCGGCGCTGCGCAACATTGCTCCGACTGTCTTCAGCCCTACCGTGGAAGTTCCGTACAGCCAACTTAGAGCGCCACCAAGGCGTCAACCGCTTCCAAGAGTTCTGGGTCGCGAAGCTTATCTCGGCATGCCTTGTGATCAAACGCCTTCTTTCGAAGGCCCTTGACCAGGTTGTGCCTAACCTTGCAGAAATCCAAAGGACAGCCGTAAGTCTTATGATGATAATCCAGGGCCCAGCGATCGTCGGTCGCTAGCAGTTGGCCAAGGCACAGACGAAGTACTGCTTTGGAGTAATCGATCTCCGCCTCCGCGGCGAACTCGCGGAGATCGCCCGCCGATACAAGAGATACGTTCGCGTTGGGCAGCGGGACGGCGAAGTAGTTGACGTAAGTCGTCCCGTGCTGATCCGTCCATGCGAGGAGGCTGGCGGTGAGGCAGATCACGCGATCGACGCCAAGCGACGCCGGCGTGTGTTTGAGGTCCGATTCAATACGCGGGATGAAGAGCTGCGGGCGCTCCACGCGCTCGCGGCCAATCCGCGTCACAATGTACCCCGTGGGGAGCGGCACATACGCGACCTCAAAGGCGAAATGGGACTGCGAACGGTTCGCCAGGTCGACCAGGTCGGGAAGGAACCCCGCCTTGATGTCCAAATCGACGAGGGCGACTCTGAACGCGTTTGTTGAGGTCGCGAGGGGCCGCGCTGGCTTGATCGAGGGCGCCGCGGCCGACGAAACGCCGAGCGTCGACACCAATGCTTCCGGCCGGTCGAGGCTACGTTCGAATGCCTTGAGTCCGGGGGTCTCATGCGTTTTCAGGAAGACTGGCATCCACGGTTCTGACGCGTACAGGACCGGAATGCCCCAATCGAGAAGGGTGCTGGCGGTGGCGAATTGCATCGCTTGCCGCCCCAACGCCATTGCGTCAACCAGCGATCGGCCGGCCGCAAGGCTGTTGTAGATCATGGCGGAAAGACGGTGCGCCGAAATGTCGGGAATCGAGAACTGCGTCGCGATGACCGCAGGCACGCCAACGTCCAGCAAGGCAGCCGCGATCGCGCTTCGCGCTGGGTCGATGTCGGCGCTCGCCATTCCGCTCTCACATGCATTCAGAAAGACCAATCGTGCGTCTTTCTGGTGAGGCTTGATCATGGCCGCAAAGGCACGCGCTGGCACACTGAAAGAGGTGCCGGATCGCGTGTCAAATATCAGGGAGCCCACCTGGGTGGCGACATCGAACCGGGCGTGCCCAATGTAGTGCAGAATATGAAACTGGTGTTCCTGAAGGTATGCCTGGAGCTCGGTTGCGGATGCACCCTGCACCACGCTCATTTCCAGCGCGTCATTCGCAAGGACCTTTTCAAACACGTTGCGGATGTGTCGCGACTCTTCGTCGGGCGTTGTGTTCCGATTGTTGCTCAACACGCCCACGAGCACGCAGATTCGAATCTTGCCCTCGAGCGGAGCCAATTCGTGATGTGACGCAATCGTGAAGACTCCGCGTACGAGATGAAACTCGTGACACAGAAAGGAATGGGCCTCTTTGTTGAACAGGTACTCCCAGGGCCAGCCTGCCAGCGCATGATCTTCGACGAATAGCTCGACCGACAAGCGATCGTGCGCCGCGCGTGAGCCGATCGCGAACTCGAAAACGCGACGCGTTCGCCCTGGAAACATGAAATCGAACAGCACGGCACCGAGTATTTCCAGGCTCTGCCGGTCAAGAGGCGTCCCTGTCCCCTCAATGCAAAGGCGCAGCTGGCGGATTCGCTCGTTGAGTTCATCGAGTCTGGTCCCGTCGAGCGAAATGCGGTCCACGGCGCGGAAGTCCGAGAACTCGGCGAGCACGGCGAGCTCGGCATTCCGCCGCAAGTTGCCGAGCACATACAGCCGCAGACTGTTTCGCGCGGTCATACGCCGAAGTTCTCAAGTGCCAGTGCCGCGATCCCCGCCGCTGCGTGGAGATGCTTCGCCATGTGCCCACTCAGGACGGAACCCCACCCGAACACCACCGCGTCGGCCTCCTCCAGGAACTTTGCGACCGCTGCGGAATGTCCGGATCATGCTGCTCTGTGACGACACTCTCTGCGCGGCGTGCGAGCCGAGGTCGAGGTGCACGCGTCGGCTGCGCCACGCCAGCATCACACCGAGGACGACCACGGCTGCGAGCGCTTCGAAAGCCCCGAGCAGCATGATGATCTCGCCCAGCGTCATCTCTGTCACCCCACGTACCAGGCGAGCGCGATCAGCCGGCTGCCGGACACGATCACGGCGACCGTTCTCGCGCGGGTGAAGCCACGTGCCCTACGTACGCGCCGGCGACCAGTCGTGTGACAGGGGAGCGATCCGTGCTCCGGGCCGACGAGGTCGCGATGGTGCTGCGGGCGCTCTCGACCGGTCGTCCGGATCTACCGCGAGCGACGTGGGGCGCCGGGGTTGCTCACCTCGCGCGGCCTGTGCGCCCCGGAAGTTCACCGGTTTCGCCTGCGTGGCGCGGGAGTTGCCTTCTTCCGACGCGATCCGAACACACCGCGGAGGGCCGTCGGCGGCCGCGCCGTGTCGTCGCAGGTCGTATCCGGCATGTCGGTACGGGGAGACTCGCCTGCGGCCATCGCGAGGACGCGATTCGAAAGTTCGCTCGGCATCGCGTAGAGCGCTCGTTCCCGCTCCCAGCGCTGAGTACAGCTCGTGCACGCCGCCAGGTGATCTCGGACGCTTCCCGCGGGCGACTCGCCGCGGAACGCAAGCTCCTCCAGCACCTCGGCGAACCGAGCGCAATCCAACGAGGTGACGAGAACAGCCTCGGTCATCGAAGACGGCGCTGCGGCGACGGCTCGTTGCACGGCGACCAGGGATGGCAGGAGCGTGGCAGCGTTGCGTGGGCGCCTGTCGGGATCCTTCTCGAGCATCTGCGCGACGAGCTTCCCGAGGCGCTCGAGCGCTCCCTGCAGCTGCTGCGATTCGAGGCCCGCGGAGGCGCCAGCGTCGATGGCCTCGAGGAGCGGCCTGAGCCCCGTTGGCGTCGTGCTCGCGGCGAACTGCAGCGCAGGCGCGGGGTTCGGCCCCTGGATGGCTGTACCGCCGTCGTCCGGGAAAGGCAGGCTCCCCGAGAGCATCTTGAAAACAATCACCCCCAGGGTGAAGACGTCGCTTCGCTTGTCGCCGAGGACGCCTTGCCACTGCTCCGGCGCCATGTACGGCGCCGAGCCGCGTACGATCTGTTGCGACCACAGGGTGCCGCCGGTCCCGACGTCCAGCTTCACTGGCCCATCGTCCCAGAGGAGGACGTCGAATGGTGTCAGCTTGCGATGCGAGAAGCCTTTGCGGTGAGCATGGGCGAGGCCGCCCGTCACCGCGACCGCGATGCGCAGCGCCTCGGGGAACGGTAGCGGGCCTCGTTCCAGGCGCTTCGCGAGGGTGCACCCGCGCAGTGGCTCGATGACCAGGACCTGGCCTCCGAGCACGTAGCGATACGCGTGAAACGTTGCGATGTTGCGGTGAGAGAGGATCTCGAGGTGCTCAGTGGAGAGGCGCGCTCCGCTGGCCCGCCTCATGAGTTCGAGCGCCGGGAGCTGCTCCACGGGCACCAGGACCACCGCGTGGTCATCGCAACGCCGCAGGCCGACGAACTCGCGGTTTCCCTCACGCGTCTTCCGGACGACGTTCCCTGCGAGGCGGCATGGACCGTGCGCCGCGGAGTGCACGAGGTCGCCCAGCTCGAGCTCGGCCGTCGGGGCACGCCGGTCTCCTTCCCCGCGGGGACGACGTGCGCCGGGCCGACTCTCGGTGCGAAACACCTTCACGGAGACGGGGTGATGTGAACGGACCTCGCGCGCTTCCCAGATCATGCCGAACTCGTCGCGTCCGACCTCTCGCACGAGCTCGTAGTTGGCGATGACGCCGACGAGTTGGCCGATCGGATGACCCGGCGACGTCTCGGGTGACGTCGCGCCTGGGAGCATTGCGAGACCGCGGCGCTTATCTGACGCTGACAAGATGCACCACTCCTGAACCCTCGTCACAGAGCCTACCGCAATCGGTACGACCTGACATGCAGGTCCCCCCCAAGTTTCCACCCCGCGTTCCCCATGCTCGCTCGCTCGCTCGCAGGGTCATGACCGGCTCCGTTTCGCGTCCTGACGGGGAACGATGCCCAGGGCGGTGAGCAGCTCGGCGAATCGGGGATTCGCTCGCAACCCTTGCTTGAGCCGCTCGATACGCTTGCGAAGCGTGGCCGCGGAGATCCCCAGCGACGAGGCCACGAGCTCGGGCCTGTCCACGAGGTAGTAGCTCATGAGGACCTCCTTGTCCTCCGGCGACAGCGCTTCGAGCACCTCCCCCAGCGCATGGCACGCGAGGAGGCGCCGCTCGGGGTCGGCATCCGCCACCTGGGCGGCGCGAGCCTGCTCGAAGGCGGCGGCCGGAGCCGTGTTCGTCAGCGACGCCCGAGCCATGTCCACGAGGCAATGGTAGTGGATTCCGAGGATCCAGGAGGTCAACGTTCCGAGTGACGGGTCCCACTGCTCCTTTTTTCGCACGACCCGAATCCAGGTCTCCTGGGCGGCGTCGTGCGCCATGGCGTGCGCGGCGTCGTCTCCGAAGCGGGACCGGAAGAACTTCACGGCTGTAGCGAAGAGCCTCTGTCCGAAGGCATCGAACAGGAGCGCGAACGCTCGCTGATCCCCGCGGTCGCGGTACCTGGCGAAGAGTTCCTCCGGCTCCGCGTCGCTGTCACGCAGTCGTGGACGCACGCGGCTCCTCGTCCCGGTGGGGAAGCGCGAACCCTGACGGTTGGTTTACCGCCCGAATACAGCAAGCGCACCGGCACCCGGGTACCCCAACGGGCACCGCCGCCACGCAGTCACAGACACGACCCTGGCACCGTATCCAGCGAGTGACCCCGACGATCGACCCAGAGGCCATCGTGGTCGCGGAAGAGCTCCGCAGGTTGCGCCTCCGCGAACCGCAGCGGTTCGACGTACTTGCGATGTTCCCGCTGTGCGGTCTCGACCGCGCTGACCCCAAACATCTGACACTTTCGGAAGCGCTCGCCCGGGAGTGCGTGAGCTTCTCCGAGGTGTCTCCGCGCGCGCGCGTGCATGAGCTGCTCTTCCGGAACCGATCGCGGCAGGAGGTCCTCCTCTTGGATGGTGACGAACTGGTCGGGGCCAAGCAGAACCGCGTCCTCACCTCTACCGTACTCGTCGCGCCACGTTCGACGCTCCGAATCCCGGTCGCCTGCGTCGAGCGCGGTCGGTGGTGGTCGAGCAGCGGAGTCACCGACGAGAATCGGATGCTCTTTGCCCACGGGCGCGCGGGGAGCATGAGTGCCGTTGACGCTTCGCTCCGCGCCACAGGAGAGCGACGCACGGACCAGCTCGAGATCTGGCGGCTGATCGGTACGAAGGTCGCTGGGTTCCGGGCGGACGCGAAGACCGAAGCGATGGCGGAACTGTACCGCCACCTCCGTTCCCCGCTCGGCGAGTACCAGTCCGCATTCAGCGCAGAAGTTCACCAGGTCGGCGCGGTCTTCCTCGCTTACGGACGAGCGGTGGGCCTGGAGCTGTTCGATTCGACGCGTACGTTGCGCGCCGCGCTGCCTCGCCTCGTCGGCAGCTATGCCATCGATGCCCTGGAGACGCCGCGGCGGCTGGTCCCCGCCGCCCGCGAGGATTTGGCGCAGTCGTTCTTGAAGCAGGTCGCGGCGATGCCCGGCACGCGATTCGCGGGCGTCGGCCTCGGTGCGGAGTTCCGGCTGCGGGCGCACGGCCTCGTCGGCGAGGCGCTCGTGGCGAACGGCCGACTCGTTCACCTGTCGGCGTTGCCCACGCGGCGTGACGACGCCCGGGGAGGGTCCTCGCTCGACCTCGTAACGAGGGCCGCATGAAGTGCCACTTCGGCGAGACGTACTGAGTGAAAGCGGAGGCGGGTTCCTCGTGATCACCGGGGAGCCGGTGCCGGAACGCTCGTGCGGAGGCGATCGCCGATGACGGACCATGCACAGCAGGACCTCATCGAGGCGGCACGTGCAGGCGACGCGAAGGCCGTCGAACGTGCAGTTCACGGTGGCGCGGCGCCAGACGAGCCGTACCCACCGGGGCGGTCTGGGAAGAGGGCGCTCACCATCGCTGTCGAGCTGGGACACTCGGATGTCGTCCGTACGCTGTTGGCGGTTGGAGCCACAGCCACGCTGGCAGACGGGTGGGAATGGACTCCTTTGCGCGCGGCAATATCGATGCGCCGCAGCGAGGTCGTTTCCATCCTGCTGGAGCACGGCGTGGATCCCAATGCTCCTGGTCGCAGAGGGAGCATGTTGCGCGAGGCCGTTGACACCGCACGCCTATTCCCTTCGCCGGCGGCAGCGTCAATCATCGCCAACTTGCTCAGCGCCGGCGCCAAGTTGGCGGACGAAGATGCCTCCGGGATCATTCATGCAGTCGAACGACGCTCGACACCAGCGATCCTGCGCTTGCTCCTCGAGAATGGAGCTGATCCCGACCAGCGTCGAAGCGACGGCACCCCAGTCCTCGTTGTAGCGGCCCGTAGGCGTGACGCCGCGGGAGTGGAGGCCCTGCTGCGCGCCGGGGCCAACATGAACATCAGCGATCGCCGTGGACGCACTGCACTGATGCACGCTGCGGAACTGGGATCCGACGGGATCGTCGCGATGCTCCTCGTCTCCGGGGCGGATCCCGGAATCGTCGACGATGCCGGGGTCACAGCCCTCCAGATCGCCAAGAGCTGGCACCGCGTCCGCATCCAAGTGATGCTGGGCGAGCGCTCCATCCGTCCAGAGCACGTGGATGCGAGGCGGACGACGATTGAAGCCGTTTCCCGCGCGTTCGAGTTGCGCGGTAGTGCCGACCAGTTCGACCTCTGGGCGCAGCTGATCGAGCATGCCGTCGCGGAGATGGGTGAGCGCGAGTATGAGGCGGTCACGGGCTACTCATCCGCCCTGTCGCGACACCTGGCGGCGCGTCTGCGTGAGCAGCGCGCACGGGCCCCGCTGCCTGCGTCCTGGTATGTGTTGCAAGCCACGGAGGCCGATCTTGCGATCGTTCATGCGTGCATGCTGAACATCTCTGGCGGGCCACCGATGAGCATGCCTGAGGGTCTCACTCGGACGCAGGTCTCGGACCTCCTCGCCGAGCTCGATTCACGCCATTGCTGTTGACCAGATGCCTCGGTCCCAACGTGCCGGTGGCAAGCGAAGGCGCGGCCTCGCTGTCGCGAGCCAGCGTCCCGGGGGAACGGTGAGGGCGTGGCGCTGACTCCGCCAACCGCCGGGGCACGCCGCTCCTGCTTTCGAGTCAGCCGGGGTGCGCCCTCGCGCAGCGGTCCACCTCGCGTCAAGATGACGGCATGGAGAGCAGCGCCGAGCAGCAACGGCCGGCGCGCGCATCCCGATCCTGGGGCGACCTTCGGCACGCGCCGGTCGCTCTCGTGTTCGCGGCGGCGTGCGTTGCCGTGCAGCTCTACGTCGAGAGCCTCGGCGGGAGCACCAATACATGGGTCCTCGTGCGTTACGGCGCGCTCGAGCGAGGCGCCGTGTGGCGCGGCGAGCCCTGGCGGCTCATCACCTCGGCCTTCCTCCACATTGGCTGGCTCCACCTCGCGTGCAACGTGTACTTCGGGCTGCAGTGGGAGGCGCCCGTCGAGCGAGCGCTGGGGTCGCGGCGCTTCGCGCTGATCTACCTGGGCGCGGCGGTGGTGGCGTCCGCGGCCCATCTCCTCGTGAGCGACCGCGTCGCCGCGGGAGCCTCTGGCGCGGGCTTCGGCGTGATCGCCGCAACGCTCGTGCTGCGGCGCCGGGCCGTCCCGGGCTGGAGCGCGTTCGCGCGGGACCCGCTGGTGCGCTCGACCGCCCTGTCCATCGTCATCTGGTCGGCGCTGCTGGCAGGGGTCGCCGCGCACGGGGCGCACGCGGGCGGCTTCGCAGGCGGCGCGGCGCTCGCGTGGGCGCTCACGACGCCGGCCAGTGCGACGCGGCGCGAACGGCTCGTCGCGTGGGGCACGGTCTTCGCGCTGCTCGTCGTCCCGACCGCCATCGCGGCGGCGCCGCGCGCCAGTCTCACTCCATACGGTCGATACCGGCTCGAACGCGATGTCGCCGACGCGCTCCGTGCGCACGATCTCCCCGCCGCGCATCGCGCGCTCGAGCGCGCTCGACAGGCTGGCTACACCTCCGGAACGCTCGAGTTCAATCGCGGGGTGCTCATCGAGACGGAGGGGGACCTCGACCGCGCCATCGCTATCTACGAAGGCCTCGCGAAGAGCGAGGACCGCGCCGTAGGGCGCAGGGCGCTGGCGGCATCGAAGAGGACGAAGGCGCGCAAGCTGTGGCGTGGGACCCTGGCCGATCACGCCGAGGCGCTCACGCTGCTCGCGCAGGCGTGCGATCTCGGCGACGACTACGCGTGCGATGCCCTCAAGAAGATCCCCGCGAAC
>DASTGH010000403.1:0-10514 GCA_035719345.1 Anaeromyxobacteraceae bacterium
GCCCGCACCCGGTGCGCCACCTGCGACTGGGAGATGCCAGGGTGCTCGGCGATGGCGACGAGGAACCAGAACTGCTGCACGCTCAGGTCGTGCCCGGCGAGGCGGGCCATGACCGCCTGCTTGATGCGCCGCCTCGCCGCGGCGATGAGGAGCCCGAGAGGTTCTTGCATGTGCAACCTTTGCCGGAACAACTATCTGCGCGCGGCGCGGCTGTCAACTCCCCGCGGCGCGCGGCGAGGCGCTGTCCCCCTCCACCCCCGTCCGGGCGGAGGGTTAAAACGCGCGCGCGCGCACGCCCCTCCTGCACGGACGGGGCGGCGCGCGCGCCGTGGCCTGGGAGCGCGGGCGGTTAGAAGATGCCGAACCCGATGCGGCCGACGATCCCGTAGTCGCCCGAGCCGCCGGAGGTGTTCCAGCGGCCGATGCCGCTCACGCCGATGATGAGCGGCGTCGGAGCGAAGCGGAAGCTGATGCCGGGGCGCACGCCCAGGAACGTCTGGCCGTTGCCGAAGATGTCGCCGAAGTCCCGCGCCCGCTGGCCCAGCTCGCCCATGAGCTCGAGCCGCACGGCGGTGAGCGGCACGAGGATGCCGAGCATCGCGGCGCCTGCCCATGGCTGGTTCGTGCCGCTCACCGTCTTGTCGATGACCGCGCCGATCCCGAGCAGCCCGTAGCCGGCGAGGAAGTCGCCGCCGACGATGGTGGTCCCCTCGTCGCCGCTCACCGCGTTCCCGACGCTGGCGGTGGACAGCTGCAGGTTCTGCCACCCGGCGAACCCCTCGATGGACGCGGTCCAGACCTCGGCCCGGGCGGCGGCCGGCGCAGCGAGCGCGGCCACGATGGCCAGCGCCGTGGTGAGGCGAAGTGTCGTCGACATGGAATCCCCCCCGTGCAAGAAGCGGTTCGCGCCGAAAAGCTAGATCCGGCCTCGGGCGTTGTCCGCAGCGGGCCCTCCCCCCACGGGCGGACGGCCGCCCATGATTCCCCAGGCGCGACGCGACCCTCGGTGGTAAACCTTCCGTCCTCCACCTCGTCCCTCCTGCAAGCGCTCCTCCCAATGACCACGAAGAAGAAGATCTGGATCGGCGCCGTGCTCTGCATCGTCGTGCTGGTCGCGGCCCTCGCCGGCGTGAAGGCGATGCAGATCGGCTCGATGATCAAGGCCGGGAAGGCCTTCGTCCCGCCGCCGGAAGCGGTCACCTCGGCCAGGGTCGAGGCGAGCCAGTGGGAGGCGTCCCGCTCCGCCATCGGCACGCTGGTGGCGGTGCGCGGCGTGACGCTCGGCTCGGAGCTGCCCGGCCTGGTGCGCGAGATCACGTTCGAGTCGGGGAGCTCCGTGAGGAAGGGCCAGGTGCTGGTCCGGCTCGACATCTCGGCCGAGGAGGCCCAGCTCTCCGCGGCCGAGGCCGACGCGTCGCTCGCGAAGCTCAACCTCGAGCGCGCCAGGACCCTGCGCCAGGGCGAGGCGAACACCCAGGCCGACCTCGACGCCGCCCAGGCGCGCGCCAGGCAGACCCAGGCCACCGTGGCGAACCTCGAGGCGGTGATCGCGAAGAAGACGATCAAGGCGCCGTTCGACGGGCGCATCTCCATCCGGCAGGTGGAGCTCGGGCAGGTGCTGCAGGCGGGCACGCCCATCGCCTCGCTCCAGTCGGTCTCCCCCATCCACGCCGACTTCTACCTGCCGCAGCAGGCGCTGGCGGAGGTGAAGGCCGGCCAGCGGACGCGCCTCAGGACCGACGCCTTCCCCGGCGCGAGCTGGGAGGGCGAGGTCACGGTGGTGAACCCCGAGGTCGACGTGGCCACGCGCAACGTCCGCATCCGCGCCACGTTCGCGAACGGCGATGGCCGGCTCCGCCCCGGCATGTTCGCGAACGTCGAGGTCCTCTCCCGCGAGAAGCGGCCGGCGCTGGTCATCCCCGCCACCTCCGTGCTCTTCGCGCCGTACGGCGACTCCGTCTTCGTCATCGAGGAGAAGAAGGACGACAGCGGGAAGGCGAGCACGGTGGCGCGCCAGAAGTTCGTGCGCCTCGGGGAGCGGCGCGGCGACTTCGTGGCGGTGGCCGAGGGGCTCTCCGCGGGCGAGACGATCGTCTCCTCGGGCGCGTTCAAGCTGCGCAACGGGATGGCGGTGGTGGTCAACAACGCGCTGGCGCCGGACGCGAAGCTGGCGCCGAAGCCCGCCGAGAACTGACGGGAGCACGCTTCATGAAGTTCACCGACCTGTTCATCCGCCGCCCCGTCATCGCCATCGTCGTCAACCTCGTCATCATCATCGCGGGCGTGCAGGCCATCCGCACGCTCAACGTGCGGCAGTACCCGCGCAGCGAGAACGCGGCCATCACCGTCACCACCGCGTACGTCGGCGCCAACGCCGACCTGGTGCGCGGGTTCATCACCACGCCGCTCGAGCGCGTCATCGCCGCCGCCGACGGCATCGACTACATCGAGTCGGAGTCGAAGCAGGGCCTCTCCACCATCCGCGCGCGGCTCAAGCTCAACTACGACGCCACCCGCGCCCTCTCCGAGATCAGCTCCAAGGTGGATCAGGTGCGCCGCGACCTCCCGCCGGAGGCCGAGGTCCCCATCCTCAACATCGAGTCGACCGACAGCCAGTTCGCGTCGGCGTACCTCTCCTTCTCCTCCGACCTGCTGAAGCAGAACGAGATCACCGACTACCTGGTGCGCATCGTGCAGCCGCGCCTCTCGGCCATCGAGGGGGTGCAGCGGGCCGACATCCTCGGCGCCCGCACCTTCGCCATGCGCATCTGGCTCAAGCCCGACCGCATGGCCGCGCTCAACGTCTCGCCGGCGCAGCTGCGCGCGGCGCTCGCCGCCAACAACTACCTGGCGGCGGTCGGCGCGACCAAGGGGTCGCTCGTCCAGGTGAACCTCACCGCCAACACCGACCTGCGCTCGGTGGACGAGTTCAAGCAGCTCGTCATCCGCCAGAAGGACGGCGCGGCGGTGCGCCTGGGCGACGTGGCCGACGTCGTGCTCGGCGCCGAGGACTACGACGCGGCGGTGAACTTCAGCGGCAAGACCGCCGTCTTCGTCGGCATCTGGTCGCTCCCCAACGCCAACTCGCTCGACGTCATCGGCCGGGTGCAGAAGGAGATGGTCTCCCTGCAGAAGGAGATGCCCGAGCAGATCCAGGGCGTCGTCGCCTACGACGCCACCGCCTACATCCGCAACGCCGTGAAGGAGGTCGAGTCCACCCTGATGGACACCCTCCTCATCGTGGTGGTCGTCATCTTCCTCTTCCTCGGCTCGTTCCGCTCCGTGCTGGTGCCGGTGGTCGCCATCCCGGTGTCCCTCATCGGCGGCGTCTTCCTCATGCAGGTGTTCGGGTTCACGGTGAACCTGCTCACCCTGCTCGCCATCGTGCTCTCGGTCGGTCTCGTGGTCGACGACGCCATCGTGGTGGTGGAGAACGTCGAGCGGCACCTGCGGCAGGGCATGAAGTCCGTCGACGCGGCGCTGCAGGGCGCCCGCGAGCTGGTCGGCCCCATCATCTCGATGACCATCACGCTGGCGGCGGTGTACACGCCCATCGCCTTCCAGGGCGGGCTCACCGGCTCGCTCTTCCGCGAGTTCGCGCTCACCCTGGCCGGCGCCGTCACCATCTCCGGCGTGGTGGCGCTCACGCTCTCGCCGGTGATGTCCGCCTACCTGCTCAAGGCCGGCCACGAGGACAAGGGCCTCTCCGGCGTGATCAACCGCGCGTTCGACCGGCTGCGCACCGCCTACTCGCGTCACCTCGACTCGGCGCTCCGGGCGCGCGGCGCCATCTACTTCGCCTGGGCCATCATCACCGTGCTCGTCCTCGCCATGTTCCAGTTCGCGCCCAAGGAGCTGGCGCCGGCGGAGGACCCGGGGGTCATCTTCGGGATCGTGAACACGCCCGCCAACTCGACCATCGACCAGGTCATCCCCTCGGTCCGCGCCATCAACCAGTCGGTGATGGACCTGCCCGAGGCGGGCTTCACGTTCCAGATCACGTTCCCCTCGGGCGGGTTCTGGGGCGTCGGCCTCAAGCCCTGGACGGAGCGCAAGCGCAACGCCTTCCAGATCCTGCCCGAGGTGGCGCAAAAAGTGGCGGCCATCCCCGGCGTGCAGACCTTCCCCGTCATCCCGCCGGCGCTGCCGGGCGGCGGCAACTTCCCGGTCGAGGTCGTGCTCGCCTCGACCGCGGAGAGCTCCGAGATCCTCGGCTTCGCCAAGCAGCTGCAGGAGAAGGCGGCGACGAGCGGCATCTTCGCCTTCCCGCCGCTCATCGACGTCAAGATCGACCAGCCCGAGTCGGCCATCGAGATCGACCGCGAGAAGGTGGCCGAGCTGGGCCTGAACCTGCAGCAGGTCGGCCAGGACCTCTCCGCAGCGGTGGGCGGCAACTTCGTGAACCGCTTCAGCATCGGCGGGCGCAGCTACAAGGTCATCCCCCAGATCGTCCGCAGCGAGCGGCTCAACCCGGACCAGCTCAAGGACGTCTACGTCACCGGGCCGAACGGGCAGCTCATCGCGCTCTCCGCCATCGCCAAGATCCGGGACTCGGTGGCGCCGCGCACGCTGAACCGGTTCCAGCAGCTCAACGCCGTGAAGATCAGCGGCGTCGCCATGCGCCCGCTCGACGAGGCGCTGCGCTACCTGGAGGACGAGGCGAGCAAGATCCTGCCCAAGGGCTACGCCATCGACTACACGGGCGAGTCGCGGCAGCTGCGGCAGGAGGGGAACAAGTTCCTCCCCGCGTTCCTGCTCGCCGTGATCCTCATCTTCCTGGTGCTGGCGGCGCAGTTCAACAGCTTCCGCGACCCGTTCGTCATCCTCGCCGGCTCGGTGCCGCTCGGCATGTTCGGCGCGCTGATGCTGACGTTCCTCAAGATGCCGAACCCGAACATGAAGTTCTTCACCGACGGGTGGACGACCACGCTCAACGTCTACTCGCAGGTCGGGCTGGTGACGCTGGTCGGCCTCGTCTCCAAGAACGGCATCCTCATCGTCGAGTTCGCGAACAAGCTGCAGGAGGCGGGGACCTCCAAGCTCGACGCGGTGAAGGAGGCCGCGGCGACCCGCCTGCGCCCCATCCTCATGACGAGCGCCGCCACCGTCCTCGGCCACTTCCCGCTCACGCTGGTCACCGGCCCGGGCGCCTCCGCCCGCAACAGCATCGGCCTGGTGCTGGTGGCCGGCATGACCATCGGCACGGCCTTCACGCTCTTCTTCGTGCCGGCCATCTACCTGCTCATCGCCAAGGACCACCGCGCGAGCGCGGCCGCGAACGTGCCCGAGCGGCCGGTCGAGGTGCGGGAGGGGATCCCGCGGGCGGTGTAGCGAGGCGCGGGCGGCGGGAGCCGCGCGGGAACCTGCCCCACCGCGCGACCGTCGCGGCGCGCCCCGCACCGGCTTCGAACCAGCAGAGCCCTCTCCCGCGCCGTCGCGGGAGAGGGCCCCGGATTCCGATCGTGCCGTGGGGGTGAGGGCGGCGTGCCTCTGGCCACGCCTGCCCCGGCTGCCTACTTCACCGCCCCGAGCGCCTTCTCGTAGTTGGGCTCCTGCGCGATCTCCGGCACGAGCTCCGTGTACGTCACCTTGTCGCCCTCGTCGAGCACCACCACGGCGCGGGCGGTGAGGCCGGCGAGCGGGCCGTCGACGAGGCCGACGCCCCACCGCTGGCCGAACTCCTTCGCGCGGAACGTCGAGAGCGTCACCACGTTCTGGAGCCCCTCGGTGGTGCAGAAGCGCTTCGCGGCGAAGGGCAGGTCGCCCGAGACCACCAGCACCACCGTGTTCGCGAGCTTCCCGGCCTGCTCGTTGAACTTGCGGGTCGAGGTGGCGCAGGTGGGCGTGTCGAGCGATGGGACGATGTTCAGGATCTTGCGCTTGCCCTTGTAGTCGGCGAGGGAGACGTCCTTCAGGTCGGCGCCGGTGAGCCGGAAGTCCGGCGCGCTCGCGCCGATCGACGGCAGCTCGCCGCTCGTGTGGATGGGGTTGCCTCTCAGGGTGACGGTGGCCATGGCGGGCGCTCCTCGCGACGGGGAAGCGAGGAGGTTAGCCGGCGACCGGGTCAGGCGCAGCGCTGCACCATCGGGTTGCACGCGCGCAGGTCGCGCGGGGCGGTGCTCGGCGCCGGGCCGGTCCAGACCTGCGACAGGAACCCGTAGGCCAGCGCCGCGCACAGCGCGAACACGGCGAGGCCGCGCGCCGTCGCCCGCCGCGCCGAGTGCTGGGCGAAGCGCGGGGCGCCCGTGCCGGCGCGGACCTCGAGGCGGTTGGCGGTGGTGGTCGCGGTCGTCATGGCGGTCTCCGTTTCCCTTCCGGCGGGCGTCTCGCTCGCGCCCTCTGCCGTACGGACAGGACCGGTCGGTGTTTCAGACGGACCCCGAAGGGTCACGGGCCTCGGCGGACCTCAGCTCGAGGGCATCCCCATCCGGCGCAGGAGCGCGGCGTAGCGCGGGTCGCCCCGCAGCGGCTTCAGGAACGGGCTCGCGCGGATGTTCCCGAGCATCTCGTCGCGGCGGGCGAAGGCGCGCTCCAGCCAGGCGAAGGCCGCGTCGGGATCGCCGGCCAGCGCGTGGATCTGCGCGAGGTCGAACGGCTTGTCCTCGCCGAACCGCCGCTCCGCCTCGGCGATGGCGTCGCGCGCCTCGGCGCGCCGGCCGAGCGCGTGCAGCGCCGCGGGCACGCCGAACGTCCGCTCCTCCTCGTCCTTCGTGCGCTCGAACATGGCCAGCGCCTCCGCGGGATGCCCCTCCAGCAGGAGCAGCACGCCTTCCTTGCCGTCGGTCACGTACGACGGCGCCAGCTCGCGCGCGCGCTGGATGGCGGCGCGCGCCGGACCGAGCTCGCCGCGGACGAGGTAGGCGCTCCCCAGCGCCGCCCAGTTGGCCGGGAAGATGGGGTCGAGCTCCGCGGCGCGGCGCCCCCAGGAGACCGCCTCGTCCTCGCGACCCATCGCCGCCTGGTGGAGGCCGTAGCGCCGCAGCGTGGTGGCGTCGCTCGGCGCGAGCGCGAGCGCCTTCTGGAAGTCGGCCTCCGCGCCCTCCCAGTCCCAGCGGTAGGTGTCGCGGATGTAGCCGCGCGCCGTGTACCCCTCGGCCAGATCGGGGTCGAGCGCGATGGCCTGATCGGCGGCCTCCGCCGCCTCCGCCTGGATCGCCTTGCGGCGGACCGGGTCCTTCTCGTCCTCGCAGGTGTAGAGCAGCGGGATGGCGACGCCGCCCCAGGCCGGGGCGTACCCGGGGTCGAGCGCGAGCGCCCGGCGGTACGCGGCGACCGCCTTGCGGAACCCCTCGGGCGAGAACGACGCGTAGTGGCTCCGCGCCAGGAGGTACTGCCGGTAGACCTCGGGATCGGGCGTCCGCAGCTGCCGCGCGGTCGCGCTCGCGGCCGCGGCGTTCATCCGGAAGTGCGCCACCACGGCGCGGGCGATCTCGTCCTGCACCGCGAACACGTCCGACAGCTCCCGGTCGAAGGTCGACGACCAGACGTGGAACCCGGTGGCGATGTCCACCACCTGCGCCGTGATGCGGAGCCGGTTCCCCGCCTTGCGGACGCTGCCCTCCAGGACGTGCGCGACCCCGAGCTTCTGGCCGATGGAGCGCAGGTCCTCGTTCCGTCCCTTGAAGGCGAAGGACGAGGTGCGGCCCGCGACCCGCAGCCCCTCGACCCGGGTGAGCGCCTCGAGGATGGCCTCCGAGAGGCCGTCGGCGAAGTACTCCTGGTCGCGCGCCGGGCTCATGTCGGCGAACGGGAGCACCGCGATGGAGGCCGCTCGCACGCCGTGGCTGGGCAGGTGGCGGCTCGCGGCGACGAGCGCCAGCGCCGCGCCGGTGGCGACGCCGAGCGCGACGAGGAGCGCCGTCCGCCACCGGCCGCGCGGGTGCCGCACCCGGACGGAGCGCTCCCGCTGCGGCGCGCGGGGCACCGCCTCCCGGATCGCCTCCAGCGCGGCCAGCAGCTCGGCGCCGTCGCGCGGCCGGTCGACCGGATCGCGCTCGAGCGCGCGCGCCACGAGCTCGCCCAGGCCGGGTGCGGGCGGGACCTCGAGCCGCGGCGGCGCCGTACCGGCGAGCAGCGAGCGCCCGCCGTCGTCGGGGAACGGCGCGCTCCCCGCCAGCATCCGGTGCGCGAGGGCGCCCCATGCGAAGACGTCGGTCCGCTCGTCCTCCGGTGCGCCGCGCCACTGCTCCGGCGCCATGGCCGCCGGCGTGCCGCCCTCCACCCTGCGGCGGCCGAAGGCGTGGGCGAGCCCGAGATCGAGGAGCTTCACCCGCCCGTCGGCGCACAGGAAGACGTTGCCCGCCGTGAGGTCGCGGTGCACCACCCCCTCGGCGTGGGCGTGGGCCAGGCCGCGCGCCACCTCCAGCGCGACGCGCACCGCGTCGGCCGCTGCCAGCGGTCCGCGCTCCAGGCGGCGCGCCAGCGTCTCGCCCCGGAGCAGCTCGAGCACGGGCCGTACCTCGTGCTCGGTGCGCCCGACGTCGTGGAGCGTCACGATGTTGGGGTGGGAGAGGCGCGCCGCCGCCTCCGCCTCCCGCAGGAGCCGCTCCTCGCGCACGTCGCCCGCGCCGGCGACGCGCAGCGCCTTGAACGCGACGGTGCGCCCGAGCTCCAGGTCGCGCGCCTCCCACACGTCGCCGAAGCCGCCCCGCCCCACCTCCTGCACCAGCTCGAACCGGCCGAAGACCGCGCCGGGCGCGAGGACCCCCTCCCACGTCGACGCTGCGCCCGCCTCACCCGGCGGCGCCGTCAGCTCCCGCAGCAGCGAGGAGATGGACCCTTTCATGGCGGCGCCCATTCGACGGCCCCGGCCTGGTTCAGACGGCGCGGGGCGACGGATCCGACAGCCCCGGACGGGCTCAGCTGGCGGCCGGCAGATTCATCTTCCTGAGGAGCGCGGCGAAGCGGGGATCGCCCCGCAGCGGCTTCAGGAGCGCGTCGTTGCGGATGTCCACGAGCCCGAAGTCGCGGGCCTGATAGGCGCGCTCCAGCCACAGGAACGCCTCGTCGTTCCGGCCGAACCAGGCCTGGAGCGAGGCCACGTGGGCGGGGTGCTTGTCGGCCATGGCGCGCGTGAACCGGGCGAGCGCCTCCTCCGCCTCGGCCGTGCGCCCGAGCGCGTGCAGGGCCGCTGCCTCGCCTCCCGCGCGCTCCTCCGCCGGCTTGCGGACGCGGCGGATGAGGTCGAGCGCCTCGCTCGCCCTGCCCTCGAGCAGCGTCACCAACGCGATCATGGCGTCGGTGCCCTCGACCGAGGGGTTCGTCGCCCTGGCGCGCTCCAGCGTGGCCCGGGCCGCCGCGTACTCGCCCGTGGCGATGTAGGCGCTGGCGAGGGCGTGGGCGTTCCCGCCGAACATGGGGTCCACCTCGAAGGCGCGCCGCGCCGCGCCGATCGCCTCCTCCGGGCGGCCGATCATGGAGCGCAGCAGCGCGTAGCGGCGCAGCACGGTGGCGTCGCTCGGCGCGAGCGCCATGGCGCGGTCGAGGTCGGCCTGCGCGCCCGCCCAGTCCCAGCGGTAGATGGCCTTGAGGTAGCCGCGCGCCGTGTACCCCTCCGCCAGCTCGGGGTCGAGCGCCACGGCCCGGTCCGCCGCCTCCACCGCCTCCCGCCGCTTCGCATCGCGCACGGCGCGGTCGGCGGCGTCCTCCGCCTGGTAATGCAGCGCCACGGCCAGCCCCGACCACGCCGGCGCGTACGACGCGTCGAGCGCCACCGCCTTCTGGTAGGCGACGACGGCCCGCGCGATGCCGTCCATGCTGCCGCCGGCGTAGGCCGCGCGGCCGACGAGGTACTGGTTGTAGGCGTCGGGGTTGGTGGCGCGCGCCTGGCGCGAGGGGGGACCGCGCTCGCCCACCAGCTTCACCTTGAGCGCCGTGACCACCGATCGCGCGATGTCGTCCTGGACCGCGAAGATGTCGGAGACCTCGCGGTCGTAGGTCTCGGACCAGAGGTGATACCCGGTGGCGATGTCGATCACCTGGGCGGTGACCCGCACGCGATCGCCCGCCTTGCGCACGCTCCCCTCGAGGAGCGTCCCGACGTTGAGCTTCTGGCCGATGGCGCGCAGGTCCTCGTTGCGGCCCTTGAACGCGAAGGAGGAGGTGCGGCCGGCGACGTGCAGCCCGTCCACGCGCGCCAGCGCGTTCAGGATCTCCTCGGAGAGGCCGTCGGCGAAGTACTCCTGGTCGCGCGCGGAGCTCATGTCGACGAAGGGGAGCACGGCGATGGACTTCGCATCGCTCACCGGGCCGCGCGCGCGGCCGGCCACCAGCGCCGCCAGCGCGCCGGCCGCGACGCCGGGCGGCCTCGATCACGTGCTCGCCTCGGGGCACGACGTGAACGTGCTCGTGCTGGACACGGAAGTGTACTCGAACACGGGGGGCCAGGCGTCGAAGGCGACGCCCATCGGCGCCTCCGCGAAGTTTGCAATGGCCGGGAAGGCCACCGGCAAGAAGGATCTCGCGATGCTCGCGATGTGCTACGGCAACGTCTACGTTGCACGCGTCGCGTTTGG
>DASTGH010000404.1:0-10603 GCA_035719345.1 Anaeromyxobacteraceae bacterium
GAAGGGCCCGCGCACGCGGAGAGGGCCAGGACGGCGAGCGCACACCCGTGGTGGAGCCTCATCGAGAAACCCCCGAGGCCGCGCCGGCGCGTGGCGCTAGCGCGGCAGCCTGAGCTGGATGGTGAAGGTGTAGTCGACCGCCACCGGCTTGCCGTCGCCGCGCCGCGTGGCGGGCTGGTACTTGGAACGCTCCAGGACCTCGACGACGGCGCGGTCCATGAAGGGCACGCTCTTCTGGACGCGGCAGTCGCGGACGGTGCCGTCGATGTCCACGATGCAGCGGACGAGCATGGTGCCCTCGACCTCGCGCTCGAGCGCCTTCTGCGTGTACTCGAGCGGCGGGCCCTGCAGCCGCTTCGGCGCGTTCATCGTGCTGTCGAACACCACCGGCGGCGCCGCCTTGGGCGGCTCGGGCGCGGGGGGCGCGGGCGCGCCGCCGGTGACCCCGCCGACCACCCCGCCGACGACGCCGCCCTCGTCGCCCTCGCCGCTCTCGTACTCGGGCTCGGGGGGCTCGTTCGGGTCGGGCGGCTTGAGCTCCTGCGGCATCTCCTTCGGCTGCACCATGGCCATGGGTGGCGGGCGCTTGGGCGCCTCCACCGGCTTCGGCTTGGGGGGTGTCTTTCGCGGAGGAGCGGGGGGAGCGGCGGGGGGCTTCGGCGGCGCCGGGGGCTTCACGAACTTCACGTCGACGACGGGCGTGTCCGTCACCTGCTTGGCGACGGCCGTCGAGACGGCGATGACGGCGACGACGAGGGCGGTCTGGACGACGGTGGAGCCCGCCAGCCACGCCGTGCGGCTCGCCGCGCGCTTGCCGCCCTCGCGCTTCGTCACTTCATCGAACACGTGTCTCGACCCCGAGGTTTGACGAGCGAATCGGCCGCCAGCGCCGCGTGGTCTATGCCGCGCCGGCGGGCGTGTCAACTGGAGACCGGCGCGCCGGGCGATGCGCCGCGGGAGGGGGTCGGCGGCGCGCCATGCTGCCCCCACAACCGATCGCTTACCGATCGGACGCGCTGCGTCCAAAGCCGTCGCCCCGGAAGGGATCGCGCCGCGTCCCGCGGACTCGTGACGCGCCGCGTGCGCATCGGAACCCGAGGGAGTTCGAGGCCCAACCAGGATTGAGGCACGGTCGTCACCGACCCACCCGCGACGCCGAGAGGGTGTTCCCGATCCAATCCCTCGTTGCCTTGACTTTGAATCATCGCGGCGTCTAAAAACGCATCCTTCCTTGGCCGTACGCAGTCCGTGTCTCCAGCACGAGGGCACCGGGGCGAACCCAAGCGCCCCGGCCGATTGTCCGAAACCCGGTTCTGCTTTTAGGAGGCGCAATGCTGTCTCGAAGGAAACTGCTCGCCCTGGCCCTGACGGCCGCGGCAGGCACCGGAGCTCCACGTTTCGCAACGGCTCAGCAGGATGCGGCGCCGGCCGATCAAGCCGCTCCGACCCAGGCGCCCGCCGACGCCAACCAGGCGCCGGCCGACCTCTCCACCGGCCCCGCCGCCCCGGCTGCGGGGAAGAAGCAGGAGTTCGGCGAGGAGATCGTGGTCACCGGCTCCCGCGTGCGCCGCAAGGAGCTCACCACCCCCGCTCCCGTCGCCGTCATCAACCGCGAGCAGATCATGGCCAGCGGGGCGCTCTCCATCGGCGACTTCCTCCAGTCCATGCCGGAGCAGGGCAACGGCATCAACACCACCGTCAACAACGGCGGCGACGGCTCCACCCAGATCAGCCTCCGCAGCCTCGGCGCGCAGCGCACGCTCGTCCTCATCGACGGCAAGCGGTTCATCTCGGGCGTGCCCGGCAACGGCAACCTGAACGACCCCGGCACCGACCTCAACTCCATCCCGGCGGGCGCGGTCGAGCGCATCGAGGTGCTGAAGGACGGCGCCTCCGCCATCTACGGCTCGGACGCCATCGGCGGCGTGGTCAACATCATCACGCGCAAGCGCTTCAGCTCGGTCGAGGGTGCGGTCAACTACGGCGCCTCGCAGCACGGGGACGCCAACACCGCCGACGTCAACGTCCTCGGCGGCGCCACCGGCGACCGCGGCAGCTTCTCCTTCGGCGCGGGCTACTTCAAGCAGAGCTCGCTGTTCGCGGACGCCCGCGACTGGGCGCGCGTCGCGCAGGGCTACGACTTCACGACCGGTGTCGAGTCGCCGCAGGGCAGCTCGGCCATCCCGGCCGGCCGCGCCACCATCGATCCCTCCACCTGCAACACCACCCTCTGCAAGAACCTGGCGGCGGCCTACGGCCCGGGCGCGAAGAACTTCCTCCCGGTGCCGGCCGGCTCGCCGAGCACCGGCTCGCGCCCGGTGGTGAGCGACGGCAACGGCAACTTCTGGCGGCAATACAACGCAGCCACCGACACCTACAACTTCCAGGCGGTGAACTACCTCATCACGCCGTCGCAGCGCATCTCGCTCTACTCCAACGGCGACTACAACATCAGCGACAACGCGCGCGCGTACTTCCACGGGACGTACGTGAACCGGCAGTCCTCGAACCTGCTCGCGCCGGTGCCGATGTTCATCGGCCTCGGACCGCCGTTCCCCGACACGGTCAGCGCGACCAACGCCTTCAATCCCTTCGGCGTGGACATCAACGACGCCCGCCGCCGCTTTGTCGAGGGCTCTGGCCGGTCCCAGGGGCAGACCATCGACACCTTCCACACGTTCGCCGGGATCGACGGCACGCTGCCGGAGCAGGCGGGACCGCTGGCGCGCTGGTTCTACGACATCTCCTTCGGCTACGCGCGGAACAACGCGTCGTTCACCACGAACGGCTCGCTCAACACGCAGCTCATCGGCCAGGCCATCGGTCCTTCCACCACCCTGAACGGCGCGCCCGTGTGCGCCGACGCCAGCGGCAACCCCATCGCCGGCTGCACGCCCGCGAACCTGTTCGGCGGCCCGGGCGGCAACCCCATGACGCCGGCGATGGTCCAGTCGCTCGGCGCGTTCACCGGCGTGAACCAGGGCGCGAACCAGGTCGCCTCGTTCGAGACGAACCTCAACGGCGAGCTCTTCAAGCTCGGCGCCGACACGCCGGCGAGCCTCGCCGTCGGCTACACCTACCGCGCCGAGTACGGGTTCTTCACGTTCAACCCGGTGGCCGTGGCGGGCAATGACTCCGACTACAGCGGCAGCAACACCTCGGGCCGGTTCCACGTGAACGAGGGGTACGCCGAGCTCTCGCTGCCGTTCCTCTCCGGCCAGAAGGGCGTCGACTACCTCGAGGGCACCGCCGCGGTCCGCGTCTCGGATTACAGCAGCTTCGGCACGACGGCCACGTACAAGTTCGGCGCGCGCTACCGGCCCATCCGCGACTTCACCGTGCGCGGCACCTACGCGACGGGCTTCCGCGCGCCGGGCATCACCGCCCTCTACGGCGGCACCACCCCGAATGCCGAGGCGTCCACCGATCCCTGCGCCAACACGGCCGGGAACGCGGCGCTGACGCAGCAGTGCAACGCGCAGCTGAAGCGGGGCGGCGGGACCAACGGCGCCAACAACGGCGACGATCGCACCCAGATCACCTCGACCTCGGGTGGCAATCCGCTCCTCCAGCCCGAGAAGTCGCAGGGCTTCACCATCGGCGCCGTCATCGAGCCGCGGCAGGTGAAGAACCTGTCGCTCACGGTCGACTTCTTCAACATCAACATCGACCAGAACATCGCGCAGATCGGCACGCCGACCATCCTCGCCGGCTGCTACCCGGGCGCCGCCGGGACGCCGAACCAGGCCTACTGCGACCTCATCCTCCGCGGCGCGAACGGCAAGATCAACGACGTCACGGACGTCCTCACGAACGTCGGGAGCGAGAAGACCCAGGGCCTCGACGTCGCCGCGCGCTACGTCCTGCCCACGACGATCGGGCGGTGGGGCTTCACGGCGCAGTCGACGTTCCTGTTCCTCCACGACGTGACGCTGGCCAACGGGACCGTGATCAAGGGCAAGGGCACGTACGATCTCACCGCCGGAGCCGGCGGCAATCCCGTGAACCCCGCCTACAAGTTCAACCTGGGCGTCCAGTACGCGCAGGGCGGCTTCGCCGCAGCGGTGCTGGGGCGGTTCATCGGCGGCTACCACGAGTGCGCCGACGCGACGCTCGCCGGCGGGCCCTCGCAGTCCGGCGGTTCCGGGCTCTGCTACCTGAACCCGATCAACCCCGACACCGGCCAGCCCTTCCCGGTGCACAACGTCTCGTTCTACGACGTGTACGACGTGAACGCCCAGTACACGGCCAGGCTGGGCGTGGGGTCGACGACGATCGGCCTCGGCGTGCGGAACCTCCTCAACAAGGATCCCCCGCGCGTCTACAACTCGGCCGGGCAGACGAACTCCGACCCGACGACGTACGACTACGTGGGCCGCTTCCTCTACGCCCGCCTCGTCCAGACGTTCTAGGCGCGGGAGTACCGGCAGGGGGCGGACGGGCCCGTTCACGCGGCCGTCCGCCCCTCCCTTTCGCGGCATCGCGCCCGTTGACAGCGCGTCGGCGCGCGAGTACACAGGCCCGTCGCTGGCCGACCGATTGGCGCATCAATGGAGCAGCGCGTGCTCGACGAGGTGACGAGGAGCGCCCGAGCGCCGCGCCGCCTCCCGGCCGCGCTCCGCATGCGGAGCGGGTGAGCCCGCGCCTCCTCGCCGCCTCTCGCCGCCGCCTCGAAGAGCCATCCACCTGGAGTCCTCATGTCGCTTCCGTTCGTCGACGCCGTACAGCAGCTCGTCCTGACCCAGGCCGCGCAGCCGCCGATGTCCTTCGACCTCGTGCACATGTGGGGCACGATGGGCTTCTTCGCGAAGTTCATCGCGGTCGTGCTCGGCATCATGAGCATCTACTCGCTGGGGGTGATGGCCGAGCGGCTCGTGACCTACGCGCGCGCCGGCTCCGCCTCGCGGCAGTACGCCCAGCAGCTCCGCACCCTCCTCCCCTCGCACAAGTACGGCGAGGCGGTGGCGCTCTCGAAGAAGCTGAAGCGCGGCCACCTCTCCAAGGTGCTCGGCCTGGCCATCGAGGAGTACGAGCGCGGGGTCCGGGCGCTCCACAGCAAGGGCCCGCACGACGTCGGCGACTTCGACGTGATCGCGGCGGTGAACCGCGCCGTCGACCGCAGCTCGATGCGCACCGTCGCCGACCTGCGCCGCGGCCTGGGCGCGCTGGCCACGGTCGGCTCGACCGCGCCCTTCGTCGGCCTCCTCGGCACCGTCGCCGGCATCATCACGGCGTTCCAGGCGATGGCGGCGTCGGGGTCGGGCGGCCTCGGCACCGTCTCCGCCGGCATCGCCGAGGCGCTCGTCACGACCGCCTTCGGCCTGCTCGTCGCCATCCCGGCGGTCATGATGTTCAACTACCTCACCAACCGCGTCGAGGAGATGGAGGTCGACATCAACGACTCGGCCAACGAGCTCGTCGACTACTTCATGAAGGAAGGCCGCAGCGACGAGCCCGCCGCCGTCGCCAAGTAGCCCGGGGACGCTGCCATGTCGATGGACTTCTCCGGCAAGGGGGTGAAGAGCGACATCAACGTGACGCCGCTCGTCGACGTCGTGCTGGTGCTGCTCATCATCTTCATGGTCATCACCCCGCTCCTGCAGCGCGGGAAGCCGGTGGTCCTCCCGCGCGCCAAGAACCTGTCCGAGCTGAAGAAGGGCGGCGACCCCATCCTCGTCTCGGTCACCGCCGACGGGAAGGTCTTCATCGACAAGAAGGAGGTGCAGAAGAAGGACATCTCCGAGGCGCTCGTGGCGGAGATGGCGAACCTCCCCGGCGCGCCGGTGATGATGAAGGGCGACAAGGCCGTCGACTACAAGACGGTGCGCGAGGTGATCCTGGAGCTCTCCAAGACGCGCCTGGTCGGCGTCTCGCTGGCGGCCTCGCAGATCAAGCCCGGGGAGGCGGAGTAAGCCATGGCGATGTCCCTGGGCTCCGGCAAGCCCGTCAACGACATCAACGTCACGCCGCTCATCGACGTGGTGCTCGTGCTCCTCATCATCTTCATGGTGCTGACGCCGCTCGCCGAGAAGCAGATGTTCATGCGTGTGCCGGACTACGAGCCGCCGAACCAGGTCATCCCGCCGGACGCGGTCCCGCCGGACCAGACGATGCTGCTCGTGAAGACCGACGGCCGCGTGCTCCTCAACCGGCAGGACAAGTCGGTCGACGAGGCGATGACCTACCTCAAGTCCGCTTACGACGGCCGCCCGTCGAAGGTCCTCTTCTTCAACGCCGAGGACGGCGTGAAGTACGACGTGGCGGTGCGGGTCATCGACCTGGCGCGCCAGGCCGGCGTCAACACCATCGGCATGATGACCGACGCGCCCGGCGCGGCGGGGGCCCCCGCGCCGGCGGAGGGCGGGCCCGAGCCCGTCGCTCCGCCGCAGTAGCCGCCGGCCCGGGGGCAGCGCTACCCGCCCTCCAGCCGCTGCAGCACGCCCTCCAGCTCCCGCGGCAGCGGGCTCTCGGCGCGCACGCGCGCGCCGGCCGGCGCATCGAACCCGAGCACCGCCGCGTGCAGGAAGTGGCGCTCCAGCCCCGGCCAGGCCGCGGCCGCGCCGCCGTAGAGCAGATCGCCCACCACCGGATGGCCGAGCCAGGCGAGGTGGGCGCGGATCTGGTGCATGACCCCGGTGACGATGCGGACCTCGAGCAGGGTGTGGGTGGCGAAGGAGCGGCGCGGCTCGTAGTGCGTCTCGGCCGGCCGCGGCCGGCCGTCGCTGCGGGGCGGGCGGTCCGGGTCGGGGACGGCGACGACGCGGGCCCCGCGCTGCGCGAGCGCGACCGAGCAGACCCCGCCCGCCGCCACGCGCCCGGAGACGAGCGCGAGATAGCTCTTCTCGACGGTGCGCGCGGCGAGCTGGGCGCGGAAGCCGTCCCATGCCTCGCGCGAGCGGGCGAAGAGCACGCACCCGGAGGTCTCCGAATCCAGCCGCTGGACCGCCCCGCCCTCCCGCGGCTCCGGCGACGCCGCCGCGCACTCCGGGTAGCGCGCCGCCACGGCGTTGGCGAGCGTGCCGCCCTCGCCCTCGCGCAGCGGGTGGGTGGCGAGCCCGGAGGGCTTGTCGACCACCACCCAGCCCGGCCCCTCGGAGAGGACCGCCAGGGAGACGTCCGGCTCGGGCGAGGGCGGGCCGGCGGGCAGCTCCAGGTCGATCTCGACCGGCGCGCCGGGAGTGGCCGGATCGCTGGCGCGGGCGCGCCGCCCGCGGAGGCGCACCTCGCCGGCGGCGAAGGCCTGCTTGACCGCCGCGCGGCCCACGCCCAGCGCGTCCGCGATGGCGCGATCGAGCCGGCCGGAGGCGGTGAGGGGGAGGCGGAACGCTCGCTTCATGGGCCGCGCTCTCCCGGGCGCCGGCGCCTACCCGCCGAAGAAGACCTCGGCGACCTCGTACAGCCTGGGATCGACGAGGTGCAGCTCCTTCGTCGCGACCTCGAGCGACACGCCCACGATGGCGTCGCCCTGCAGCGCCGCCATCTGGCCCCACTTCGCGTCGCGCACCAGGTCGGCGGCGAAGACGCCGAAGCGGGTGGCGAGGATGCGGTCGCGGGCGGTGGGGCTCCCGCCGCGCTGGATGTGGCCGAGCACGGTGGCGCGCGTCTCGATGCCGGTGCGCGCCTCGATCTCGCGCGCCAGGTAGGCTCCGATGCCGCCGAGCCGCACGTGCCCGAACTCGTCCAGGTCGCTCGTCTGGACCTCGTCCTTGCCGCGCTGGACCTGCGCGCCCTCGGCGGCGACCACGATGGAGAAGCGCTTTCCCCGCGCCAGCCGGGCGCGCAGGTGGGCGCAGACGTCGGCGAGCACGATGGGCCGTTCCGGGATGAGGATCACGTCGGCGCCACCCGCCATGCCGCTGTGGAGCGCGATGTGGCCGGCGTGCCGGCCCATGACCTCGCACACGATGACCCGGTTGTGCGCCTCGGCGGTGGTGTGCAGCCGGTCGATGGCCTCGGTGGCGATGGTGACGGCGGTGTCGAAGCCGAAGGTGTAGTCGGTGCCGGAGAGATCGTTGTCGATGGTCTTCGGGCAGCCCACCACCTTCACGCCCAGGTCGTGGAGCTTCTTCGCGACGCCGAGCGTGTCCTCGCCGCCGATGGCCACGAGCGCGTCGATGCGCCGCTCGGAGAGCGCCTGGATGACGCGCTGGGGGCCGTTCTCCTTCTTGAAGGGGTTCGTGCGCGAGGTGCCGAGGATGGTGCCGCCGAGGTGGAGGATCCCGGAGACGGCGTCCCGGTCGAGTCGGAAGAGGTTGTGGTCGAGGAGGCCGCGCCACCCGTCGCGGATGCCGACGAACTCGAAGCCGTGACCCTCGCCGCGGCGGACCACCGCCCGGATGACGGCGTTGAGGCCGGGGCAGTCGCCCCCGCCGGTGAGAATTCCGACCTTCATGCCCCACGTCCTCCTGCGGGCGCGGCGGCGCCCGGTTGCTTGCCATACGCGGGGCCCCCCGGAGAGGCAAGCGCGATGTGCGCTCCCTCCGCGCGCTGCCGCCGCGGTGCGGCGTGCCCAGTTTTTCGATCTGACGGGCCGCTGCGCGGTCGAGGCGAGCGGGGTCTCGGAGAGTTTTCGACGGGAGGGGCGCCGGGATGCCGAGGAGTCTCACGCTCCCGCTCGGGGAGCACGAAGCTCGGGCCTTGCGGGCGGGCGACGAGGTCCTGCTGAAGGGGCGCCTGCTCACCGGGCTGGAAGCGGCCCACCGCCATCTGCTGCGCCACGACGAGCCGGAGATCCGCCGCCTGGCGCGCGGGTCGGTGCTCTACCACTGCGCGCCGGTGCCGGGCCGGGGGCCGCGCGGGCGCTGGCGGGTGCTGGCTGCCGGGCCGACGCCGTCCATGCGCCTCGAGGCGTGGGGGGCGGACCTGCTCCCCCGGCTCGGGCTGCGAGGAGTGATGGGGCGAGGTGGGATGGGGCCGCGCACGCTCTCGGCGCTCCGGCGGCACGGCGCGGTCTACCTGCACGCCGGGTCCGACCTGGCCGTCGCCCTCGGCCGCTGCGTCACCTCCGCCTCCGTGCACCTCCTCGACGTGCTCGGCCCGGCCGAGGCCATCTGGTGCCTCGAGGTGGAGGACTTCCCGGCGGTGGTGTCGATGGACGCGCACGGCGAGAGCCTGCACGCCCCGGCGGAGGCCGAGCACGCCGAGGACGGCGCCGCCATCTGAGGTCCGGAGGCGCTCAGGCGCGGCGCGGCCGGCGCCGCACGGCGCCGTCTTCCGCCGGCGGCGGCCGGACCCGCATCGGCATGTAGCCGAAGAAGAGGTGGTCGTCGACGTCGAGCGGCGCGCCCCGGCGCGCCCGCGGCAGGCGCAACCACATGCGCACCTTGGCGATGCCCTCGTGGGCGAAGGGCGCCAGCACCTCGGCGGGCGCCCGCGCCAGGTAGCGGCCGAGGAGCATGCCGACGCGCCGGTCGAACGCGCGCCGCGGCAGCTTGGCGTGGCGCCGCCCGTGGTGCAGCGTCCCGTCGAAGCGCGGCGAGAGGTGGTAGAGCTCGTGGAACACGGTGGCGACCCGCTCCTCCGGCGTCGAGGCCGCGAACCAGAGCGGCCGGAGCGTGATGACGTAGAGGATCGAGCGCCCCCGCACGCGGACGTAGCGGCGCCGCGCGCCCCCGCGCGCCGGGCCGAGGTTCCCCGGCCGGACGGTGGCGCGCGAGGTGCCCCGCGCGTCGCCCGCCACCACCAGCACCCGGGAGGCGCGCACATGCGCCAGCTCCGGCATGCGCGCGGCCGCGTCGCGGATGAGCCGCTTGACGGCCAGTGTCATGTTGGGGCGGACCGCCACCTGCCGTGGCGTAGCGCGGCGGCGGCCGCTTGAAACGGCCCGCGCGGGGCCGCTAGCATCCGCGTCCGTGGCCGCCCTCCTCGCCTGCGCCCTCGGCGTCGCCGCGCTCATGGTCGCGGCGCGCGCCGCACGGCGCGGCCGGGCGCTGGGCGAGGAGGTGGAGACCCTGTCCGCGCGCGTCCGGGAGCTGTCGGACGCGATCGAGCAGGTCCGGTCACGGCGCCGCGAGCCGGCGGAGGGTGGCCCCGCCCCCGCGCCTCACGGTGAAGACCCGGAGCCCGGTGGGCCCAGCACGGTCCATTGAGCAGGTGAAACAGCCGGTGAAGTGATCCGCGTCCAGCACCTCGTCGTGCAAGGACCGCGGCATCCCGCCGCAGCCCGACGGGTCAATCCATCTCTGTTCACCCGCAGGAGGACTGAGCGGATCCGCGCAGAGCGCGTACGATGGGCCCGTTCGTTCGGAGGCGCCCATGAGCGCGAACGATGCGAGCACGCGGTTGCCGGGGCAGTGGGCCGAGGTCGCCTTCCCCGCCTGGCCGCAGCCATTCTGGACGGCGCACGCCGTCACCTCCATCCTGCCCCGCGCCCTGCGCGCGCACCCGTCGGCGGTGCGCGCCGCCACCATCGCGGCCGCGCTGGTGGGCATCCCCGCGCTCGTGGCGGCCGCGACCGCGCTGACGCTCTTCGCGCTCGCCTTCTTCGTGCTGCTCGCGCCGTTCGTGGCCGCGGGCTTCACGTGCGGGCTCTGGTGCTGCGACCGGCGGCTCCCGGCGCGGCCGCGACGCGGCGTTCAGCGCGCGCCGCGCCGCGGTCGTGGCG
>DASTGH010000405.1:0-8332 GCA_035719345.1 Anaeromyxobacteraceae bacterium
CCGGCGCGCCCGACTCCGCCGCGCTGCGCGGCCTGGAGGCGTCCGCCGCCGGCTTCGACGCGCTCCCCGAGCCGGAGAAGCGCCGGGCGCTGGCGCGGGTGGCGGGGCACCTCTCCGCGCTCATCCCGGTTCCGGAGGAGCTGCGGGAGCTGGCGGCGAGGGGGAGGGTGGAGGCGAGGGCGACCGCGACCACGTCCCCGACCCCGGGCTCGACCCCGACCCGGTCCTCGACCTCGACCCGGACCTCGTCCGAGGGCGCGCCGCCCGAGATCGACATCTCGGCTCCGAACACCGAACCTGCCGCCGTCGCCCCCGACCCGCGGAGCCCCGAGGAGCGCGCGCGCCGCCGCGCGCTCCTGCGCCAGAAGCTCTCGGATCTCCCCCGCGCCCACCCCGCGCCGCGCGCGCTCCTCGAGGAGCGCGGCTACGCCACCGTGGAGCAGGCGCTCTCCTTCTGGCCCAAGGCCTACCAGGACCGGAGCCGCGCGGCGCGCATCGCCGACCTGCGCACGGGCGAGGAGGGCATCGCGGTGGGCGAGGTCCGGGCGAGCCGTAGCCGGCGCATGCGCAGTGGCAAGCCGATGCTCCAGGTCGAGATCGCCGACGCCACCGGCCGGCTGCACCTCGTCTTCTGGAACCCGCCGCCCTGGCGGCTCTCCGCGTTCAAGCCGGGAGAGACGTGGCTCGTCTCCGGCAAGGTCACCGAGGGGCTCGGTGGCCGGAGGCAGATGAGCCAGCCCGAGGTCGAGCGCCTCACGCCGGGCGACTCCGCCAACTTCGGGCGCATCGTGCCGTTCTACGCCGGCCCGGCCGACCACCAGCACCCGGCCCTGCGCAAGCTCGTGAAGCGCCTCTGCGACGAGCTGGCGCCGCTCGCCGTCGACGACCTGCCGCCGGCGGTGCGCGCGCGCCGCGGCCTCGTGCCGGCGGGCCAGGCGCTGCGCGAGGCGCACTTCCCGCCCCCCGGGACCTCGCCGGCGATGGCGACGGCGCGCGCCACGCCCGCCTTCCGGCGCCTCGTCTTCGAGGAGCTGTTCTTCCTGCAGCTGGCGCTGGCGCAGCGGCGCCGCGGGCTGCGCCAGGACCCGGGCATCGCCTTCGACGCCTCGCCGGCGCGCATCGCGGAGGCGACCGCGCTCCTCCCCTTCGAGCTCACCCGCGCCCAGGCGCGCGCGCTGGGCGAGATCGGGGGCGACATGGCCCGGCCCGAGCCCATGAACCGGCTGCTGCAGGGCGACGTCGGCTCGGGGAAGACCGCGGTCGCGTTCGCCGCCATGGTGCTCGCCGTGCGGTCGGGCCACCAGGCTGCGCTCATGGCCCCGACCGAGATCCTGGCCGAGCAGCACGCCCGCACCCTCTCGCGCTGGCTCGAGGGGAGCGGGATCGAGCTGGCGCTGGTGGCGGCCCAGGCGCGCGGCGGCCGCGCCCGCCGCGAGGCGCGCGAGGCGGTCGCCTCCGGCCGCGCGCGCATGGTGGTGGGCACGCACGCGCTGCTCGAGGAGGACGTCGCCTTCGAGCGGCTGGGCCTCGTCATCGTGGACGAGCAGCACCGCTTCGGCGTGCTGCAGCGGGCTCGCCTCATCGGCAAGGGCCCGCGCCCCGACGTCCTCGTCATGACCGCCACCCCCATCCCGCGCACGCTGGCGCTCGCCTTCTACGGCGACCTCGACCAGTCCAAGATCGACGAGCTGCCGCCGGGCCGCACGCCGGTCGCCACCCGCGTCTTCGGAGACGCGCAGCGCAGGAAGGCCTACGACCTCGCGCGCGCCGAGCTGGACGCGGGCCGCCAGGCGTACGTCGTCTATCCGCTGGTGGCGGAGTCGGAGAAGAGCGACCTCGCCGACGCCACCGGCGGCGCCGCCGAGCTGGCGCGCGTCTTCGCCCCGCACGCCGTCGGGCTCGTGCACGGGCAGATGAAGGGGGAGGAGAAGGACGCGGTCATGGCTCGCTTCCGCTCCGGCGAGCTCGCGGTGCTGGTGGCGACGACCGTGATCGAGGTGGGCGTCGACGTCCCGAACGCGACCGTCATGATCGTCGAGCACGCGGAGCGCTTCGGGCTCTCGCAGCTGCACCAGCTCCGGGGCAGGGTGGGGCGCGGCGCGGCCCGGAGCCACTGCCTGCTCCTCGCGCACTTCAAGCTCGCCGGCGACGAGGCGCGGGAGCGGCTGCGCACCATGGAGCGCACCCAGGACGGGTTCGAGATCGCGCGGGCCGACCTCCGCATCCGCGGCCACGGCGACATCGTGGGCACGCGCCAGGCGGGCCAGCAGGACTTCGTCGTCGCCGACCTCTACCGCGACGAGGCGATCCTGGAGGAGGCGCGCGAGGACGCGTTCGCGCTCGTCGACGCGGACCCGGCGCTGGCGCTGCCGGAGCACGCGGCGGCGGCGGAGGCGCTGGAGCAGCGCTGGCGCGAGCGGCTGCCGCTCGCCCAGGTGGGCTGACCGGCGCACCGCGCATGCGGCGCACGGCCGACCCGGGCCGCCGTCACCCTCCCGGCCTCCGGTGACGTGCCGCGCTGGCCCCACGGGTGCCGGCCGCGCTGCGGCAAGTGGGCGCCATCGCTGTGCGGGGCGGTGGCGCGGCCCGTGCTGACCGTCCGCGCGGGCCTCGCATCACCGCTCGCCCCGGAGTCCACATGCCCGTGCGCCGCATTCTCACCACCCTCGCCCTGCTCACCAGCCTCGCCTGCGGGGGCGCGTCCTCGCCGGGAGGCGGGACGCCGCCGCCCACGGGCGGCACGCCCCCGCCGACGGGCGGCACGCCGCCGCCGACGACCACCCCGCCCACCACCACGCCCCCGGGCACGAAGAGCGGCATCGCCATGCCCACGGAGCTCTCGGCGCTGCCGCCGAGGAGCGGTGGCGGCCTCGCCACGGCCGCGTTCCGGGCGCTGGCGACGCGCGCCATCGCCCCGGCCGGCTCGGACTACGCCGCGGCCGTGGGCGTGAAGTCCGTCGACGAGCGGGCGCTCGCCCAGTTCGACATCTTCAACACGATCTTCCGCGCGCTCGCCGACACCCACTACGCGGATCCGGGGAACGTGGACGCCGGGCCGTACCTCGCGCTCGTCCGGTGGGAGAACCCGAACGACGACTCGAAGGCCGGCAAGCAGCTCATGCCCTGGACCGTCGATTCGCGGATGGAGGTCGACGGGAGCGGCGCGGAGGTCAACGCGGTCGACGTGTGGATGGCCGATCCGTCGCCGGACGCGGCGGCCGGCGTCGAGATCGCCATCGCCTTCCGCATCCACGCCGCCCCGACGCGCCGCGCCGACGGGACGTACGCCGACTACGGCGTGTGGACGATCGCCGCGCGCTCGAACGAGCCATCGCCGCTCTCCTTCGCCGCCAGCGCCAGCCGCGACGCGTCCGGCGCGTCGATCGTGACGGTGCACCAGACCGAGGACGGCGGCCAGCGGGAGGTCGCGGGCATCCTGCAGCGCGCCGAGGGCGCCGGTCACGGCAAGGTCAGCTTCCCCGACTGGTCGTCGTGCGACTCGCCGGACTGCCTGCCCACCACGGCGCAGGCCGTCTACGCGTACGACGCGGCCTCGGTGGTCCTCGCCAAGGACGGCGCGGCGCCCGTCTACAAGGACCGCACGCGGGTGGTGGACCTCGTCGGCACCTACGGCCTGTTCGACGCCGACACCTTCGAGGACGTGGCGAGGACGCACGTGTTCGGCTTCGGCGTCGAGGCCGCGCTCGCGGACGGCTCGCGCCAGTACGGGTACTACGGCGCCTGGCAGGGCCGCCACCAGCTCTGGACGAACGGCCAGCAGAGCATGCCGGCCGGGGTGCAGGTGGTGCGCAGCGACCGCGACCGCAGCGCCTCGGCGCCCGTCACCTACACCACGAGCCGCGCCTACGTCGGCGTGCTGGTGAAGCGCACGCCCGTGCCCAGCTCGCTCGCCGAGATCCGCGACGTCGTCCTCCAGGGCTACGAGTCGACCCAGATGACGCTCACCCTCACGCAGGCGGGCTGGACGTACTGCCGGGATCCGGGGCCGTGGATCGACGGAACCCCCACCTGCACGGCCCGCGGCGACTTCAGCGACTTCGCCGGACTCGTCGCCGACCCGACCGGGCGACGGCAGGTCTGGATCGGCGGGCCGTCGCAGCCGGGGAGCCCGCCCGTGAGCCTGACCTGCGACGGGCAGGGGAACTTCCGGGATCAGGGGACGGGCGCCGCCTACCTGCCGACCGTCGGCACGCAGCTGTGGGTGAGCGTGGGCGGGCCGGTCTACGTCGTCTCCACCGCCGGCGGCTGGATCCAGAAGCAGGTCGCGCAGTGGCTCGAGAACGCGCCGCTCCCCCTCTTCGACGACGCGCAGGACCGCTCCTTCCTCTTCCAGCCCGGCCGGGAGTACTACCTCTCCGACCGCGGCACGAACTACATCGTGAAGACGGCCGACGGCGCCGCCTTCTCGGTGCTCATCGAGCGCCAGACCGCAGCGAACCCGGGCAACGCGCCCGCCTTCGTCCCGGCCGATACCGTCTTCGAGCAGCAGTGGGCGGGCGCCGGGGCGAGCACCTACCGCTTCGTCACCGACCCGGCGAGCCCGAGCTACCTCCAGCTCGTGTACGCGACGGTGGGGACCGGCGATGCCGCCTCGGGCGCGCAGGTGGGTGACGTCGTCCGGAGCGGCCAGTGGGGCCTCGTGGCCAGCACCTCGAGCGAGCAGTTCAACTGGGAGTACCCGCGCCCGGGCGAGGGCTGGGGCGTGCAGCAGTTCCTCCTCGATGCGAACGGCGAGTACGTCATCCTCGACGAGCCCATCCGCTTCGCTCCCGAGAAGCTCACGAACGTGGACGGCGTCACCAGGACGTACGCCCTCCAGTACGACGGCTCCTGGGTCTCGGGCCTGCCGGACGTCTGGAACGACCTGCGGGCGAACGGCTACCAGATGACGGCGGACATCGCGGGCGAGGCCGTCGTCATCCCCGACGGCTTCGAGGTGGCGGACGCGGTCGCCGACCCCGTCACGGGCGTGCCGCGCCGCTACGTGTTCAAGGCGCTGCGTACGAGCGAGTACCTCATGCCGCTCGAGGCGCCGCCGCCCGGCCTCGACGGCGACCTCGCAGCTGCGGACGCGCTCGACCTGTCGCAGATCCCGCCCTTCACGGATCCGGCCATCGGGCCCCGGCCCGATGCCGCCCTCCGGTACGTGGAGGGGAAGGCGGTCCCGTAGCGGCGTGCTTTCGACGGGTGCGGCCCATCCCGCTCGGCGGGATGGGCCTTTCCGTTCCAGGCCCGCGGCGGCGCGGCCGCGTACACGGTGGGTCACGACCAAGCCGGAGGCTGGGCGGCCCGGGCACCGATGCACAAGCGATGGGCGCTGGAGGGCGCTCTGGAGGGCGCTGGAGCAGCACATGTCGTGTCGCAGGCAGTGGGGTGCAGTCGTCGCCGTTTCTTCGGCAGTCTCACTCGCAGTCTTGTTCCCCCGAACCCTTCACCTCAACCGAGCCCTCGCCGCCGACGATCGGCGGCATTCACCCGTCGTCACCTTTCCCTCCGACCCGCTACCGTCGGGGCTCGAGGCAGGGGGCGTGCTCCACGATTCCGCCGCGGCGCTGGCGCGGGCCCTGGGATCCCCCTCCGCGCCGATGGGGCTGCTGTCGATCACGACGAACACGCTGGGGATGATCATCGCGCGGTCCGTCGAGCGGTCCGGTCGGATCTTCGAGCTCACATTCGACCAGAGCGGCTCGCTGATCGCCCAGCAGGTCGTCGGAAACGTCAGTGCGCTGCCCGTCGTGTCGCAGACGTACGTGGACACCCTCGATCGAGCCCGCGTCGTGCGCGACTCGAGCGGGAGCCTGATCCGGGTGGTGACGGATCCGGTCGACCGCCTGCTCGCGATCGGCATCCTGCGGCCGCAAGCGACGGCATCCGCCCTCGGCGGTTCGACGGGCGCGGTCCCGGTGCCGGCCTCGGCGCCGGCCCCTCCGCGCCCGGGCGCCGGTGCCGCACCGGACGGTGCCGCCGCGCGCTGAGCCGGCGATCTCCCCGGCAGGCGGCGGTCGCGCGCCGGGCGTCACCCTACCCGTTGGAGGGGTGACGTCCGCTGCGCACGCCCGCCGTCCTCCGCGCCGCCCTTGCCCTTTCCTCGCCCGGCGCCCCTCCCAGGTCGGGCAGCGCTATGCTTCCGGAGTGAGCCGCGCGCTCGCGAGGCAGCTCTCGACGATGGGCATCCGCGACGCCCGGGTGCTGGCGGCGTTCGAGCAGATCCCGCGGCACCTGTTCGTGCCCGAGGAGCTGCGGAGCGAGGCGGAGGCCGACCGGCCGCTCCCCATCGGCTGCGGACAGACCATCTCCCAGCCGTTCGTGGTCGCAGCCATGACCGCGGCCGCCGAGCTGCGCGGGGCGGAGCGGGTGCTGGAGGTGGGCACCGGGTCCGGCTACCAGACCGCGCTGCTCGCGCTGCTCGCGGCCGAGGTCTTCTCCGTCGAGATCGTGCCCGAGCTGGCGGGGCGCGCGGCGGCGGTGCTCCTCGAGACGCTGGCGCTCCGGAACGTCCGGTTGCGGGTGGGCGACGGCCGGGCGGGGTGGCCGGAGGCGGCTCCGTTCGACGCGGTGCTGGTCACCGCCGCGCCGGCGGAGGTGCCGGCGGTCCTCCTGGAGCAGCTCGCCCCCGGCGGCCGGCTCGTCCTGCCCGTGGGGCCGGATCCCGAGTCGCAGCGGCTCCTCCTGGTGCGGCGCGGCAGCGACGGCGTGACCACCTCCACCGACCTCATGCGCGTGCGGTTCGTCCCCCTCATCGGGTCCTCCTGAGCCTGGTATCCTTCGCCTCGATGCTCGTCTGCCCGCTATGCGAGGAGTCGCAGCCCCCGGCCGAGGCGTGTCGCGTCTGCGGCCGGCCGCTGCAAGGGCCGGGCGTCGCGCGCGCGCCCGTCGAGCCCGACCCGGGCCTGGAGCCCACGCGGCTCGACGACGCGGGTCCCCTGATCGGCGCCGACCCGGTCCCCGGCCTCGAGCCGACGCGCCTCGACGACGCGCCGGAGGCTCCGGCGGGCGATGCGAGCTGGGTGGAGCGCACGGCGGCGGAGGACGTGGGTCCTGTCGGGGTCGAGCCGCTGGAGGTCGAGCGCATCGCTCCCGAGGCGCCCGCGCCGCGCGCCGCGCTCGCCGCGGCGGCCTGCCGCTACTGTGGCGAGGTGGCGGGCGCCGCGGACGCGTTCTGCGGCGGGTGCGGGATGAAGGTGCAGCGCTACCGCCCTGCCGCACCGCGCTGAACCGGCTCGACCCGACCCCCTTCGCCGAGGCCCTTGCCAAGGGCGGAGCCTTTGGGCATTTTTGGCGACCCTGCCATGAAAACGTTCAACGACGCCGAGGCCTTCGCGCGCGTGAAGCGCATGCCGCCGTACGTCTTCACCATCACCGACCGGCTGCGCGACGACGCCATCGCACGCGGCGTGGATGTCGTCGACTTCTCCATGGGCAATCCCGACGGCGAGGCGCCGGCGGCGGCGGTGGAGGCGGGTCGCGCCGCGCTCGGCGAGCAGCGGTACCACCGCTACATGAATCCCCGCGGCATCCCGCAGCTGCGGCAGGCGGCGGCCGCCTGGTTCAAGCGCCGCCACGGGGTCGACCTGGATCCGGAGCGCGAGGTCATCGCCACCATCGGCTCGAAGGAAGGCATCGGGCACGCGATGCTCGCCCTGCTCCAGGAGGGCGACGCCGTCCTGGCGCCCGCGCCGACCTACCCCATCCACGCCTACGGGGCGGTCATGGCGGGCGGCCAGACGATCCCCGTGCCGGTCGGCCCCGGCGTCGACTTCATGGAGAGCCTCTTCGCCGCCACCGAGAAGGCGGAGCGCCGGCCGCGCGGGCTCATCGTGAACTTCCCGGGCAACCCGAGCACGGCGGTGGCGACGCCCGAGCTCTACGCCAAGATCGTCCGCTTCGCCGAGGCGCGGGACCTCTTCGTCATCTCCGACTGCGCGTACTGCGACATCGTCTTCGACGGCAAGGGGCCGTCGCCGCTCATGCTGCAGCAGCCCGGCGCCAAGGAGCGCACGCTCGAGTTCGTGTCGATGTCGAAGAGCTACAACATGGCCGGGTTCCGGGTCGGCTTCGCCGCGGGGAACCCGGCGCTGGTCGCCGCGCTGGCGCGCGTGAAGAGCTACCTCGACTACGGCCTCTTCGGCGTGGCGCAGGTGGCGGCCGCCGCGGCGCTGAACGGGTGCGACGACTTCCCGGCGAAGGTCTGCGCCAGGTACGAGCGCCGGCGCGACGTGCTGGTGATGGCGTTCGGCGAGGCCGGCTGGACGATCCCGCCGCCCGCGGCGAGCATGTTCGCCTGGGCGCCGATCCCCGACGCGCTGCGCTG
>DASTGH010000406.1:0-17836 GCA_035719345.1 Anaeromyxobacteraceae bacterium
GCTCGTGGAGCGCTTCGACCTCGGCGTCGAGGAGGCGGCCGCGCTCGCCGCCGGCGTGGCCGAGCCCGCGCCGCTCTCCGGCCGCTGCCCGGTCATCCTCAAGACCGACATGACGCACCTCGCGAACAAGGGCGAGGGGAAGGACCGCATCCTGGCGGGCCTGCTCGACGCCATCTGCGAGAACGTGCAGGTGCTGGTGAAGCCGCGCCTCTCGCCGCCGACGGTCCACCTCGCGGGCGGCGTGGCGCGCGCCGACCGCGTGCGCGCCCACTTCCGCGCGTTCCTGGCGCGCAACGGGATGGCGCTCGTCGAGGCGCCGCCGGAGGAGGGCCTCTACCTCGAGGCGCTGGGGTGCGCGCTCGCGGCGATGGAGCACGCCGGCACGCGCGTCCCGCCGCTCGAGGAGGTGCTCCTGCCGCCGCTCGAGACGACGCTGGAGAAGCTGCCCGCGCTCTCCGGCGCGCTCGGGCGCGTCCGCCGCATGCCGCCGCCCCCGCCGCTGGAGCTGGAGGGCATCCGCGACGTGGTCGTCGGGCTCGACATCGGGTCGACCGGGTCGAAGGCGGTGGCGCTCGACCTCGCCACCCGGCAGCCGCTGTGGGAGGCCTACCTGCGCACGAACGGCTCGCCGGTCGGCGCGGGTCAGGAGCTCGTGCGGCTCTTCCTGGACGGGCCGGCGGGCCTGCACCGGGTCCGCGGCTTCGGCGCGACCGGCTCCGGGCGCGAGATCGTGGGATCGCTGCTGGCGAGCTGCTTCGGCAAGGACGCGGTCTACGTCCTGAACGAGATCGCCGCCCACGCCACCGGCGCGCTGGCGCTCGACCCGCGCGTCGACACCATCTTCGAGATCGGCGGCCAGGACGCGAAGTACATCCGCCTCTCCGAGGGGCGGGTCGTCGACGCCGCCATGAACGAGGCCTGCAGCGCCGGCACCGGCTCGTTCATCGAGGAGCAGGGGCGCCGCTTCAGCGGCATCGAGACCGTGGTCCAGCTGGGCGCCGAGGCGCTGGCCGCGCCCGGCGGCGTCGCGCTCGGCCAGCACTGCTCGGTCTTCATGGCCGAGATCATCGACGAGGCGCTCGCCTCGGGCGTGGCGCGCGACCGGATCGTGGCCGGCATCTACGACTCGGTGATCGCGAACTACCTCAACCGCGTGAAGGGCAGCCGGTCGGTGGGGCAGGTCATCTTCTGCCAGGGGATGCCGTTCGCCTCGGACGCGCTCGCCGCCGCGGTGGCGCGGCAGACCGGCGCCGAGGTGATCGTCCCGCCCAAGCCCGGCCTCATGGGCGCGATCGGCATCGCGCTCCTTGCGGCGGACGACCTGCCGGTCGCCGCGCTCGCGCCGGTGGACGGGCGGCGCTTCCTCGAGGCGAGGGTCGAGAAGAAGGACCAGTTCGTCTGCGGGTCGACGCAGGGCTGCGGCGGCGCCGGCAACAAGTGCCGCATCGACCGGCTCACCACGGTCGTGGCCGGCGAGAAGGGCCGGTTCACCTGGGGCGGCGGCTGCTCGCTGTGGGACCAGGGCACGCGGCGGCGCAAGCTTCCCGACCTCGCTCCCGATCCGTTCCGCGAGCGCGCCGCGCTGGTGCAGGCCATCGCCGACCGCGTCACCGAGCCGCGCGGCCGCAAGGTCGTGGCCATGACCGACGAGTTCCAGCTGAAGGGGCTCTTCCCGTTCTTCGCCACCTTCGTGCACGGGCTCGGCTTCGACGTGCGGGTGCCGCCCGGCGCCGATCGCAAGGCGCTGAAGCGCGGGATCGAGGAGGCGAACGTCCCGTTCTGCGCGCCCATGCAGCAGTACCACGGGCTCGTCGCCGGCATGGCCGAGGAGAAGCCGGACTTCCTCTTCCTCCCCATGCTGCGCGAGATCCCGCGCGTCGGGCCGAAGGAGCGCGTCTCGGCGGTGTGCCCCATCGTGCAGGGGGCGCCCGACATGCTGCGCTGGGACCTGGGCGAGGGCGCGCCCGAGATCCTCTCGCCGGTGGTGGACATGGGCCCCGGCTTCCTGGAGTCGCCCGCGTTCCAGCGCGCCTGCCGGGACCTCGCCGTGCGCCTCGGCGTGCAGCAGGAGGCGGTCTGGCGCGCCGCCTGGCGCGACGCCCGCGCCGAGCAGGCGCGCTTCGACGAGAAGCTGCTCGGGCTCGGCCGGCGCGCGCTCGCCTTCTGCCGCGAGCACGACCTCGTGCCGGTGGTCGTCCTCGGCCGCGCCTACACCATCCACAACGACGTCCTCAACTCGAACGTCCCGGCCATCCTGCGCGAGCAGGGCGCCATCGCCATCCCGGTGGACTGCTACCCGGTCCCCGACGACGCGCCCGTCTTCGAGGACGTGTTCTGGGGCTACGGGCAGCGCATCCTGCGCGCCGCCTGGCACGTGCGCCGCGAGAAGGACGTCTACTCGATCTTCTGCTCCAACTACTCCTGCGGGCCGGACAGCTTCACCGTGCACGCCTTCTCCTGGCTCATGGAGGGGCGGCCGTTCTCCATCATCGAGACCGACGGCCACGCCGGCGACGCCGGGACGAAGACGCGGGTCGAGGCGTTCCTGCACTGCGTGCGGGAGGACCGGCGGGCGGCGCGGTCCGCGGCGCCGCGCGGGGGAGAGAAGCTGACGGTGCCGCCCGAGACGGTGCTGGGGATGGCCGCGCGCAAGGTGCGGCTGCTGGTGTCACCCATGGGTCCGGAGGCGGCTGCCGTCGCGGCCGCCATGCGCGGCGTGGGCGTGCGGGCCGAGATGCTGCGCCCCACCCGCGAGGCGCTGCGCACGGGCCGGCGGCACACCTCGGGCAAGGAATGCCTGCCCATGACGCTGACGCTCGGGATGCTCCTCGACCGCATCGAGCAGCCCGACGTGAAGGACGAGCAGCTCGTCTTCCTGATGCCGGGCTCGGACGGCCCCTGCCGCTTCGGCTCGTACAAGCAGCTGCACCAGCTCGTGCTGGCGCGCCTCGGGCACGGGGACCGGGTCTCGATCTGGTCGCCGCCGTTCGGCGACTACTTCCAGGGCATGCCGCCCGGCTTCAAGACGGCCATCTTCGCGGGCGTCGCGGCCGCGGGCGTGCTGGAGGAGATGCTGCACGATGTCCGTCCGGTCGAGACGCGCGACGGCGCCGCGGCGGCGCTGCACGCCACCTGGAGCGAGCGGCTCCTGCGCCGCATCGAGGAGGCGACCGCCGGCGACCTGGGCGCGGCGAAGGCGCTCCTGGAGGTGGCGAGCGGCCGCCTCTACGGCATCAGCGCGCTGGTGCGCGAGGCGGCCGAGGCGTTCGCGGCGGTGAAGGCGCAGAAGGAGATCCCCACCGTCCTGCTGGTGGGCGAGATCTACGTCCGCTCCGACCCGTTCGCGAACGACTTCGTGGCCGAGGCGCTGGAGCGGCGCGGGATCCGCGCCCGCCTCGAGCCGGTGGTCGAGTTCGTGCAGTACGCCGACTACATCTCGCTCAAGAACGGGTCGAAGCGCGGCGTCCTCGACCGCGTCGAGAGCCGGCTCCGCGAGCGCATGATCGGAATCGTCCACGGCGCGGCGGCCGAGGTGCTGGGCTGGCCCGGGCACGCCGAGATCCCCGAGGTGCTGTCGGCGGCGCGCCCTTACCTGCGCGAGGAGCTGGAGGTCGAGTCCACGCTCACCATCGGCGTCCCGGTGCAGGCGTGGCGGCGCCGCGAGATCGACGCCGTGCTCTCGGTCGGTCCGCTCGAGTGCATGCCGAACAAGATCGCCGAGGCGCAGTTCCACCACGTGTCCGAGAAGGAGGGCCTCCTCTCGCTCACGCTCTCGCTGAACGGCGACCCCATCGACCCCGAGGTGCTCGACGGCTTCGCCTTCGAGGTGCACCAGCGCTTTCGCGCCCGCAAGGGCCGTCGCGCGGAGCGGGAGCCGTCGTGGACGGCGAAGGTGGGCGAGCTCCTGCAGCCGGCGCCGGTGAGGGAGCCGGCGGCGGAGGAGTAGGGAGTCGGGACCGCCGAGCCCTCGCCCTCTCCCCGGCCCTCCCCCGCTGGCGCGGGGGAGGGGGATCCGTAGCCCGACCTCCAAGATCCGGGCCGGCATCCTTCGACCCGTCCTCGACCTCATTTCGGCAGCGTGCGAGCATCCCCCGCCCGCCATGCCCGACGCCTCCACCACGCCCGCCGCGCCTCGCCACGGCCTCGCCGCCATGGCGCTCGTCTCGCTCGCGCTCTTCGGCAACTTCTACGTCTACGACTCCATCGGGCCGGTCGCGGAGCTGCTGCAGCGGCAGCTCGGGTTCTCCGACACGCAGATCGGCACGCTCAACGCCATCTACAGCCTTCCGAACGTCGTCCTCATCCTCGTCGGCGGCATCCTCGTCGACCGGTTCGGCGCGGGGCGGGTGTTCGCGTGGACGGCGGGCGTCTGCTTCGCGGGTGCGGTGCTCACCGCGGCCAGCCCCAGCTTCCCGGTGATGGCCGCCGGGCGGCTCCTCTACGGCGTCGGCGCGGAGACGTTCAACATCGCGAGCCTGGCGGCGGTGACGCTCTTCTACCCGCGGCGCCACACCGCGCTCATGATGGGCATCACCCTCGGCATGGGCCGCGCCGGCTCATGGGTGGCGGACCTGTCGCCGACCATCGCCGCGCCGGCGTACGCGCGCGGGTGGCAGGGGGCGCTCGCGCTCGCCGCCGTCGTCGCCGCGACCAGCTTCGCCGCGAGCGTCGCCTACCACGCGCTGGAGCGGCGGGCGGCGCCGGCGGGACAGGCCGAGCGCCAGGCGCAGCCCTTCTCGCCCCGCGATCTCCTCGGCTTCGGCCGGCCGTACTGGTACCTCCTCGTCCTGTGCGTGCTCTGGTACGCCGTCATCCTCGCCTTCCGCTCCACCTTCGCCATCAAGTACTTCCAGCACGCGCACGGCCTCGGGCTGGAGGAGGCGGGCCAGATCAACGCGCACGTCTTCCTGGCGGCGCTGTTCGCCACGCCGCTCTTCGGCTGGCTCTGCGACCGCACCGGGCGCCACGCGGCCCTGCAGGCCTTCGGCGCGCTGCTCCTGCCCGCCTCGCTGCTGGTCATGACGCGCGGCTACGGGCTCGGGGTCGCCACCGTGCTCATCGGCGTCTCCTACTCGCTCGTGCCCGCGGCGATGTGGCCGCTCGTCTCGCGCCTCGTCGCGCCGAGCCGGTTCGGCACCGCCATCGGGCTCATGTGGATCGTGCAGAACGCCGGCATCGCCGGCGCGAACCTGGTGGCGGGGCGCCTCAACGACGCGGCCGGCGCCAGCGCGGCGAACCCCGCCGGCTACGGCCCCATGATGGCGTTCTTCACGGCATCGAGCGCGGCCGGGTGCGTCTTCGCGGTCCTGCTCTGGGCCCGGACGCGCGGGCGCGAGGCGGTGGCGCTGTCGCCGGCTCCCTGAGCCGGCGCCGGCGCCGCGCCTCGCGCCTGTCGCTCAGGCGCGGAGGTCGAAGAGCAGCACGTCGGCCGTCGCGTCCCCGCCGCCGGCCAGCTCGACGGCCGCCTCGCCGGAGAGCGAGGCCCCATCGCCGGCGCGCAGCCGCTCGCCGTTCACCGTCACCTCGCCGCGCGCCACCTGGACCCAGGCGGTGCGCCCGGGCGCGAGCGCGTGGCGCACCCGCTCGCCCTGGCCGAGCAGCGCGAGGTAGACGCGCGCGTCCTGGTGGATGGTCACCGATCCCTCGGCGCCGTCGGGCGAGGCGGCCAGGCGCAGCCGCCCGCGCCGCTCCGCCTCCGGGTACGCCTTCTGCTCGTAGCCGGGCTCGTGCCCGGCGCGGTCCGGCAGGATCCAGATCTGGAGGAAGTGGACGGGCTCGGTGGCGGATGGGTTCATCTCGCTGTGGAGCACGCCGGTGCCGGCGCTCATGCGCTGCACCTCGCCCGGGCGGATGACCGAGCCGTTCCCCATCGAGTCGCGGTGCCCGAGCTGGCCGGCGAGCACGTAGGAGATGATCTCCATGTCGCGGTGCCCGTGCCGCCCGAAGCCCTGGCCCGGGCGCACCCGGTCCTCGTTGATGACGCGCAGGTCCGAGAAGCCCATGTGCTCCGGGTCGTGGTAGTCGGCGAAGGAGAAGGTGTGGCGGGTGTCGAGCCAGCCGTGGTCGGCGTGGCCGCGCGCCTCGGCGCGGCGGATCGTGAGCATCGAAGCCTCCGTGTGCGTGTGCCACGCAACGTAAGGTCCGGTCGGGGGCGGGCAAGACACACCCATGTGGCCTGGCGGCGCCGGCCCGGCGCCGCGCCCGAGCCCCGTTAATGGGGTGGGGATGGCCGCGGAACCCCCCGTCCTGGAGCGCCCGGGCGACCCGTGCTCGCTCGTCGTCTTCGGCGCCACCGGCGACCTCACGAAGCGCAAGCTCCTCCCGTCGCTCTACAACCTCCGGGCGAACGGGCTCCTGCCGCGCGACTTCGCCATGGTCGGCATGGCGCGGAAGGCGTGCGACGACGAGGCGTTCCGCGAGCTCATGTCGAAGGACCTGCACGAGTTCGCGACCCGCCCGGTCGACGCGGAGCTGTGGGGCGACTTCCGGGCGCGGCTGCACTGCGTCTCGGGCGACCTGGAAGACCCGGCCACCTACCGGCGCCTGGGCGAGCGGCTGGCGGAGCTCGATCGCGAGCACCAGACCGGCGGCGACGTGCTCTTCTACCTGGCGATCCCCCCCGACGCCTTCGGCCCGGTGGTGCAGCGCCTGGGCGCGGCGGGCCTCATGCGCGAGGAGGGCGGCCGCTGGCGGCGCGTCATCATCGAGAAGCCGTTCGGCCGCGACAGCGAGAGCTCGCGGGTGCTCAACGACGCGCTGCGCGCGGTGCTGGAGGAGCACCAGATCTACCGCATCGATCACTACCTCGGGAAGGAGACGGTCCAGAACATCCTCGTCTTCCGCTTCGCGAACGGCGTGTTCGAGCCGATCTGGAACCGCCGCTACATCGATCACGTGCAGATCACGGTCGCGGAGGAGCTGGGCGTCGAGGGGCGCGGCGCGTACTACGAGACCTCGGGCGTCCTGCGCGACATCATCCAGAACCACATCTTCCAGCTCCTGGCGCTCGTGGCCATGGAGCCGCCCTCGACGCTGGGGGCCGAGGCGCTGCGCAACGAGAAGGTGAAGGTGCTGGAGGCCATCCGGCCCATGGCGCCGGAGGAGATCCTGGCCGCGACCGTGCGCGGCCAGTACGGCGAGGGGTTCGTCGGGGGAAAGAAGGTCCCCGCCTACCGGCAGGAGAAGAACGTCTCGCCGCGCTCGCAGACCGACACCTACGCGGCCATGGAGCTCTCGGTCGACAACTGGCGCTGGGCGGGCGTCCCCTTCTACGTCCGGTCCGGCAAGCGCCTCGCGAAACGCGACACCCGCATCGTCATCGAGTTCCGCCGGCCGCCGCTCCAGCTCTTCCGCTCCACCGGCATGGAGGACATCGAGCCGAACCGGCTCGAGCTCCTCATCCAGCCCGACGAGGGGATCTGCATCCGGATGAAGGCGAAGCGGCCCGGGCCCATGGTGCTCGACCCGGTGAAGCTCGACTTCAGCTACGAGGACTTCGGGCCGCAGCCGGCCGCCACCGGTTACGAGCGGCTCCTCTACGACGCCATGGTCGGCGACTCCACGCTCTTCCACCGGTACGACAGCGTCGAGGCGGCCTGGCGCATCGCCACGCCCATCCTCGACCTGTGGGCGAGCCTGCCGGCGCGCGACTTCCCCAACTACGCCGCCGGGAGCTGGGGTCCGGCGGCGGGTGACGCGCTGCTCGCCCGCGCGGGCCGGCGCTGGCTCAACCCCGCGTGAGCGCGGGTCCCGCCCGCGGCCGGCTCGACCGGGTCGCCGTCTGGCTCCCGATCGCCTACGTCATCGTGACCGCCGTCTGGATCCTGGTCTCGGATCGCGTGGTGGTGCGGCTCGCCCCCACGCCCGAGGCCGTCGCCTGGTGGTCGACGCTCAAGGGCTGGGGTTTCGTGCTCGCCACCGGCACGGCGCTGCACGTCGTCCTCCGCCGCGGCGCGGCGCGCGACCGCGAGGCCGCCGCCCGCCTCGCGGCGAGCGAGGCGCGCTACCGCGCCCTGGTCGAGAAGTCGCCGGACGGCTGCCTCATCGTGCAGGACGAGCGCGTCGTCTATGCCAACGCGCGCGCGGCGGACCTGTTCGGCGCCGCCGGTCCGGCGGCGCTCCTGCGCGGCGTGCTCGACCTCGTCGCGCCCGAGGACCACCGGGCGGTCCGCGAACGCATCGAGCGCATCCTCGGCGGCCGGCCGTTCGACCAGCTCGCGCTGCGGACGATGCGGCGCCTCGACGGCTCGTCCTTCCGGGCGGACGTCTCGGTCGCGCCGATGGAGCACGGCGGCCGGCCGGCGCTGCTGGTGGCGCTGCGCGACGTGAGCGATCGCGAGCTCCTCGAGGAGACGCTCGGCCGCACGAACCGCGCGCTGCGCACGCTCCTCGCCTGCAACGAGGCCCTGGTGCGGGCGCGCGAGGAGCACGAGCTGCTCGAGGCGGTGTGCCGCGCCGCCGTGGAGCCGGGCGGCTTCCGGATGGCGTGGGTGGGCTTCGCCGAGGCGGACGTGGCGCGCTCGGTCCGGCCGGTGGCGCGAGCCGGGCACGACGAGGGCTATCTCGACGCGCTGCGGCTCACCTGGGCGGACGAGGATCGGGGCCGCGGACCGATCGGGGTCGCGATCCGGACCGGCCAGCCGGCCGTGACCGACGACATCGCCGCCGACCTGCGCTTCGGCCCCTGGCGCGCGCAGGCGCTCCGCCGCGGCTACGCCTCGAACCTGGCCCTGCCCTTCGAGCGCGGCGGCGGCCGCCGCGGCGTGCTCGCGCTCTACTCGGCCGAGCCCGGCGCCTTCGACGCGGAGGTGGTGCGGCTCTTCCGGCAGCTGGCGGAGGACCTCGCCTACGGGCTCGAGACGCTGCGCTCGCGGCAGGAGCTGCGCGCGCTGGCCTCGCGGCTGCAGGTGGTCCGGGAGGAGGAGACGACCCGCATCGCGCGCGATCTCCACGACGAGCTGGGGCAGGTGCTCACCGGGCTCAAGATGGACCTGCGCTGGATCGAGCGCCGGCTGGGAGACCAGCCGCGCTCGGCCGAGGTGTCGGCCGTGCTGGAGCGCGCCGTGGCCGCGAACGCGCTCTCCGACCGCGCCGTGGGCGCGGTGCAGCGGATCGCGGCGGAGCTGCGCCCGGGAGCGCTCGACCGGCTCGGGCTGGGCGCGGCGGTGCGCGAGGCGATGCGCGACCTCGAGGCGCGCGGCGGGATCGCCTGCCGCGTGGACGTGCCCGACGACCTGCCCGAGCCGCCATCGGAGGCGGCCACCGGGCTCTACCGCATCCTGCAGGAGGCGCTCACCAACGTGGTGCGCCACGCCGGGGCCAGCAACGTCGAGGTCGCGCTGCGCGCGTCCGGCGGGCGCTTCACGCTGCGCGTGGCCGATGACGGGCGCGGCATGGACCCGGGCGCGCGCGAGGGTCGGGGCGCGCTCGGGTTGCTCGGCATGCGCGAGCGCGCCATGATGCTCGGCGGCGACGTCTCGTTCGAGCGCGGCCCGGGGGGCGGCACGGTCGTCACCGCCGTCGTCCCCGACCGCGTCGTGCCGCGCGGATGACCCGGATCCTCATCGTCGACGATCACGAGGTGGTGCGGCGCGGGCTGCGCCACATCCTGGCCGACGGCCTGCCCGGCTGCGCGGTGGAGGAGGCGGGCACGGTGGCCGAGGGCCGCGCGGCCATCGAGCGATCGGCGCCGGACCTCGTCCTGCTCGACATCCACCTCCCCGGCGCGAGCGGGCTCGACCTCCTCGCCGAGGCGCGCACGCGCTGGGCGCGGCTCCCCTTCCTCATGCTGAGCGCGTACCCGGAGCAGGAGTTCGCGGTGCGCTGCCTGCGCCTCGGGGCGGCGGGGTACCTCACCAAGGAGAGCGCCGCCGACGAGCTCGTCGCCGCCGTCCGCAAGGCCCTCGCCGGCGGCAAGTACGTGACGGCGTCGCTCGCCGAGCGGCTCGCCGGCGCGCTCGGCGGAGCGCCGCAGGCGCCGCACGAGGCGCTCTCCAGCCGCGAGCTGGAGGTGCTCCGGCTCGTGGCGAGCGGGCGGTCGCAGAAGGAGATCGCGGTCGAGCTCGGCCTTTCCGAGAAGACGATCGCGACCTACCGCGCCCGCATCGCGGGCAAGCTCGGGGTCTCGACCAACGTCGAGCTGACCCGCTACGCGCTCCACCACAAGCTCGTCGAGTGAGCGGCGTCGGGGGATCGCCCGACACGCCGTCGGACGATCCGCCGGCGCCGGCGTCGGGCGTTGGCCCGCCGGGGCGCGTCGGCGCTTCCCCGGCTCCCGCCGGCGCGCCGCCGCGCATAAGCTCTCGCGGTGATGAAGCCGGCAGCTCCCCCTCCCGTGCACGAGCGGCTCCTGCGCCCGCACGTGGTCGTCGGCGAGCCCTCGCCCGGGGAGCGGGCGCGGCTCGTGGCGCTCCTGCGCGACGCGGGCGATCTGCACGTCGCCGGCGAGGCCGGCACCGCCGACGAGCTGCTGGAGGTGCTCCGCCGCACGCAGCCGGACGGGCTGCTCGTCGACGAGGCGATGGCGCTGCAGGGCGTCCCCGAGCTGCTCCGCCGCATCCGCCGGGAGGCGCCGAGACTCGTCATCGTGGCGCTGAGCCGGGCCGGCGGGCGGGCGTGGACCTCGCGCGCCGACGCGCTCGGCGCCGACCTCGTGGTCGACAGGCGGCACGGCCTCGCGGAGCTGGTGGAGGCGCTCTCCCTGCGCCCGGCGCCGCGCCCGCTCGCGCCCAGGGCGTGACGAGCCCCGGAGGCCGGCGCAGGCCTAGCGCGCGACCAGCAGGTCGCGCCCCAGCTTCACGCACAGCGCGACGACCACGAGGAGCACCACCCGCCGCACGAAGGCGTCGCCCCGGCGCACCGCCAGGTGCGCCCCGAGCATGCCGCCGGCGAACTGCGCCGCGGCCATGGGCAGCGCCACGCGCCAGAGGACGACGCCGCGGGCGGCGAAGAGGAGCACCGCCGCCAGGTTCGACGCGAAGTTCACCGCCTTGGCCTCGCCCGAGGCGCGCGCCAGGCCGTCCCCGAGCAGCGAGGCGAAGGCGACGATGAGCAGCGTGCCGGTGCCCGGGCCGAAGAAGCCGTCGTAGGCGCCGATGACGAGCGCGATGAGCGCGGCCGCGAGCGGGGCGCGCCGGGCCGACACCCGCGCGGCGACGCGCGGCGGCCCGCGCCGCAGCCCCACGAACGCGGCGGCGCCGACGAGCAGCGCGAGCACCACCGGCCGCAGCACCTCCGGCCGAACCCGCAGCACGGCGGCCGCCCCCAGCAGCGACCCGACGAGCCCGGCCGGGAAGGCGACCCGCGCCCGGGCCGCGTCCACCATCCCGGCACGGGCGAAGCGCAGGAGCGCGGCGGCGGCGCCGAAGACCGACTGCCCCTTGTTCGTCGCGAGCGCCAGGTGCGGCGGCAGCCCGGCCGTCACGAGGGCGGGGACGGTGAGCAGCCCACCGCCTCCCGCGACGGCGTCCACGATGCCGGCGACGAACGCGACCAGGGCGAGGAGGGCGAGGTGGAGGAGGGGGAGGTCCAAGCCCTACTTCCCCCTGCTGTACAGGTCCAGGATCTCCGTCAACGCCGCCCGGCACACCGCGCAGAACGGCACCGGGTTCCTCGTGAACATGATGCAGTCCGCCTGCGGCCGGTAATAGCCCTTCGCCTCGTACATGGCGCCCTCGAAGGCGCCCACCTCGCGGGCGTGGGGCTCGGCTGCGAGGAAGGCCGTCTCCTCCTTCTGCTCGGCGAGGAAGAGCGCGTCCATGTCCGCCTCGGGCCGGCGCTCGGCCCTGATGCGCTGCCGCTCCGCCTGGAACTCCCGCGAGCGCGCGGTGAACGCCTCCGCCCGCCACGGCGTCGGGATGGGGACGCCGGGCGTGGCGAGCGCCTTCCACTTGAGGTGCGCCGGGTCGAGGAGCGCGGTCGCGTTGCGCTCCCAGGGCTCCACCCGGTCCGCCGCCGGCAGGTACGAGGTCGGCGAGGTGAAGTACTCGTCCGCCAGGCCGGCCAGGCTGTGCCCCAGCTCGTGGACGAAGATGTACTCGGCCCAGCGGCTGTCGGCGGCGACCGTGGCGTACAGGCCGAAGATGCCGCCTCCTCCGTACGTCTCGCCGTTCACCAGGATGGCGAGCGCGTCGTAGGGCGCGAAGGAGGCGGCCTCGCGCACCCTCCGGTTCTCGAAGGTGAGCACGTACCGCTCGCTCCCGAACGCGTCGTAGCTCGCGCCGAGCGGGCTCGCGCGGTGCAGGCCGGTGGAGGGGCGCGAGACGCCGCGCTCCGCCGCGGGCGGCGCGAGCGCCCACACGTTGAGGTCGGCCTTCCGCTCGCGGAACGGCGGCTGCGCCAGCAGCGCGGCGGTGAGGCGGCGCGCGTCCTTCTCGCACTTGCCCCGCTCCGCGGCGGTGTACCCGTCGCAGAGCAGGAGCAGGTCGAGCTTCGCCTCGGGCGGTCCGCTCCTCAGGATCTCGATGACGGGGCCGGGCGAGGCCGGAGGCGACGGATCGACGGCGGGGTCCGCGGCATCCACCGCCAGGGTCCACACCTCCCGGAAGAGGTTGCGCGCGTCGCGCTTCTTCACGACCACCTGCACCGGTGCGGCGGGCCGTGGAAAGCGCAGCGACTCGTGGAAGGTGCGGTGGCGCTCCTTCGCCTCGGGCGTCGTCTCCCACTCGCCGTAGATCGAGGCGAAGCCGCGCGCGTAGAGGAGCCGCCCGGTGGCGAGGTCGCGGACCTCGAACAGGTACTTCCCCAGGTTCGTCTCGTCGAGCGGGCGCGCCGGGTTGCCGGGGAACGGCAAGGGCTCGAGGACGAGCCGGTCGAGCGCGAACCGCTCCTCGGTCGCGTTCCCGGTGTGGAAGTAGTCGACGCGGAACGCCGGCGGCGAAGCAGCGGCGGCGATCGCGGCGGCGAGGAGGGTGGCGAGCATGGCGGGCGAGTCTAGCCCGCGCCGGGCGCGGTCACGGCCTCGATGCGGCGTGGCACGCCGCGGCGGGGGCCGCTAAGCACCGTCGGCTCCCCGAGACCCAGGACCCTCCGAGATGACCTTCCGCACGCTCGCCGCGCTCTCCCTCCTCGCGCTCGCCTCCCGCGCCCCCGCCGAGGACAAGGTGCTGCGCGTCTCCGCCATCCCCGACGAGGCGCCCACCGAGCTGCAGCGCAAGTTCAAGCCGCTCGGCGACTACCTCTCGAAGGAGCTGGGCATGGAGGTGAAGTTCGTCCCGGTGACCGACTACGCCGCCACCGTGGAGGGGCTCGCCGGCGGACACCTCGACCTCGTCTGGTACGGCGGCTTCACCTTCGTCCAGGCGCGGCGCCGCACCGGGACGGCCATCCCGCTCGTGCAGCGCGAGGAGGACGCCCACTTCCACTCCAAGTTCATCACGCGCACCGGCTCGGGGATCAAGTCGCTCGCCGACCTCAAGGGCAAGACGCTCGCCTTCGGCTCCGAGTCGAGCACCTCGGGCCACCTCATGCCGCGCTGGTTCCTCATGCAGAACGGGATCCAGCCCGACAAGGACCTCGCCCGGTACGCCTTCTCCGGCGCGCACGACGCCACCGCCAAGTGGGTGGAGAGCGGCAAGGTGGACGCCGGCGCGCTCAACGAGTCGGTGTGGAACAAGCTCGTCGCCGAGAAGAAGGTGGACACGAGCAAGGTCGAGGTCTTCTACACGACGCCCGACTTCTTCGACTACAACTGGACGGTCCGCGGCGACCTCGATCCGAAGCTGACGGCGCGCATCAAGGCCGCGTTCCTGGCGCTCGACCCGGCGAAGCCGGAGCAGAAGGCCATCCTCGACCTGCAGCGCGCCTCGCGCTTCGTCGAGACGAAGCCCGAGAACTACCAGGGCATCGAGGCGGCGGCGAAGAGCGCCGGGCTGGTCAAGGACCGGAGCTGACGCGGCGATCGCTCCACGTTGGCCCTGAGCCCTTCGGCTCCGGCGTCGCCTCCGCTCAGGACAGGCTGCGCGAAGCGGAGTCGAAGGGCGGCGCCCCTCACGCGGCGAGCGCCTTCTCGTTCTCCATCCGCTCGCGCGCCGCGCTCTCCGGCGGCCCGCGCAGGATGCGGCGGCGAACGACCGCGCTGGCCGCGTCGACGGCGAGCACGAGCACGAGGATGGTGAGGACGAGCGTGGTCGCGCGCGGGTAGTCGAACCACGACAGCGCCAGCTTCAGGTCGCGGCCCAGGCCGCCCGCGCCCACCACGCCCAGCACCGCCGAGGCGCGGATGTTCACCTCCCAGCGGTAGAGCGTGTAGGCGACGAGCTGCGGGAAGACCTGCGGCCACAGGCCGTGCGCCGCCAGCCCGGCGCCCGAGGCGCCGGCGTCGCGCAGCGCCGCGAGCGGCGCGCCGGGCACCTCCTCCAGCGCCTCGAAGTAGAGCCGGCCCAGCACGCCGGACGTGTGCACGCCCAGCGCCAGCGCGCCGGCGAAGGGCCCGAGGCCCACCGCCAGCACGAAGGCGAGCGCCCACAGCAGCTCCGGAAGCGTGCGGCCGAGGTTCATCACCCCGCGGACGGCGAGCGCTAGCGCAGCGCCGCCGGCACGCGCCGCCCCGCGTGGCTCCGCGCCCGGCACCCGGGAGAGCGGCCGCGCCGCGGCGAAGGCGAGCGCCAGCCCGAGGACGGCGGCGAGGGCCGTCCCCAGCACCGAGATGGCCAGCGTCTCGAGCGCGCGGGGCACGAGCTCGCGCACCACGCTCGCCGACAGGTCGGGCGGCCAGAGCCCTCGGAGGAACGCCGCCATGGACCGGGCCGAGTCGGCGGAGAGGAGCGCGGCCGCGTCGAGGTCGAGCACGCGCGCCGCGCCGGCGAGCGCCGCGACGGCGCCGAGCGCGGCGGCGAGGCGGAGGGCGAGCGCGCGGCGCGTGCGCGGGAAGAGCGATCCCTGCGCCGCCACCCGGCGCCTGAGGAGCTGCGATCCGACGTCGACGGCTGCGACGAGCAGGAAGAGCGCGAGGACCCAGGTCGCCACCTCGTCGTAGCGCAGCATCTTGAGCGACAGCTCGAGCTGCTGGCCCACGCCGCCGGCGCCGACCAGGCCGAGCACGGCCGAGGCGCGCAGGGCGCAGTCGAGGCGGTAGAGCGCGTACGACGCGAGGAGCGGGCGCGCCGGGGGCAGGATGCCCATGGCGAACGCCGACCAGGGCCGCGCGCCGGCGGCGCCGAGCGCGCCGGCCGCCGCGCGCGGCACGCCCTCGATGAGATCGGCGAACACCTTGCCGATCACGCCGCCGTACCCGATCCCGAGGGCGAGCACGCCGGCCTGGGGCCCGAGCCCGACCGCGCGCACGAAGAGGAGGGCCCAGACGATCTCGGGGACGGAGCGCATCGTCGCCAGGACGCCGCGCGCCAGCGCGTGCGCCGCCCGGCGCCCCGGGCCGGCGCGCGCGCCGCAGGCCGTGAGGACGTCGGGCGAGGCCGCCAGCAGCGCCAGCGGGATCCCGAGGACGAGCGCCAGCGCCATGCCCAGGAGCGCGATGGCGACGGTCTCGGCGAGCGGCCGGGCCAGGGAGGCGAGGAGCTCGGGGTCGTGCGCCGGCGGCCAGAACCCGCGCGCGAAGTCGCCGGCCGCGGCGCGCGCCTCGGGCCCGACGAGGGCTGCCAGGTCGCCGCCGGAGCCGCGCCAGGCGAGCGCGACGGCGACCGCGAGGAGGAGGCCGGGCCAGGAGAGGGCCCAGGGGAGGCGCGCCCGCGGGATCGCGGTCACTCGCCGCTCCCCGCCGCCCTGCGCGCCAGCCACAGGAAGCGCCGCGCCGCGGCCGAGGGCTCCATCCCCTCGCGCCAGGCGGCGAAGAAGCCGCGCAGGACCCGGACCCCGTCGATCGGCACCTCCTGCAGGCGCCCATCGCGCAGCGCCGCGCGCACGGCGCGGCGGGAGGCGAATCCCACCCCCAGGCCGCGCGCCACCGCCGCGGCGAGCGCGCCGACGCTCCCCACCTCGACGACGGCGGCGGAGGGATCGAGCGGCGCGCCCAGGCTCGCCAGCTGCGCCTCGACCACGGCGCGCGTCGCCGAGCCGGGCTCGCGGTCGACGCGCGGGAGGCGCGCCACGAGCGATGCGTGCAGCGGGACGGGGAGGCCGCCGAAGTCGGCGGGCGCGACGAGGACGATCTCGTCGTCCGCCCAGTCCTCGAAGTGGAGGCCGTCGAGGTGCGGCCGGGCGCCGACGAAGGCGAGGTCGAACCGGCCCTCGCGCAGCCCGCGCAGCGTGTCGGCCGTGCTCGCCACCGACAGCCGCAGCTGCACGCCGGGCTCGGCGCGGGCGAAGGCCGCCACAGCCGCCGGCAGGAGGTGGTCGCCTGGGGTGGTGGAGGCGCCGATGCGGAGCTCCGACCCCTCGCGCCCGGGGCGGGGCTCCGGCCGTCCGGGGACGAGCACGCGCCGCGGCTCCTGCGAGCGGGTGGCCTCCTCCGGCTGGTAGAGCAGCGCCAGGTCGGCGGACGTGACCTGCTCACGCGGCCGGTCGAAGACCACCCGCCCCGCGCGCAGGCCGACGAGGCGCGGGAAGTGCGGCAGCACCGGCTCGAGCTGGTGCGTGGAGAGGAGGAGCGTGCGCCCGCGCGCGGCCTCGACCAGGAGCGCCAGCACCGCCGCGGAGCGCTCCGGGTCCACCGACGAGAACGGCTCGTCCGCGACGACCACGTCGGGCGCCTGGTAGAGGACGCGGGCCACCGCCACGCGCTGCTGCTCCCCGCCCGAGAGCCGGTCGACCCGCTCGTCGAGCTTGTGCGCGATCCCGACGCGCGCGAGCACGTCGCGGACCTCCTCGCGGTCGGCGCGGCGCAGCGCCGCGACCGCGGTGCCGATCGCCGAGCGCCGGCCGAGCCGCCCCATGAGCACGTTCTCGAGCGCGCTGGCCTGCGGGACGAGGTGGAGCTGCTGGTAGATGCTCCCGATCCGGGCGCGGAGCGCGCGCAGCGCGCGCGGGGCGAGGCGCTGCGGGTCGTGCCCGAGGATCCGCACCTCGCCCGCCGTCGCGGCGAGCGAGGAGTTGGCGAGCCGCAGCAGCGTGGACTTGCCCGCGCCGCTCGGCCCGAGAATGGCGACCCGCTCGCCCGGGTGGACCGCGAGCGCCACCTCCTCGAGCGCGCGGAACGCGCCGAACGCGCGGCCCGCCCCGCGCAGCTCGACCGCTGGGGCCGCGAGCGGCGCGGGGGCTCCGGTCAGCGATGGGTCCCGCTCGGTGAGGGTGGAGGACGCCATCGCGGAGCGACGGTTCGTAACGGAAGGCGGTCGGAGCGGCAAGGCGGGCCCGGCGCAGGCGGCGCCCGCGGCGCGCGCCCTCACCCCCCCGGCCGCACCGGCAGCTTCACCTGCACCCGCGCCGGATCCTCCGACGCGGTGGCTCCGGGGCGCCACCTGCAGCCGAGGACGCCCTCCCGCAGCGCGGACACCGCCTCCGCCGGCGCGTCGGGCGGATCGAACGCCACGCCGAAGGCGCGCCCGCTCTTTCCCACCGTGAAGCGGACGACGACCTCGGCGCGCAGGGCGGCCGCCGCCGTGGCGAGCGCCCCGTGCAGGCACGATGGCGACGCCAGCGCCGGCTTGCGCCAGCGCGCGGCCGAGGGGGTGTCCGCGGCCAGGCGGCAGCGGCCGCGCAGGCACGCCGGGAACTGCGTGAGCGGCACCGCCTCGCCCGCGGCGGAGGTGTCGGGCGACGGGCCGGGGCAGGCCTCCTCCACCTCGCGCAGCTCGGCCGCCGCCAGGTCGGGCCAGGCGCGCGCGGCGGCGAGCGGCGCCGGCGCGCCGGGCAGGGACAGCGCCACGCACTCCGCGTTCTCCTCGCACCCGGGAGCGCGCTCCGGCACGCGCGCTGCGAGCGACCGGAGCGCGGCCGCGCAGTC
>DASTGH010000407.1:0-5673 GCA_035719345.1 Anaeromyxobacteraceae bacterium
GCGACGGCACGGAAGTTTTCGTGTTGCTCGAAAGGATTGTAGATGCGGCGCGGGACACGTTCGCCGTCGACCCGAGATGCGCGCCGTCGAAGGCTCCACCGGCCAGTCGAAGGGGAGCGGTGCGTTGAAGAGGAACCGCCCGGCCTCCAGCCGGAGGAGGTCGGCGGTGAGGTCGCGCCCCGCCAGCTTGGCGAAGACGACGTTGGCGCTCTTGCCGAGCGCCGCGGCGAGCGTGAGGCAGCGGCGGTCGCGGCGCGGATCGTCGGCGAGGAGCGTCTTCTGGATGCGATGCTTCCCGCCGTGGAAGCACACCTCGGAGTCGGGGCCGATGCCGCGGTCGAGGAGCGCCGCGCTGGTCACGATCTTGAAGACGCTCGCCGCCGGGGCGACGGGGCGGAGCGAGACCGGCGAGGAGCGCGGGCCGCGCTCGACGTGCTCGGCCATCGCCACCACGCGGCCGGTGCGCGGCTCCATGAGCACGACGGCGCCGGTCGGGACGCGGTAGCCGGCGAGGAGCTTCTCCAGACCCTGCTGGAGGCGCGGCGAGACGGACAGGGTCGCCCGCCCAGGGCCGTAGCTCGCCACGTACCGCCCGGTGGCGGGATCGATCCGCATCGGTCCGAGCGGGAGTCGCGGCGTCTCCGGCGGGTGCGCCTCCGCCCCGGACGGCGCAACGGTTGCGGCCGAAGGCGACGCGTCGGGCGCCGGCGCCACCGGCTCCGCGCCGGCGGGGTCGGCAGCTTTTTCAGGCCCTTCCACGGCGGCTGCCCGCGGGAGCGGGAGCGCCAGGAAAGCGAAGAGCGCGAAGCACGGCGCGAGCAGCAGGAGCGGGAGACGGGCGCGGGACATGAGGCTCGGCGAGTGTGGCCGGGGGTCGCCCGACCGTCAAAAAACCGCCCCCGTGCAAAGCGGGGCAGTCTCTCGCGAAGCAAGGGCCGATCCAGCGACCGCGATCGGGATCAGCCGGCGGGCGCGCTCGTCGCCGCCGACCTGCGGGTGCCGGACCTCCCTCCCCCGGCGAGCCCCGGGAGAGGGAGTGCCGACAGCGACCTACACGGGCGCCCGCGGTGCGCGTCCCTTCCGCGCGGGACGCGTCCGTGGCGCAGGGCGGTGCGCCGCCGACTTCGGCGACTTCGGCGACTTCGCGCTCGCGCGCGCGTGGCCGTTCCTCGCCGCCGCCCTCGACGCGGTGGCGAGCTTCGCCGCCGCGGCCGCCTGCGCCCCCGCCGCCTCTTCCTTCAGCGCCGCCTGCGCCGCGGCCAGCCGCGCGATGGGGAGCCGGTACGGGGAGCAGGACACGTAGTCGAGTCCGAGCTCGTGGCAGAACTCGACCGAGTTCGGATCGCCGCCGTGCTCGCCGCAGATGCCGAGCTTCAGGCCCGGGCGCGCCACCCGGCCCCGCTCCACGGCGATGCGCATGAGCTCGCCCACCCCCAGCCGGTCGATGGTGACGAACGGGTCGCGGTCGTAGATGCCGCGCTCGAGGTAGCTGGCGAGGACCGGCCCCACGTCGTCCCGGCTGATGCCGTAGGTGGTCTGGGTGAGGTCGTTCGTGCCGAAGGAGAAGAACTCGGCGGAGCCGGCGATCGCGTCGGCGCGGAGCGCCGCCCGCGGCACCTCGATCATCGTGCCCACCGACCACCGCACCTTGCGCCCGCGCTCGGCGAAGACGGCCGCGGCGACCTCGCGCACCACCTTCGCCTGGTGGTCGATCTCCTTCCGGGTGGCGACGAGCGGGATCATGATCTCGGGGCGGACGTCGACGCCCTCCGCCGCCACGTCGCACGCCGCCTCGAAGATGGCGCGCGCCTGCATCTCCGTGATCTCCGGGTAGGAGATGCCGAGGCGGCAGCCGCGGTGGCCGAGCATCGGGTTCGACTCGTGCAGCTCGGCGATGCGCTGGCGCACGTGCGCCTCGCCCTTGCCGGTGCGGGCCGCCAGCTCGCGGATGCCCTCGTCCTCGTGCGGGAGGAACTCGTGGAGCGGCGGGTCGATGGTGCGGATGGTGACCGGCCGGTTCCCCATGGCCCGGAAGATCCCGACGAAGTCCTCGCGCTGGAGCGGCAGGAGCTTCGCCAGGGCGGCCCGGCGCTCGGCCTCGCTCTCGGCCACGATCATCTCGCGCATCGGCCCGATCTTCCCCTCGCCGAAGAACATGTGCTCGGTGCGGCACAGGCCGATGCCCTGGGCGCCGAAGGCGATGGAGACCGCCGCCTGGTCCGGCTGGTCGGCGTTGGCGCGCACCTTGAGCCGCCGCGCCTTGTCGGCCCAGCCCAGGAGCTTCGCGAACTGCTGGTAGACGGGCGCGTCCTTCGGCTCGCGGGTCCTCTCGATGAGGACCTGCATGACCTCGGAGGGCATGGTCTCGATCGCGCCCTCGATCACCTCGCCGGCGGTGCCGTCGATCGAGATCCAGTCGCCCTCCCGGAGCACCTTGTCGCCGCGCGGGGTGGAGACGGTCATGGTGCGCGAGGCGTAGTCGAAGGAGATCGCCTCGCAGCCGACGATGGCGACCTTGCCCATCTGCCGGGCCACGAGCGCGGCGTGCGAGGTCATGCCGCCGAAGGCGGTGAGGAAGCCCTGCGCCGCGTTCATGCCGCGGATGTCCTCGGGCGAGGTCTCGTGGCGGGCCAGGATGACGTGCTCGCCGCGCGCGTTCCAGGCCTCGGCGTCGTCGGCGAAGAGGACGATGCGGCCGGCGGCGGCGCCCGGACCGGCCGGCAGCCCCTTCGCCAGGAGCTTGCCGCTCCCGAGCGCGCGCCTCTTCGCCGCGTCGTCGAAGATGGGGCGGAGGAGGTGGTTGAGCGCCGCCGGCTCGACCCGCAGGAGCGCCTCGGCGGGCGTGATGAGCTTCGCCTCGGCCATCTCCACCGCGATGCGCACGGCGGCGAGGCCGGTGCGCTTCCCGGAGCGCGTCTGCAGGAGGAAGAGCTTCCCGCGCTCGATGGTGAACTCGATGTCCTGCATGTCGCGGTAGTGGCGCTCGAGGCGCCGGCGCGCGTCGTCGAGCTGCCGCGCCACGTCGGGCCAGCGCTTCTCCAGCTCGGCGATCTTCTGGGGGGTGCGGATGCCGGCGACGACGTCCTCGCCCTGCGCGTTCACCAGGAACTCGCCGTAGAACTCGTCCTGGCCGTTGGCCGGGTTTCGCGTGAAGGCGACGCCGGTGCCGGAGTCGTCGCCCATGTTGCCGAAGACCATCGCCTGCACCGTGACGGCCGTGCCCCACTCCGCCGGGATGTCGTTGAGGTGCCGGTAGGCGATGGCCCGCTGGTTGTCCCAGGAGCGGAACACGGCCTCGATGGCGGCGAGGAGCTGCTCCGTGGGGTCCTCGGGGAAGGCGTGGCCCTTCCGGCGCTTCACCTCCGCCTTGAACTCCGCCACGAGCTCCTTCAGGGCCGGCACCGGCAGCTCCGAGTCGAGCTTCACGCCGAGCGTGTGCTTCTTCCGGTCGAGGATGACCTCGAACGGATCGCGGTCCTCCTTCCGCTCCGGCTTCATGCCGAGCACGACGTCGCCGTACATGGCGCAGAAGCGCCGGTAGCTGTCCCAGGCGAAGCGCTCGTTGCCGCTGCGTGCGGCCAGGCCGAGCACGGTGCGGTCGTTGAGCCCGAGGTTGAGGACCGTGTCCATCATCCCCGGCATCGAGACGCGAGCGCCGGAGCGGACGGAGACGAGGAGCGGGTTCTCCGGGTCGCCGAAGCGCTTGCCGGCGAGCGCCTCGACCTTGCGCAGGGCCGCGCTCACCGCGGGAGGGACGTCGCGGGGGAGCTTCTTGCCCGCCTCGTAGAAGGCGGCGCAGACCTCGGTGGTGATGGTGAACCCGGGCGGCACGGGGATCCCGATGTTCGACATCTCCGCCACCCCGGCGCCCTTGCCGCCGAGGAGGTCCTTCATGCCGCGGTCGCCCTCGGCCTTGCCGCCGCCGAAGGAGTAGATGCGCTTCGTCGCCATGGCCGGACCCCGCTTTCGAGAGGGGTGCTCTGTATGTGGAGGTAGTTTCGCGCCGGGGGACCCCGGATGGCCAGGCCCGTGTCAGGGCGGAGCGGCCGCGGCGAAACGCTGCAGGCCGTGCCGGCGTGGGTCAGCCGCCCGGAATCACACGCGCAGGGCCTCGATCCGCGCCTCGTCGGGCTCCGGGACGACCCGGTAGACCTCGACGAGGTCGCCCTCGCGCCACTCGACCTCCACCTCGGGGCGCTCCCGCCCCTTGCCGTAGCGCGCGACGATGGCGGCGGCGAGGCGGCGCTCCTCCCAGGTGGGCGTCCCCTCCACCAGCGCCACGGGGCCGAGCACGTCCCTCGCCTCGAGCCGGGCGCGGCCCGCGACGTGGTGCTCGAGCATCGCGTTCTCCACCTCGCTGCGGCCGACGACGAGCTTGGCGCGCGCCGAGAGCCGGAAGTGTCGCCCGGTGGAGAGGAGCAGGACCTCGTCCTGCTCGATGCGGCGCTCGCCGCCCGAGGCCTCGCGGGCGTCGAGGAGGTCGAAGAACTTTCGCCCGAAGGCCTCGTCGGTGAGATAGCAGCAGCCCCCGGCCGGCTGGGGCCAGTCGCTGATGCCGAGCTGGCCCGCCAGCTCCATCTGCCGGTGCCGCGACCGGCCGCTGATGTCCTCGAGCCGCTCGCGGTCGACGAGCCCCTCGCGCTCCGGGATGGTCGGCTCGAGCAGCTTGGCCGACAGCGGACGCAGCAGGCGCCCCTCGAGCCGGCTCTCGCGCTCGATGATGCGGAGCGTGTCGCGGCGCTGGCTCTTCGGCCGCTGCCCCAGCACCTCGCCAGTGAAGACGAAGGCGGCGCCCTCGCGCTCCATGATCTCACGGGCGCGCGACATCATGAAGACGCGGCAGTCGACGCACGGGTTCGCGTTCGCGCCGTAGCCCCAGCGCGGGTGGACGAGCATGTCCAGGTACGCCCGGCCGGAGATGTCGACGTACTCGACGTCGACCTCGAGGTCGGCGGCGGCGCGCAGCGCCTCGTTCTGCGGCACGGTCCCGTCGGCGCGCCCGCCCTTGCGGCGCTGCGTCTCGGTGACGCAGAAGCCGGTGTAGAAGTTGACCGCCTTCACCTCGATGCCCTGCCGCTTCACCAGCGCGAGGGCGAGCGTGGAGTCGAGCCCCCCGGAGAGCATGGCGATGGCCTTCACCGGCGCGCTCACGGGCGCCCCCGCTTGCGGACGAAGCTCTTCCACGCGCTGCCGTCGCGGAACGTGGCGAGGTGCTCGTGGCGCGTCGCCTTGCACCACATCGGCATGTCGGTCGCGATCCCGGGGTCGGTGGCGATGACGAGCAGCACCGCGCCCACCTCCAGCGCGCGCACCGCGCGGGCCGTCTCGACGATCGGGTACGGGCAGAACGTCCCGGACGTGTCGAGGGTGCGGTCGGGCGCGGGCAGGTCCGGGTGCTGCATGCGCCGCTCGCTGTAACGCATCGGGCGCAGGCCCGCAAACGGGCGGGGGCGGCGGCCCGCGCCCGGTCGTCCCCGGAGGCGCGCGCCCTCTGCATCCACCCGCGCCTCCTTGAACGCCCGGGGAGCGAGCGCTAGGCTCCCGCGCGGTGAAGACGGCCCTCCCCCTCGCCCTCGCCCTCTCGCTCGCACCCGCGTTCTCCCGCGGCCAGGACGCGCCAGCGCCGCCACCCGCGCCGCCGGCCGAGGCGCCGCCCCCTGCGCCGCCACAGCC
>DASTGH010000408.1:0-6230 GCA_035719345.1 Anaeromyxobacteraceae bacterium
GTGCAGGGGCTCGAGCCGGAGCAGGTCGCCGCGGCGCTGGGCGTCTCGCGCCGGGCGGTGGCGCGCAAGCTGACGCGCTTCGTCGACCACGCGCGCCGGTACCTGGCCGCAGGGATCGGGCGGCCGGCCCTCACGCACTGAGGACGGCGCGGGCCCGGGCCGACCGGTCAGGTATTCGTGAGGAAGCCCTGCGGGAAGGAGCCGTCGTCGGGCCGCGCGGGACCGAGCGGGATCACGTGACCCGGCAGCCCGTCGATGGGCGGGTGGCCGGGCGGCAGGGCCCGGTGCCCGACCGGCGGGTGGCCAGGAGGCAGCGCCGGCTCCTCCGCGGAGGGGGCGCACGCCTCGACGGGTGGGTGTCCGGGCGGCAGGTCGCAGCGCGCGGCGCCCCGATCCGCCACGGCCGAGACCGGCGGCCCGTCGTGGCCGGCATCGCGCGGGAGGTAGGGTGCGGCCGCGAGCGTCATGGCCGAGCCCGCCAGGACGAGTGCGACGCCGCCGAGGATGCGCGTGAGCATGGTCCACTCCGTGGTGGGGCCGAGGTCCGCCGCCCGGATGCGCCATAATGGAGCGGACGAGTCCACGCCCGCCTGCTTCGCTCCGGGCCCCGTTCCTAGCCTGCGCACCGCGGCTGGCGGCGGCACCACCCGCGGGGCGGGTCAATGCAGCGTCGCGAGCACGTGCTCGGCGGCCCTGCCGGCTCCCCCCAGATCGGGGGGAGGAGGGAGCGGCGCGTCGAGCACGCGGCGGATCGCGTCGCCGAGGCGGCCCTGCCGCAGGTCGTCGTTCGGGACGTGGACGCACGCCAGCCAGCGCGGCATCTCCGCGACCATGATCGGGTACTCGGGGAAGTCGCCGCGCTCGGTATACACCATGCGTGTACCCGCTCCGATGGCGTCGGTGACGATCCCGTAGCCCGGCTTCGTCACGACCACGTCGGCCGCGCCGACGACGTCCGGGTAGTCGAGCCCGAGCGCCTCCAGCCGGTCCGCGCCGAGGTCCTCGGGGAAGAGGAAGCGCAGGCCGGGCTCGCGCGCCGCGAGGAGGTCGCGGCGCAGTCCGGCGAGCCCGACGCCGCCGAACGAGACGAGCACGGCGGGCGCGCCGTCGAGCGCGAGGCGCCGCCGGGCCTCGGCGCGCGGCACCCGCGGCCGGCGCGCCACGAACCCCACCGCCGCCCGCCGCGGAAACGCCGAGAGATCGCCGGCGAAGGGCAGCTCGAGGAGGAGCGCCGCGCTCCGGTAGGCACGGGCGGCGCGCTCGGCGCTGGCGGCGAGCGCCGGCTCGCGGATGGAGAGGTGGCGGTAGATCCAGTCCCAGGAGAAGTTGCCGAGGCCGAGGGCGGGGACGCCCGCCCGCGCCGCCGCCGCGAAGGCGAGCGGCGGGATGTCGGCGATCACGGCGCGCGCGCCGCGGCCGCGGAGGAAGGCCGCCTCCTCGGCCGCGCGCGCGTCGAAGGCCGCGTCGAAGGCGCGGCAGCGCTCGGCGGTGGCCGCCTCGTCGATGCGGAGCGCGTCGCGCTGCACGAGCCCGACGTCGTTCGGGGCGCGGCGGAACTCGAGCGGTCCGGCGACGGCGCGGCGGACGAGCACCTCGGGCACCTCGCCCACGACGGCGATGGGGAGCGCCGGGGAGCGCGAGCGGACGGCGGCCAGCACCTCGCACAGGCGGGTCATGTGGCCGAAGCCGTGGCCGGATACGTACGCGATGAGCATTCCGTCTCCCGGGGTTCCCCGCCAGGGCCTCGCCGGCCGAGGCGCCTCGCCTCATGGGAAGCGCCCCACATTCACGGAGGCGATATGGGCCAGACGATCTCGTTCCCCCGCGTGGACGGCAAGCCCGCGAGAGGCTACCTCGCCGAGGCACAGACGTCGAAGGGGCCGGGCGTCGTCGTCATCCAGGAGTGGTGGGGGCTGCAGGGCCAGATCCAGGGGGTCTGCGACCGGCTGGCCGAGGCGGGCTTCACCGCGCTCGCGCCCGACCTCTACAACGGGAAGGTCGTCCCCTACCACGACAGGGACGCGGCCGCCGCCGCGATGCAGGCGCTCGACTTCCGCGAGGCGACGGAGCAGGCGGTGCGCGGCGCGGTGAAGTTCCTCGCCTCGCGCGGAGGCAAGGTCGGGCTCACCGGCTTCTGCATGGGCGGCGCCGTCACCGTCATCGGCGCGGCCAGGATCCCGGAGCTCTCCGCCGCGGTGGCGTTCTACGGCCTGCCGCCGCCGCAGGTGGCGACCGCGAAGGACGTGCGCGTGCCGCTGCAGGGGCACTTCGCCTCGCGCGACGAGTGGGTGACGCCGCAGCTGGCCGACCAGTTCGAGAAGGACCTCCGCGCCGCGGGGAAGACGTTCGAGTTCCACCGGTACGAGGGCGACCACGCGTTCATGAACTCGGAGCGGCGCGAGGTCCACGACGCCAAGGCCGCGAAGCTGGCGTGGGACCGGATGATCGCGTTCTTCAGGAAGCACCTCGCCTGACGGCGCCTCAGGCGTCGAGCGGGGCGGGCTCGCCGGGCAGCCGCGGCGCGGCGCCGGGGAGCGGCGGCTCCGGCTCCCGGTCGCCGCGGCGGCGCGCCACCTCGGCCCAGCCCACGCGGACGAGCGCCAGGAACAGGCTCACCGCCAGCGGCCCGACGATGAGGCCCAGCGCACCGAACGTGAAGATCCCGCCGATCATGGCGAAGAAGACGACGACGCCGTTCACGTCGTCGCCGCCCCGCGCCAGCCACGGCTTCAGCACGTTGTCGATGGTGCCGGTGACGAGCAGCGCCCAGGCGGCCAGGAAGGCGCCGGCGAGGAGGTGCCCGGAGAGGAGCAGCCAGGCCGCGAGCGGCAGCGCCACGACGCTCGTGCCGACCGAGGGGATGAACGCCGCGAAGAAGGTGAGCAGGCCGAAGAGGAACGGGTCGGGGACGCGGGCGATGAGGTAGCCGACGGTCGAGACCGCGCCCTGCACGGCGGCGGTGGCCACGATCGACCGGACCACGGAGGTGCCGGTCCGGTGCAGCGTCCCGAGGATGCGCGAGGTGGTGCCGGCGCCGAGCGGCGAGATGCCGCACAGCCAGGCGATGAGCCGCCGGCCGTCGACGAGCAGGAAGAAGAGCGCGATGAGCATCATCGCCGCGTCGAAGAGCGCCGACGAGGTGCTGGAGAGCGCCCTGGAGAGGAAGGTGGCGGCCGCCGCGCCCTGCTCGGCGGCGCGGCGCGCGAGCCCGTCCCAGGAGCTGGGGAGCCGGTCGAGGCCGCGCCGCGCCCAGCCCTCGACCGCGTCCGGCAGGAGCGCCACGAGGCCCTGCACGCCGCCCTGCTCGAAGGTCCGCTGCAGCGACTGGGCGGCGGAGAGCGCCTCGCGCACGAGCAGCGCCGCCACGGTGGCGAGGGGCCCCACCACCAGCAGCACCACGGCGATGGTGAGGAGCGCCGCCGCCAGGCTCCGCCGCCCGCCGAGCCGCCGGGCGAGGGCCTCCTGCCAGGCCGAGAGCGCGGCCGCCAGCACGCACGCGAGGAAGAGCGGCTTCCACAGCGGCAGCAGCACCGCGGCGAGGAGCGCGAGCGAGGCGACCAGGACGGCGACGAAGGTGGCTCGGGAGGGCGTCGTCGGGCGGGCGTGCGGCACGAGGAGAAGCTAGGTCTCGGCGGCGGAGCCCACAGCGGACGGCCGCGCGGGCGGGCGCGGCTCCATCACCCGCCTGGGCTCGGCACCGACTTCCCGGTTGCGCGCCGACCCGCCCGGTGGTCGAGTCGGAGCCCATGAAGACCCTGAGCCGGTTCACCTGGTTCGTGCTCGCCTACCAGCTCGCGGTCGTCGCCTGGGGGGCGCTCGTGCGCGCCACCGGCTCGGGCGCGGGCTGCGGCGCGCACTGGCCGCTCTGCAACGGCGCGGTCGTGCCGCGCTCGGCGGCGACCGCGACGCTCATCGAGTTCGCGCACCGGGCCACGAGCGGGCTCGCGCTCGCCCTGGTGGTGGCGGTGGCGATCGGCGCGCGGCGCGTCCTGCCCCGCGGGCACGCCGCGCGCCGCGCGGCCGCGGCCTCCCTGGCGTTCATCGTGATGGAGGCGCTCCTCGGCGCCGCGCTCGTCCTCTTCGGCTGGGTGGCGAAGGACGACTCCGCCGCGCGCGCCTGGGTGATGAGCCTGCACCTCGTCAACACCTTCCTCCTCCTCGCCGCGCTGGCGCTGACGGCCGCCTGGAGCGGGGAGGCGCCGGCGGCGCTGGCGGGGCCTCCCGGCGCGCTGCCGCTGTGGGTGGGCGCGGCGCTGGTCGCGCTCCTCCTCGCCGGGGTGAGCGGCGCGGTGGCCGCGCTCGGCGACACGCTCTTCCCGGCGACGAGCTTCGCCGAGGGCCTGCGGCAGGAGCTGGCGCCGGGCGCGCGCGTCCTCCTCAAGCTCCGGGTGGCGCACCCGGTCGCCGCGCTGGCCGCGGCCGGGCTGGCCGCCGCGGTGGCGTGGCTCGCGCCCCGGCTGCGCCCCGCTCCCCACGTCCGCGCCGGCGCGACGGCGCTCCTGGCGCTGCTCGTCCTGCAGCTCGTGGCCGGCGCCATGAACGTCCTGCTGCTCGCCCCGGTCTGGCTGCAGCTCGTCCACCTCGTGCTGGCCGACCTCGCCTGGATCGCGGTGGTGACGGTGGGCGCGTGGACGCTCGCCCCGGGCGGCGTCCAGGTGCCGCTGCACGCGCCGCGCACCGCGGTCGCGGCGGCGGGGCCATAGATCAGCCGCGGGCCGCCGCCGGCCGGCCGCACAGCTCCGGGCGCGCCCGCTCCACGAGGTCGTCGAGCCACTCGATCACGGCGCGCACCCGCGGCGTGCGGCGGAGGTCGCCGTGCACGAGCAGCCACAGCTCGTGCGGCACGGGCTCGGGGCCGCGCAGCCGGACGAGCTCGGGATCGCCCTCCGCCACGAAGCAGGGGAGGAGCGCGACGCCGACGCCGGCGCGCGCCGCGGCCTGCAGCGTCGCGGTGCTGTTGGTGCGGAAGACGACCCGCCGATCCGGCGCCAGCTTCGCGATCCAGCGCTCCTGCGGGACGCCGGCCAGGCTGTCGTCGAACGCCAGGAAGGCGTCGGCCTCGAGGTCCACCGCCCGCGGGCCGCCGCCGGCGCGCGAGGTGTAGAAGCCGAAGGCCACCTCGGAGAGCTTCCGGGTGACGAGCCCCGCGTCGCGGGGCCGGCCCATGCGCACGGCGAGGTCGGCCTCGCGCCGCGTGAGATCGAACGTGCGCTGGTCGGCGGCGATCTCGAGGACGAGCCCGGGGTGCCGGTCGCGCAGCCGCGGCACCGCCGGCGAGAGCAGGAAGGCGGAGACGTGCGAGGCGGTGGTGAGCCGCACCGACCCGGCGATGGCGCGGTCGCGCGTCTCGGCGTGCCGCGCCAGCGCGAGCACGTCCTCCTCCACGCGCGAGGCGAGCGCCGCCAGCTCGTCGCCGGCCTTGGTGCGGGTCCAGCCCTGCGGGCCGCGCTCGAAGAGCGGCAGCCCCAGCTCCTCCTCGAGCGCGCCCACGCGCCGTGCCACCGTGGTGCGGTCCACGCCGAGGCGGGCCGCCGCGCCCGAGAGGCTGCCGGTGCGCGACAGCTCGAGGAAGAAGCGCAGGTGCCCCCAGTCCAGCGGACCCGCGCGTTCCTGCGCGGCCCCGGTGCTCGCCTGCGCGTTCAAGCCACCGCTCGCCATCGCTACGCTCCTCTGCACCGCGCCGCTCCCGCGCTCGAGCGGGCGGCGACGGAGGAGTGTTGCCATGACGACGTCCCGCGCGCAGCACGCGTCTGCACTCACCCCACGCGCGCCGGTGCACGGCCTCCCGCCTCGCCCGGCGGCCCGCGGCGGGCTGTCCCTCGCCGCGCACGCCGTCGCGCTGCTCGCCCTGTGGTGCGCGAGCTGGATCTTCCTCGCCGCTGCGGTCGCCGGCCCGGCGGGCCGCATGCACGCAGCGTGCGTGCGTCCCGACAGGGGCTCGCCGGTCGCGAGCGCTCGTGTGGCGCTCACCTCGGGCGCGGCCGAGATCGCGGAAAAGCCTTGAGGTGCAGGCCTGACGCGGCGCTCCATCGCCCGGCCGACGGACGGGCCGGCGCGCGACGATCAGCCCCATCACGTACCCGTTTCGTGGTTGATGCAAACCGCGGAAAGCAGCATCGCGACAATTTCGCTTGCGCCAAGCAGGTGAGAAGGGTCCGGGTCGTGCACATCGCCCGTTGTTGCGGCGTCAAGGGCGGCGGCCTGGTCTTCCGATAAGTCCGCCATCCGCC
>DASTGH010000409.1:0-5908 GCA_035719345.1 Anaeromyxobacteraceae bacterium
GGCGGCGGCGTGCACCGCGTCGCCCCCGGCGGCGCCGCGCAGCGCCTCGAGGCCGTCGGCGCTCACGACGGCGATGGAGAAGCTGCGGCCGTAGCGGCGCGCCTTGTACAGCTCCTTGCCGGCGTGGTCGGCGAAGTAGCCAAGGTGGTACGCACCCGTGTCGCGGTCGCGCAGCGACGCGCGCTCCAGGGCGGCGGCCGCGCGCCGCAGCTCGGCGAGCCCGGCGCCCTCCAGCGCGCCGGCGTCCGCGCCGAGGAGCGACAGCGCCTCGCCGAGCAGGGCCTCCGCCCGCTCGCGCTGCGATGGGCCCCCGCCCCGGCGCGCGCCGTCAGAGATCGGTGCGCCCCTCGAAGGCGCGCTCGGCGGGCCCGCGCATGGTGACGCCGACGAGGTCGGGCGCGACGGTGACGCGCAGCGCGCCGCCCGGGAGCCGCACCTCCAGCGACTGCCCGGCGGGGAGGAGGCGCTGCTTCACCGCCGCCACCGCGGCGGCGCAGGCACCGGTGCCGCAGGCGTCGGTGAGACCGGCGCCGCGCTCCCAGACGACGAGGTCGATGCCGCCGTCGCGCACTGCCGCGAAGCCGGCGTTGACGCCGCCGGGGACCGACCGCTCCACGGCAGGGCCGAGGCGGGCGGCGCGCTCGCGGCCGGCCTCGCCGAAGAAGACGGCGTGGGGGTTGCCCATGGAGACGCGGTGCGCGCGGAGGGGCTCGCCCGCAGGCGCGAACTCCTCCTCGCCTTGGTACTGGGCCGGCCCCATCTCCACGGAGACGGCCTCGACGCCGCCCGTCCGGTCGCGGTGCACCGCGCAGCGCTTCGGGCCGGCGTCGGTGTCGATGACGAGGTCGCCGGCCAGGCCGCGGCGCTCGGCGAGGTGGCGCGCCACGCAGCGGATGCCGTTCCCGCACATGGCCGCGACGGAGCCGTCGGAGTTGTAGATGTGCATCCGCGCCGAGGCGCCGGGCGTGCGCGGCGGCAGGACGGTCAGCACCCCGTCGGCGCCGATGCCGAGCCGGCGGTCGCACAGGCGTGCCGCGCGCGCCGGATCCATCGGCTCGGCCGCCTCGACGATGACGAAGTCGTTGCCGAGGCCCTGGTATTTCCAGAACGGGAGGGGCATCCGCCTCCCATCATAGCGCGGGGCGCGCCGCCCGCAGAACCGCCGGCCGGTCCTCACCCGCAGAAGCGGGTGATGGCGCGCTCCAGGATGGCGGCGCAGCGCTCGAGCTGGTCGACCTCCACGAACTCGCCGGTGCGGTGGGCGACGCGGATGTCGCCCGGGCCGAAGACGCACCCCTCCGCCCCCATCGCCGCCAGCTCCGGAAGCTCGGTGCCGAAGGGGATGGTGCGCGAGGCGTTCCCGCTCTCCCCCTCGAGGAAGCGGACGACCTCGGCGTCGGCCGGGGTCACCGCCGCCTCGTCGATGCGCATGGGCGTGCGGCGGACCTCGATGCCCGGCCCGCTCCGCTCCGCCACCCGCCGCCCGGCGGCGTCGAAGAGCGCGAGCACGCGCTCCGGGTCCTGCCCGGGGATGGGGCGCCACTCCAGCGAGAAGGTGCAGTCGCCGGCGAGGATGTTGCGCGCCTTGCCGCCGCGGATGAGGCCGACGTTGAGCGTGGTCCAGGGCGGGGCGAAGAGGTCGGAGCGGTCGGCCTTCATCTCCTCCTGGATGCGCTCCACCTCGGCGAGGAGGCGCGCCGCGGCGTGGATGGCCGAGGCGCCGACGTCGGGGAAGGCGCTGTGGCCCTCGACGCCGGTGATGGTGACGTCGACGGCGCAGTAGCCCTTGTGGGCGCGGACGGGCACGAGCGTGGTCGGCTCGCCCACGATCGCGTGGCGCGGGCGCACCCGCCCCTCCTGCTGCAGGAGCTTCGCCCCGGTGCAGCCCACCTCCTCGTCGCTCGTGAAGAGGAGGTGCAGCGGGCGCGCCAGCGGGCGCGTCCGCTCCGCGGCCACGAGCGCGCAGGCGACGAAGCCCTTCGTGTCGGCCGAGCCGCGGCCGTAGAGGTTGCCGTCGCGGAGCTCGCCGGCGAGCGCCCCCTTCCACTCGGGGTCGAAGGGGACACAGTCGGTGTGGCCGACCAGCGCCAGCCCGCCGGGTGCGTCCGGCCCGCGCCGGCAGACGAGGTTCGTCTTGGCGACGCCGGAGGCGTCGGTCCAGTCGAGGCGGCGCGTCTCGAAGCCGAGCGGGCGCACCAGCTCCTCGAGCACGTCCACGACGGGGACGTTGGAGCGCGACGAGGTCGAGTCGATCGCCACGAGCCGGCGCAGCAGCGGGACGAGGTCCATCGGAAGGATTGTCATCGGGCGGCGCGGCGGCCGCCAAGGTTTCAGCCGGGCGCCGCGGCACGGAGGTGCGCCAGCGCGCTGGCCGCACCGACCACCGCCGCCGCCGCGTCGAGGCGCGTCGGCGCGCGGTCGCGGACGACCGCCTCGCCGGCCACCCACACGTGCCGGACGGCGGCGCGGCCGCCGGAGAAGACGGCGCAGGTGAGGAGGTCGCGCGCGCCGGCGCCGGCGAGCGCCGGGTCGGAGAGATCGAGCGCGACCATGTCGGCGGGCTCGCCCGGGCGGAGCGCGCCGCCGTCGAGGCCGAGCGCCGCCATGCCGCCGGCGGAGGCGAAGCCGTGGAGGCGCCGCGCGAGCGCGTCCTCTCCCTCGCCCTCCCTGCCCAGCGCCCCGCGGGAGAGCGCCGCGAGGCGCAGGTGGCCCTCCACGGCGCGCGCCTCGGCGAGGAGGTCCGCCTCGACGCCCGCGTCCACGCCCAGCGCGAGGCGCGCGCCGGCGGCGAGGAGCCGATCGGCGGGGACGATGCCGTCGCCGAGGTCGCGCTCGGTGGTCGGGCAGGCGCAGACCGTCGCGCGCGCGGCGCCGATGGCGGCGACGTCGGCCTGGTCGACGTGGATGGCGTGGACGAGCGTGGTGCGCGGGCCGAGCGCACCGGCGCGGGCGAGGAGCCCGACCGGCGAGAGCCCGTGCTCGGCGCGGCACTCCTCCACCTCGCGCGGCTGCTCCGAGGCGTGGGCGTGGAGGGGCAGGCCGCGCCCGGCGGCGGCGCGCGCCAGGGCCGCGATCCAGGGCTCGGGACAGGCGCGCACCGAGTGCGGCGCGAGGCCGAAGGAGACGAGCGGGTCGGCGGCGTGCGCCGCGGAGAGGCGGTCGACCGCCGCCACGGCCTCGTCGGGCGACGGCTCGACGAAGCGGCGCTGTGCCGGGTCGGCGGGGCGGCCGAAGCCGGCGCGGCCGTAGGCGACGCGGAGGAGGCAGGTGCGGAGCCCCACCTCGCGCGCGGCGGCGAGGACGCGGCGGGCCAGCTCGTCCGGATCGGCGTAGCGGTGGCCGCCGGGATCGAGGTGCAGGTAGTGGAACTCGCCGACGGCGGTCGCGCCCGAGAGCGCCAGCTCCAGGAAGAGGAGGCGCGCGACCGCGTGCAGCTCGTCGGGCCCGATGGCGAGCGCGACGCGGTACATGACCTCGCGCCACGACCAGAAGGTGGACCGCCCCGGCGCGCGCCACTGCGTGCGTCCCCGCAGCGCGCGCTGGAACGCATGTCCGTGCGCGGAGACGAGGCCGGGGAGGAGCGCGAGCCCGGGCAGCCGCTCCACCTCGGCGCCGGGCGGCGGGGGGCCGAGGGCGGTGACGACGCCCCGGTCGACGGTGAGCCCCTGGCCGGAGCGGACCTCGCCGGCGGCGTAGAGGAGGTCGGGGAGGAAGGTGCGAGGGGCCAAGGCCGGGGCCTACGCCGGTACCACCACCGCCGCCGCGTCGAGCTCCAGCTTCACCTTGCCCAGGGCCGCCTCCACCTCGGCGCGGTGCGCCCGGAGGTCGGCGAGGGCGCGCTCCACCGCGCGCCGCTCCGCGCCGCCCTCGAAGGCCGCGGTCACGAGCCGCTCCTCCTCCTCCTCCGCGTGCGCCGCCAGCTCCGCCAGCGCCGCCTCGAGCCGCCGCTCCAGCTCCGCCCGCGCCTCGCGCTCCGCGGCGGCGCGCGCCGCCTCGATGGTCTGGAGCGGGACGGCCCCGACCCGCGCCTCGTCCGCCCCGTCCTCCTCCTCCACCACCTCGGTGATGCCCGGTACGAGCTTGTTCCCCTCGGCCATGTCCACCGCCAGCGCGATGGGCGAGCCATCGACGTAGCGCGATGCCTGACGCGAGGGCACGCGCGAGCCCGGCGAGACGTCGGCCGGCGAGGGCCAGGCGACGTGCCAGCGCGTGTAGAGCGCGCCCCGCCGCGGCGCGCGGGCGCTCTTGAACGCCGCCGTCCGGCCGCCCTCGCCGTCGCGCACGAGCCCGATGAGCGCCTCGACCAGGCGGTGCCCGGTGGCGAACCACTCCAGCTCGTCGCGCGCGACGGCCGTCTCGCGCCAGAAGCTGCCGAGGTGCGTCTCCGGCTCCTCGGGGATCTCCATCCCGGGCAGCGCCTCGATGCGCAGGTGCGCTCCGAGCGTGAACGCCACCTCGAACGGGTGGACGTTCTGGTCGGTGTCGACGTCGACGCCCACGCGCCTTCCCACGTCGGCGCAGACGTCCTCCAGGCGCTCCTCCAGCGAGCGCGACAGCGCCACCAGGGCTTCCTGCGTGGCGTCCGCACCCTTCGTGCCCGGCGGCGTCTCTCCCAGCCGGCCGAAGGCGTTCTTGACGAGGCGCTGCAGCTCCGGGAGCGAGGCCGAGCGGAGGTCGAGGAGCGGGTCGCCCTCGTGCTGGACGCGCCGCGCCCCGGCGACGCGCGCCGCCAGCCCGGCCCGGAACGGCGCCCGCGCCGACTCCGGCTTCTCGCGGAGCGTCGCCAGCTCGGCGGGGAGGGAGGCGAGGACCGCGTCGAGGCCGCCCACCGGCTCCTGGAAGATGCCGATCTCGCGCTCGTAGAGGTCGGCGAGGAACGCCTCCTCGCCGGGCTCGGGCAGGACGTGGATCTGCACCGGACGGTGCTGGCCCAGGCGGTCGAGGCGCCCGATGCGCTGCTCCAGGACGAGCGGCGACTCGGGCAGGTCGACGCACACCAGGTGGCAGGCGAACTGGAAGTTGCGGCCCTCACCGCCGGACTCGCCCGAGAGCAGCACGCGCGGGCCCTCCGGGTCGCGGAAGCGCGCCACGAGGCGGTCGCGGGCCTCGATGGTGTCGGCGTCGTCGTAGAGGAGCGCCTCGCGCCCGAGGCGGCCGATGGCGGCCTGCACCTCGCGCAGCGCGCCCACGTCGGCGGCGAAGGCGAGCACCTTCTCGCCCTCGCCGGCGAGGCGGACGCAGAGCGCGGCCGCCGCCTCGACCTTGCCGCCGGCGGCGACTTCGGTGCGGCGGAGGACGCGCTCCGTGAAGGCGCCCACCTTGACGCGCCGGTTGCGGACGAGCCGCGCCGAGAGGCTGTAGCGGTCGGCGAGGTGCATGAGGAGCGCCTCGCGCGAGGCGAGCTCGGGATCGGCGAAGACCGGGTCGTCGGGCTCGAGCTCGGCGAGCCGCCGCTGCGACGCGCGCGCGTCCTCGCCGGCGAGCAGCGCGCGCGCCACCTCGGCGTAGGCCTCGTGGCGCTCCAGGCGCGCGAGGAACGCCTCGAGCGTGGTGGTGGGGATGGGCTCGACGAGCGCGAGGAGCCGGAAGTACTCGCGCGGATCGAGGCGCACCGGCGTGGCGGTGAGGAGGAGGAGCCCGAAGGAGGCGCGGGCGATGGGCGTGACGGCGGCGTGGAGCGCGTCGTCCGCCAGGTGGTGCGCCTCGTCGACGATGACGAGGTCGGGCGGGACGTCGGTGGCGGCCGAGGCGAGCTCCGGATCGTCGCGGAGGCGCTCCAGCGAGACGATGGCGAGCGGGCTGCGCGCCATCGCCGGCTCCGGGCCGCCGAGCTGCGCGATGCGCTCGGGGGTGAGGAGCGTGAAGAGCGCGTTGAACTTGTGGAAGAGCTCGGCGAGCCACTGGAAGG
>DASTGH010000410.1:0-4749 GCA_035719345.1 Anaeromyxobacteraceae bacterium
GAGGGCGTCTTGTACTTCTGCACCGAATGGGCGCGGAAGCGGTCGGCGAGGCCGACCGCGGCGAGCTTGCGCTGCATCCAGTCGAGCGCGAGGTACGGCATCTCGGAGGCGACCACGAGCAGCGGCTTCCCGGCCGCGACCTTCTGCAGGAAGGCCTCGGTCGACCTGAAGGCCGCGTCCGCGACGATGCCGACGAGCTGCACCTCGCCGCGGTTCAGCGTCATGACGCGCTCGAGCTTGATCTCGACCCCGTGCTCGATGCGCATCTCCAGCACGCGCTCCTGGATCCAGTCGTCGCCGGCGATGGCGACGTCGAGCTCGCCGATCTCGAGCTGGGCGCCGAACTCCTGCGGCCGGCCGTCCCAGCCGAAGAGGAGGTTCGTCCCGGTGAACCTGGTCGGGCCGCCCTTGTCGTAGCCGCTCGTCCGGAAGCCGGCGGCGGCGAGGAGGTCCACGAGGTTGCCGCCGCGCGAGGCGCTCGCCAGGGAGCCGGCGGGCATTCCGATCTTGAGCTGGGTCTTGGTCATGGCGGGTGCGCTCCGGGGCGCTCAGCGCCGAGGCGGCGCGTCGTCGACGAGGGACAGCGTCCCGTCGGGCTCGATGCGCCGGTAGTAGCACGACTTGTACGGGAGCCCGTCCGGCCGCTTCGCGTGGCAGGCGCCCTTGCCCTGCGGCGTCACCAGGTAGACGAGCGAGTTCTGCTCGCAGTTGATGCGGATCTCCTCGACCGCGAGCATGTCGCCGGAGGTGAGCCCCTTCTTCCACAGCTCGTTGCGGCTGCGGCTCCAGTAGGTCGCGAAGCCGCTCCGCCGCGTCTCCTCGAACGCCTCGCGGTTCACGAAGGCGAGGATGAGGACGTCCTTCGTGCGCGCGTCCTGGGTGACGACCGGCAGGAGCGTGCGGCCGTCGGCGCCGAAGTCGAGGAGCAGCTCCTGCGTGTGTTCCTTGGCCATGCGTCTCGCCCTCGGGATCGGTGGATCAGCCCTGCACGGTGAAGCGCGGCGCGTCGGCCCAGAGGCCCTCGAGGTCGTAGAAGCCGCGCGTCTCCCGGTTGAAGACGTGCGCCACCACGTCGCCGTAGTCGACCAGGATCCAGCGCCCGCTCTCGTAGCCCTCGACGCCCACCTTCTCCGCGCCATCCGCCTTGAGCTTCTCGTCGACGGCGTCGGCGATGGCGCCGGCCTGCCGCTCCGAGTCGGCGGTCATGAGCACGAAGTAGTCGGCGTAGCTGGTGAGCCCGCGCACGTCGAGGACGAGCACGTCCTCGGCCTTCTTGTCGAGCCCGGCGCGCGCCACCAGGTCGGCGCGCGAGCGGGCCGGGTCGGGCCGCTCGGGGACGGGCTGGGGGGCGCGCGGCGCCTCGGCGGCGACGTCGGCCGGCGCCCTGGGGCGGAGCGCCTTCTTCCGCGCCGGGCCGAGCCGGCGCGCCTGGGCCACCTGGTTCCGGCCCGGCTTCTTGGAGCGGAGCGGGCCACCCTTCTTCCTCTTCGCGGCGGCGCTCGGCCGCGCGGCGGTCTTCTTCATGCTCCGGTCAGCTCCTCACGTGTCCGTCGCCCTCCACCACGAACTTCTGGGTGGTGAGCTCGGCGAGCCCCATGGGCCCGAAGGCGTGCAGCTTGGAGGTGGAGATGCCGATCTCGGCGCCGAGCCCCAGCTCGCCGCCGTCGTTGAAGCGCGTGGACGCGTTCACCATGACCGCGCTCGCCTCGACCTCGCGCTCGAAGCGGCGAGCGCTGGCGAGGTCCTGCGTCAGGATGGCCTCGGTGTGGAGCGAGCCGTAGCGGGCGATGTGCTCGAGCGCGCCGTCGATCCCCGACACCACCCGGACGGCCAGGACGAGGTCGAGGAACTCGCGCCCGTAGTCGTCCGGACGGGCCGGCACCGCGGCCACGCCGGCGCGGCGCAGGAGGGTGAGGGAGGTCGGATCGCAGCGCAGCTCGACCCCGGCCTCCGCCAGCGCGCGCCCGACCGGCGGCAGGAGCTTCGCCGCGGCGGCCCGGTGCACGAGCAGGCACTCGAGCGCATTGCACGCGCTCGGGCGCTGCGCCTTGCCGTTCACCGCCAGCGCCACGGCCTGGTCGAGCGGCGCGGTCCGGTCGAGGAAGAGGTGGCACACGCCCTGGTAGTGCTTCACCACCGGGACGCGCGAGCGCTCCGCCACGGCGCGGATGAGCGACGGCCCGCCGCGCGGGATGGCGAGGTCGACGAGGTCGTCGAGCTGCAGGAGCGCGAAGGTCGCCTCGCGGTCGGAGGTGGGCACGACCTGGGCGGCCGCCGGCGGGAGCCCGGCCGCGGCCAGGCCGGCGCCGAACGCCTCCATGAGCGCCAGCGAGGAGGCGAGCGCGTCCGAGCCGGGGCGGAGGATGGCGGCGTTGCCGCTCTTCACGCACAGCGCGGCGGCCTCGGGCGCGACGTTGGGCCGCGCCTCGTACACCATGAGGACGACGCCGAGCGGCACCCTCACCTTGCGGATGGCGAGGCCGTTGGGGCGCGCCCAGGTGGAGGTCACCTCGCCCACCGGGTCGGGCAGCGCGGCGACCTCGGAGAGCGCCTTCGCGATGCCGTCGAGGCGCCTCGGATCGAGCGCCAGCCGGTCGAGGTAGGCGGCGCTCTGGCCGGCCTTCCGGGCCGCGGCCAGGTCGCGGCGGTTCGCCGCCAGGATGGCGCGGGCGCGCCGCGGGATCTCGCGCGCGGCCACGGCGAGCGCCTCGTTCTTCTGCCGGGTGGGGGCGTGCGACAGCGCGCGCGCCGCCTCCTTCGCGGCCCGGGCCAGCACGCGCATCTCCTGCGTCAAGGTGTCGGCCGGCTGCCGCATGGCGCGTCCCTCAGGTCACCGGGTCGAGCAGGACCATGTCGTTCCGGTGGACGATCTCGTCGAGGTACTTATAGCCGAGAGCCCCCTCGATCTCGCTCGTCTTCAGGCCGGCGATGCGGCGGACCTCCTCCGCCCCGTAGCCCGCCAGCCCGCGCGCGAAGGGCCGGCGCTCGTCCACGGCGATGTCGACGGGGTCGCCGACGTCGAACTGGCCGGCCACGGCGCGGACGCCGGAGGGGAGCAGGCTCCGGCCCTGCTCCGTGAGCGCCTTCCTGGCGCCCGCGTCCACCAGGATGAGGCCGCGCCCCTTGGCCGCCGAGGCGAGCCACCCCTTGCGGCCGCCCAGGCGCTTGGGATCGGTGAGGAACAGCGTGCCCACCGGCGCCCCGGCGAGGAGGTCGTGCAGCGCGCGCGGGCGCCGGCCGGAGAGGAGCGCCGTGGCGGTCCCCTGGGCCCCGAGCCGCTTCGCCGCGCGGACCTTCGTCGCCATGCCGCCCACGCTCCGCTCGCTGCCGGCGCCCCCCGCCATCCGCTCGACGTCGGCGGTGACGCGCGGGACGTCGGCGAGGAGCCGGGCGCCCGGCTCCGACGGGTCGCGGTCGTAGAGGCCCTCCACGTCGGTGAGCATGGCGACGAGGTCCGCCTCGACGCAGGTGGCGACGAGCGCGGCCAGCGAGTCGTTGTCGCCGACCTTGATCTCGGCCACCGCCACCGTGTCATTCTCGTTCACCACCGGCAGGACGCCCAGCTCCAGGAGCCGCGCGAAGGTGCGGCGGGCATTGAGGAAGCGCTTGCGGCTCGCCAGGTCCTCGGCGGTGAGGAGCACCTGGCCCACCTTCACGCCGTGCGGGCGGAGCGCCTCGCCCCAGGCGCCGACGAGGTCGGGCTGGCCCACGGCCGCGCAGGCCTGCTTGGTGGCGATGTCCCACGGCTTCGCCCTGGAGCGGACCAGGCCGAGCTTCTCCGCCCCCATGGTGATGGCGCCGGAGGTGACGAGGACCACCTTGCGCGTCGCCGCCGCCTCCGCCAGTTCGGCCGCCAGCCGCGCGCAGTTCTCCCGGTCGAACTTGCCGCGCGGGTCGGTGAGCGTGCCCGTCCCGACCTTGACGACGAGCCGCTTCGAGCGATGGAGCTGGGCGCGCATGCGGGCGCGATTGTAGCGGAGAGCGGCTCCGCGCGGTCACGGAGGGGTGAGGTGCTCGGTCCGGGACGCGCGAGGCCCGCCCTCCCGTCACGGCCCCCCGGGTGGCGCAGCCGGCGAGCGCGGGAGCCGCACCGCCCAGGCGCCCAGCGCCGCGACGAGCGCCGCCAGCGCCACCCCCAGGGCGCCGCGGTGCCGCTCGGTGAAGGGCCGGTCGTCGGGCCGCGGCGCGTGCCGCGGGTTCGGCGCGAGCGGCCCGAGGCGCGCGCGCACGCGGCGGGGCGCACCGTCGGAGAGCGCCACCGCCAGGTGCTCGCGCGCGTCGGGAGGCGCCTCCGGCGCCCGCCACACGACGCCGCAGCCCAGGGTGCGCAGCGCCTCGCCCTCGCGCGCCTGCGCGCGCACGGTCCGCTCGAAGGCGGGCGTCGACGCCTCGACGACGAGCGCGGCGCGCGGCGGCGGGCGGCCGCCGAGATCCAGGTCGACGACGGTGCGGCGGCCGTCCTCGCGGGCGACCGCGACCACCTCCACCGGCGCGCTGCGGCTCGGGACCCGGGCCGGCGGCGGCGCCACCTGCGCCCCGGCGATGCGCACGTCGCCCGCGCCCGCGAGCAACGTCACACGCAGGAAGCGCGCCTGCGACGCGGGGTAGCGGAGGACGGCGCCGCGCGCGCCCGGCTCGCCCCGCACCGCCCAGACGCGCCCGCCCTCGGCGAGCACGCCATAGGCAAGGCCGTCGTCGGAGGACTCGACCCGCGCGCGCCGCAGGAACTCCTCGCCCACGAGGTCGAGC
>DASTGH010000411.1:0-6171 GCA_035719345.1 Anaeromyxobacteraceae bacterium
GCGAGGGTCCGGGGAGGCGGGGTGCGCGGGTCATCAGAAGAGCCGCGTCCCGAACGAGCGCAGGATGCGCGCCATGAAGAGGTTGGCGCGCTGCCAGCTGCCGTTCGCGCCGCCCTCCGAGATCTGGTCCTGCAGCTGCACCTGGAACTCGCCGATGAAGTAGCCGACGGCCAGCGACGCGCCGAGCTCGTACGAATCGGGCCGGCCGGGGGACGCGGAGTCGAGCCCGCGCAGCGTGCCGCTGACGCTGAGGCGCCGCGCCGCCGCCCACGCCATGGTCAGGCCGGCGAAGCGCGTGTGGGCGTCGTAGCCGGGCGAGATGAGGAGGCCGTCGGCGAAGGCGGGGTTCCTGAGCGCGGCGGTGAGGCCCTCGGCCAGGCCGGCGTTGAGCTCCCAGGAGAGGGTGCTCCACGAGGTGCGGACCTGGGCCGAGACGTTCCGGTCCATGACCGTGCCGATGACGACGTCGTCGCGGCGGCTGCTCTGGGCCGTGACCGTCGCGTGCAGCGAGCCGGAGCGCCAGGGGGTGCCGTCGGCGTTGAGCGTGAGCCCGTGCGAGAAGCCGCGCAGCGATCCGGCGGTGATCCCGTCGGAGTAGCTGCCGTGGTAGCCGATCGAGCCGTTCCAGCCCCACAGCCCCATGCCGAAGGTGATGCCGCCGCCCGCGCCGTACGCGCCCTGGCTCGGCGCGCCGCGCGGCTGCGAGAGGCCCACCGAGGCGTTGCCGTCGAGCTGGGTGCGCAGCGCGGTCGGGCTCCCGAGCATCCACGTCGCGCCGAAGGTGACCGCCTCGGCGGTGCTCCGCACCGGTGGCGAGCCGCCGATCCGCTCGTCGGCGAGGCTCCCGGTGAGGCCGCCGATGAGCGTGAGCGCGTCCGTGGTGCGCCAGCTCGCGGTGTAGGAGAGCCCGTGGTTGAGCGAGTCCTGATCGGCAGCGTCGCCGCCCTGGATGAGCGCGCGCGTGTAGGAGTAGTCGACGCGCGAGGTGACCTCGCCGGAGAGCCCGAAGCCCATGCCCGAGCCGATGCTGTGCGACTCGAGGCGCGGGTTCGACGTGGCCGTGACGCGCGGATCCCGCAGCGTGTAGGTGTCGTTGAAGCGGATGTCGACGTCGCGGGAGAGCGCGGCCGACGCCTCGCCCCGGAAGTTGTGCGTGCGGTAGTTCGTGTCGGCGAACGTCCCCGCCGACCAGCCCGTGTCGTAGTTGAGCGCGTAGGCGAGCGACTGCAGGGTCTGGCGCGCCCCGACCCGCACGATGGTGGTGACGTCCTCGCGATCGGGCTGCCCGAAGCTGGAGTTGACGTTGTCGGTGTGGCTCGCGCCGAAGGTGAGCGTCGGCCGCCCCTCCGTCTGGTAGAGGAGCGTCCCGGCGTAGCCGGTGGTGAGCGTGCTGCCGGTGCGCTGCGAGGCGAGGTCGCTCGTGAAGTCGGTGACGCCGCGCGAGGCGCCGAACGACATGGGGAAGGACGAGGCAGTGAGCGCGCCGGCCGAGAGCTGGAAGCCGAACCCCTGCGAGCGGCTGGAGGCGCCGGTGTAGAGGTCGTGGCGCGTCTGGTAGCTCCCGGAGCCCTGGAAGGAGAGCAGGTCGGGGTTGAAGGGCGTGCCGGAGACGTTGAGCGAGCCGAGCGCGTCCCAGGCCGGCGTGGAGGTCGAGTCGAGGGACGTCTTCACGTCGCCGCGCGAGTAGCCGGCCCCGATGGCGCCGGTGACGTCGACGGCGTGCGCCGCGTGCGCCGCCAGGACGGCGGCCACCGCGGAGACGGCCAGGGTCCTCGTGCTCATGGCCGGGCTCCCGCGGTCGCGCCGCCGGCGGCGCCTGGGTCGTTGGACGCGCTCCGGGCGCGGGCGCGGCCCTCGACGAGCGAGAGGCGCTCCTCCTTCGCCGAGAGCCGCTTCTCGAGCGCCTCCAGCCGGTCGGCGCGGGCGCGCACGACCCGCTCCACCGCCTCGAGCTGCTCGCGGGTGGCGGCGACGTGAGCCTCGACCGCCGTCAGGTGCGCCTCGCGCGCCTGCAGCGCCTTCGCCCGCCGCGAGAGCGCGTCCGGCGAGAGGTCGTCCGGCGCGGGCGCGGAGGACGCGGCCTCGAGCGCCGCCGCGCGCGCCGCATCCTCGCGCGACTCCGCCGCGCGCTCGCGGGCGGCGTTGGCGGCGCCGGCCTCGGTCGCGCTCTTCTCCTCGAGCCGCAGCTCGCGCTCCGTGCCGCGCAGCGCGTCCTCCAGGGCCGCGAGCTGCAGCTCGCGCTCGGTGGGCTTGCCGGCGGCGGGGATCTTGAGCTCGCGCGCATCGAGCGCGGCGCCGCGCCCCTCGAGCAGCTTCTCCCGCGCCTCGAGCCGCTGGCCCTCGACCGCCAGCCGCTCGCGCCGCTGCGCCAGCGCGCCCACCGCCGAGTGCAGCCGCTTCTCGCGCTGGTCGAGCGCGTCGGCCTGGGCCTCGAGCTCGCGCGCCCGCGCCTGCTCGGGCGTCGGACCCTTGCGCGGGCCGGCCTTGGCCAGCGTCCTGAGCGCCTCGGGCGCCATGGCGTACTGCAGGTGCCGCCGCGGCGCGTCCGCGGGCGAGGTCACCGAGTTCACGCGCAGCCGGAACTTCGGCCGGGCGTCGGCGAAGACGGGCTCCTCCGGCTTCCTGGGCGCCTCGGCGGCCTTGGCCTTGGGCGCCTCGGGCGCGAGCAGGGTCCGCCGCGCCTTGGGCGGCGCGGAGGAGATGGCGAAGCCCAGGCTGAAGCGCATCCCGCCGTCCTTCGGCAGCCAGCTCGCGCCGACGGAGAAGCCGGAGTTCTTGAACACGCCGAAGCGGAGCGCGCCGCCGACCATCGGGCCGCGCGGCCCGGCGACGGCCTCGAGCACCGTCTCCATGTCTCGCCGGATGGCGGTCTCCATCGCGAACCCGGCGGTGGGGCCGACGGTGGGCGGATTCGGCCCGTGGCCCTCGACGCCGGCGTAGCCGGCGAGGCGCACGCGCCCGATCTGCGGGGTCGAGGCGATGAGCCGGGATCCGAGGACGCCCCCGTCGGTGAAGCGATCGGCGTAGAGGTCGAGGGCGAAGGCCGGCCACCACCCGGTGTCGTCGGCGAGGCGCAGCTTGAGCGCGCCCGTGAAGAGCGTGGGCGAGGGTTGCGGGTCGCCCGGCATCCCGCCCTGCCGGAGCGCGAAGCCGACCTCGAGGCGATCGGCGAACCCCGTGACCAGCGAGAGCGGGAGGGGCGCCACGTCCCCGGGGCCGCCGCGTGGCTTGGCGTATCCGAGCTCGAGCCCGATCCGCCCCGCGCCGCGGGGCGCGGTGTCGGCGTCGGGCACGTCGAGCAGCCCGCTCTCGCCGCCGCGCGTGGGGAAGCGGTCCGCGCCCGCCGCCGGAGCGGCCAGGGCGACGGCGAGCGCGAGCGCCGGGAGCCGGGTGAGGCTCGGGGTCAACGCTCCTCCGCGCCGCCGCTGGGACGCGCCGGGCCGCCACGGGCCGGGCGCGTCAGTCCGAACTGGGTGAGGGTGCGCTCGACGCTGCGCACGCTCACCGTGTGGCCCATGCGGGCGAGGTCGTCCGCGATCTGGTTCGCGCCGCGCTCGGGATCGCGCAGGCGCGAGGTGACGATGAAGCGCACCACCTCGAGCGGGCGGCGCCAGGCGCTGCGCGGACCGGGGGGGCGCGAGAGGAGCCCCGCCACGCCCTGCTCGCGGAAGCGCCGCAGCTTCTCGTAGTACGTGCTGCGGGAACGGCCGAACTCGGAGAGGATCTGCGCCAGCGGGCGTCCGCTCGTCTCGCCCTCGATGAGCATGACGAGGTCCGTGCCCACGTCGTCCTCGGGCCGGAGCTCGAGGGCGCCGCCGGGGCCCTTGATCTCGCGGGCCGGCGGGGGCTGTGTCGGGGAGGGGTCCGTCGGAGTCCGCTGGATCATGGCGGTGGGTCGGTCCAAAAAAGCGCGGGGCGCTTTCGCGCCCCGCGCTCTCAGGCTTCCGTTACTTGATGTGGCAGGCGAGGCAGAGCTGGCTGCCCGTGTTCGCGAGGCGGAGGAAGCTGCCGAACGCGTTGTTGTGCGGGTCGTGGCAGCTGCCGCACTCGATGCCCAGGCGGCCGGAGCCGTCCGTGTAGAGCGGGATGCTCGCGCCCGCCGCGGTGCCGCCGGGGCAGTTCGCGGCGCCGACGCAGCCCGCGCTCACCGGGGCGTTGTAGGTCGTCGGATCCGCGCCCGAGGCCGGGACCGAGCCGTAGCCGAGCTTGCCGGTGCGGGGGTAGGGCACGGACACCGGGTGCGAGCCCTGGAGGTTCGTGTTGAGGCGGGTGGTGGTGCCGTTGATGCGGCCCTGCGCGTCGACGTTCGTACCGCTGTAGGTGATGGCCCCGAGGCGGTTCGAGGTGTTCGTCACCGACCCGATGGCCGTCGCGCCGTCGTGGCAGGAGAGGCAGTACGCGGAGACGCTGCTCACCGCCGTCGGGAGCTGCGTGCCCATCGTGGTCGTGTTACCCGCGGTCCAGCCGTCGGCCGTCGGGTTCGTCCGGTTCCAGAGGAGCTTCGTCTGGCCGGCCGGGTTGTGCGGCGTGTGGCAGAACACGCAGATTTCGTCCCAGGACGTCCGGACGGTCGCGGTGAAGAGCGACGACGGCGTGAAGTTGTGCTTCGTCGCCGCGATGTTGTCGGCGAGAGCGAAGGCCGGAGCGACCATGGCCACCGCGAGAAGGACCTTCAGGAGCTTGCGCATCACCAGCTTCCTCCGTGGAGGGACCGTGGGGGTCCCCTGTTTCCACCCGTCACCTTGCGCACCATGCGCTCGGTGCAGAACGGTCTCGCCGCCCGCTAGAACGCTGAGCCGTTCGTTTGTTCGTCCAGGCTTTTAGCAACCGTGATGCCACCGCCTCCGCCACGAATTCCCAGACCTTTTCGCTTTCCGTCGCGCGGCGGTGTGCCGCATCACCCACGGTGGGTCACTTCCCCCACCCAACTCCGGCGTCACTCACTTCCCGGAGGCCACCGGCGCCGCAGGCGCCGCACCGGCGACGTCCGCGCGCGAGTCCTCCGGCTTCGTGTTGATGAGCTCGTAGACGTTGATGCGGGCGTTGAGCTGGTTGCCCACGTAGATGCGGTTGGTCTTCTTGTCGATGGCGATGCCGCTCGGGATGTCGAAGTACTCGAGCAGGTCCGGCCGGTTCCCGCCGAAGTACATGAGCGGGTCGAAGGTCTTGTTGAAGATCTGCACCACCGCGTGCTCGCCGTCGGCGACGTACAGGTTGTCGAAGCCGTCGAAGGCGAGGCCCTTCATGCGGCCGAACGAGCCCGGGCTGTCGCCGTGCTTGCCGTACGCCTTCACGAACTTGCCGTCCGGGTCGAAGACCTGGACGCGGAAGTTCATCGAGTCGTTGACGTAGAGGTTTCCGGCGCCGTCGAGCGCCAGGTACGACGGGAAGTTGAAGGCGCCGTCCTCGCTCCCGCGCCCGCGCCCCACCTCGCGGACGACGCGGCCCTCGAGCGTGTAGGCGAAGACGCGGTGGTTGCCCGAATCGGAGTGGGAGGTGTCGGAGACGTAGATGATCTTGCGCTGCCGGTCGATGGCGAGGCCGGTGGGACGCTCCAGCCCTTCCTTCGGGCCGAAGATGCGGAGCCGCTGCCCCTGCCTGGTGAACACCATCACCGTCTTCGCGGCCGAGTCGGCCACGTAGACGTTCTCGTCGGCGTCGAGCGCGACGTTGAACGGCAGCGGGAAGCTCTCGCCCGGCGCGAAGCGCTCCACCGTCTTCTTCTGGAAGTCGGCGAGGAGCACCTGCGAGCCGCGCAGGTCGGCGATGTAGAGCCGCTGCCCGTCGTCGGAGAGGGCGAGGCCCATGGGGTGCGACACGCCGGTGTCGGCGGTGCCGCCGCCGAGGAGGCCGCGCTTGAAGCTGTTCCAGCCGCTGTGGTCGAGGTCCTCGCTCGAGCGGAACGCCGTGACGAAACGGATGCGCGCCACCTCCGGCGGATCGGGCCAGACGACCTGCGGTCGCGGCGGCGGGGCGGAGGCGCAGCCGGCGGCCAGGGCGGCGGCGGCGACGAGGGTGGTGCGGAGGGGGAGCCTCATGTCGCGAAGTGACCTCGGGGACGGCGTGGATCAGGTTCCGGCGGTCGGGCCGGCGGAGCGCGCCAGCGCGGCGCGGTCGACGCGGATGCTGGCGCGGGCGCGGAGGTCGCGGAGCTTCGCCTGGACGGCCTCC
>DASTGH010000412.1:0-4882 GCA_035719345.1 Anaeromyxobacteraceae bacterium
GCCCGGCGGCGTGCAGCGCACCGTTCACGGCGACGAAGACGCCCGCGGCGAAGAGGCCGGCCAGCACCGACTGGTGCACGTTCGCCCACAGCGCCAGCGCGGGCGCGACGGACAGCGCGGCGATGCGGCTCCGCCCGGAGCGGCGGAGCGCCAGGAGCAGCGCCGCCAGGAGCAGGTTCGCGAACGCCTCCGGCCGCGGCACGGCGCGGGCGCGGTGGACCGCGAGCGCGAGCGCGACCGGGACGAGCGCCGCGAGCGCATCGGCGGCCGACCCATCCCACGCCTCGGCCGCGTCGGCGACGACGACGGCGAAGGTCGCCGCGGCGAGGAGCGCGGTGAGGAGCGCCGGGCCGGCGTCGCCGGCGACCAGCCAGGCGGCGTAGAAGGCGATGCTCCCCAGCCAGGAGGGCTGCGGCCCGCTCGGCCTCCCGGCGAGTGGGTAGAGGAACGGGTCCTCGGGCGCGAACCCGCCGCGCCGGAGCACGTCGCGGCCGTAGGCGAGGTGGTGGAAGGCGTCCCAGTCGAAGGACGGCGCGAGCGCCAGCACGGCCGCCGCGGCCGCGGCCGCGCCGGCCAGGGCGAGGAGAGCCGTGCCCGCGGCGCCTGCGTCCCGACCTCGCCGCGCCCCGCTCAAGGCCGGGGTGCCGCCGCCTGGCGCCGATCGAGCGCCGCCCGCAGCTGGGCTGCGAAGCGGCGCACGTCCTCCGGCTCCGTGTCGAACGCGCACATCCAGCGCACGACGCCGCCCGCCTCGTCCCACGGCCAGAAGAACGTCTCGCGCTGCAGCGGGGCGACGAGGTCGGGCGGGATGCGGGCGAAGACCGAGTTCGCCTGGACCGGGTAGACGACCTCCACCCGCCGGTCGTCGCGGACCGAGGCCAGGAGGAGCTGCGCCATCGCGTTCGCCTGCCGTCCGTTCTCGACCCAGAGGTCGCCCTCGAGCAGCGCCTCGAACTGGGCCGAGACGTAGCGCATCTTCGAGGCGAGCTGCATCGCGTGCTTCTGCCAGTACGGGAACTCGCCACCCACCTCCGGCCGGAGGAAGACGACCGCCTCGCCGAGCAGCATGCCCTGCTTCGTCCCGCCGAAGCTCACCGCATCGACGCCCGTCTCCACCAGCATCTCGCGCGCGGAGAGCCCGAGCGTGGCGACGGCGCAGCCGAGCCGCGCGCCGTCCACGTGCACGCCGAGGCCGTGCTCGTGGGCCAGGCGCGCCAGCTCGCGCAGCTCCTCGGCCGCGTACACCGTGCCGAGCTCGGTCGGCTGGGTGAGCGAGAGCGCCACCGGCTTCACCGCGTGCACGCCGTGGCCGCGCCCCAGCGCGGCGCGGAGCGCACCGGGCTCGACCTTGCCGTCCCGGCTCGGCACGGGGAGGACGCGCATCCCCAGCACGCGCTCCGGCGCGGTGCTCTCGTCGTTGCAGAGGTGCGCCACGTCGGAGCAGACCACCGCGCCGTACGGGCGGGCGAAGGCCGAGAGGGCGAGGTTGTTCGCGGCCGTGCCGTTGAAGACGAAGTGCGCAGCCACCTCGCGGCCGAAGAGCCGCCCGAACGCGGCGCGCGCCCGCGCGGTCACGGGGTCGTCGCCGTAGGCCATGGCGTGGCCCTGGTTCACGGCGGCGATGCGCTCGAGGACGCGCGGGTGGACGGGGGCGAAGTTGTCGCTGGCGAGCTGGCGGGCCGCGGCGACGGTGGTGGTCGGGGTCGTCATCGGGGCCGCACTTCAGCACACGGGCCGGGGGTCTCGCCAGCCGCGAGACCCCGGGCCCAGGCCGTGCTCCCGCGGCGCCGCCGCTCAGGGCGCGAGGCAGGCGGGCGCCGCCTCGAGGCGGGCGGTGCGCCAGCGCGCCGGCTGGGCGAACGCGGTCAGGCCGGCCCAGTCCACCTGCACCGGCGCGGCGCCGGCCCGGTCCACGTCGTTGTGCGCGAGGTCGAGCCCGAGGACGGCGCCGGCCGCGGGCGCCGCCACGCCCAGGCTCGACCAGGGGACGGTCATCTCGACCACGTACCCGGCCGCAGCCTTGCGCGCGACGGCGACCCGGCCCGCTGGCAGGTTCCAGGCGCGGCTCCAGCCGGAGGCCGAGCCCTGCTCGTCGGTGACGTCGCCGCTGGCGTTGGCGAGCACGTGGAAATCGCTCGCCGAGAGCGCGGCCGCCGCCGCACCGAGGTGGAGCATGAGCTCCACGCCGTCGCCGTTCCACACGTTCCCGTCGCGCCCGCCCGCGTTCACGAGCAGCGTCGGGTCGTCGACGTCGAAGGCGGCGTGCAGGCCCTCGTCGCTCCACAGGAGCCGCGCGGTGACGCGGTCGTCCGAGCCGGCGGCGGCGAGCGCGGGGGAGAGATCCACGAACGGCGCGGCGGCGAACTCGCCCGCGGCCCCGTCGACCGCGACCGGGCCCGGGGCGCGGGGGACGGCGAAGGTGGTCCCCGCGATGCGTCCGCCGAGCGTCAGCGTGCCCCAGCGCCCCGGCTGGGCGAAGCGGTCGAGGCGCGCCCAGTCGGCCGATCTCGGCTTCGCCCCGGCGACGTCCACGTCGTTCACGGCCACGTCCACCCCGATCCTCGTGCCGAGGCAGGGCGTCACGCCGAGGCTGGCCCAGGGCAGCGCGATCTCGACGTCGTACCCGGCCGCCGTCCGCAGCGCGCGCGTGGCCGCGCCCGAGCTCCAGGAGCGGTCCCAGCCGCCCGCGGCCGTGCCGCGCTCGTCGGTCACATCGCCGTTCACGTTCACGAGCACGTGGAACGCCGACGGCGTGAGCGCGGCCGACGCGCCGTTGGAGACGTCGACCATGATCTCGACGCCGTCGCCGTCCCACACCTCGCCGTCGCGGCCGCCCCGGTTCACGGCGATGCTGCCGTCCGTCACCGAGAAGGCGACGTACAGGTTGCGGGCGTCCCAGGCGAGCCTGGCGGTGGCGGTGTTGTCCGACCCGACGGAGGGTGGATCGAGCGCGATGGCAGCGACGCCCGACCACTCGCCCAGGGCGCCGTCCACCGCGATCGAGGCGTGCAGCGGCGCCTCGAGCGCCGGTCGCGGCGGCGGCTTCCCCTGGAGCTCGAGGATGCGCTGGGCCAGCCTGACGCGTGCCGCCTGGAGCTGCGCCGGCGTGGGCCGCGCCTGGCCCGCGGCGAGGTACGTGCTCGGCGCCGGGAAGAGCGACTGGACCACCGCGTCGGCGAAGGCCGGGTCGCCGGCGCCGACCAGCTTCAGGTACTCGTAATCCTCCATGCCGTCGCGGATGAGCTTGAGGCGGAGGCTCGCCACCGGGATGCCCGTCGTCCCGCCGATCTGCGCGGCGGTGCCGGGGTAGAGCAGGTTCCCGTCGCCGGTGCCGCCGAAGCCGCTCTGGTCGCTGAAGGCGGTCGGGAGCATCCGCGTCGTGTCGTAGTAGAGCTCGCCCTGCGTGCGGAAGAGCCAGGAGAGCCACTCCATGGCGCGGTTCTTCACGCCGCTCGCGTCGACCATGTAGTCGGCCTGCCACCCGCCCCAGTACGCGTCCCACTGCGTGCCGCTGCCGCAGCCGTGCGCCATGCAGGCCTGGTACCACCAGAGGCGACGCTGCGGCGCCGCCGGATCCGTCCACGGAGCGTACGAGGCGCGCTGGTTGCCGAAGTTCGGGAAGCCGGGCTTGTCGCTCATGTGGTTGAGCGTCGGATCGATGATGTCGATGTCCTTGAGGTAGGTCGCGTCGTTGGCGCCGGCCTCGCGCAGGTTCGTCGTCACCATGGTGCGGAAGCCGGGATCGGCGCCGTGCACGATGGCTGCGCGCTTCGGGATGTCCGCCCAGGAGCAGGTCATGGGCGGCTCGTCGCAGGTGTAGTCGAACGTCCGGTCGAACCAGCCGCGCTCGCGGAAGTGCAGCGCCCAGGCGCGGTGCTGACGGAGGGCGGCGGGGTCGGCGAAGCTCGAGCCCCACGCGTACTGGATGGTGGTGAGCCGCGCGCCGGCGAGGTGGAGCGCGGGGTCGGTGCCGTCGAAGAGCGGGGCGTAGGTGCGGTCCCAGCCCGACCAGTCGCAGGTGGGTGGGTCCGCCCACAGGTTGCACGAGGCGCCGAGCCCGTCCGGCCCGCTCTGCACGACCGCGACGGAGAGGCGGTGGTCGAGCAGGAAGCGCGCGAAGGGCAGGGCGGCGTTCGTCTGGTCCGTGCGCCCGTTGCAGTAGGCGGTGCCGTTCATGGCCCGGCAGACGGAGTCGATCGACATGCCGAAGGCGGAGGGCAGGCTGCTCGTCGAGGGCAGGCGGAAGTCCCAGACGGTGAGCGTCACCGGGACGCTGGCGCTGCTCCCGTCGCTGAAGGAGAGGTCGAGCGCCGCCGTGTAGTCGCCGGCCGGCAGCGACGCGTCGTCGGGGACGTGCACCTCGACGTAGATGGTGCCGTTCGTGCCGGGCACGACCGACCACCACTTCGTGAAGGCGTTGCGCTTCTGGTTCACGACGTCGTCGACGTCGGGCACGAGCGCGTCGGGCCACGGCCCGGTGGCGCCGTCGGGCCCCGACTGCATCCACACGTCGTGCATGACCTCGGCGAAGACGCGGACGTTGCCGGCGGGGATGGTCGCGCCGCCCGGGCCGGTGAGCGGCCGCGACCAGGCGTAGGAGCGGAGCGCCAGGTTGCCGGCCGCGCCCGCGGCGTGGCGCACCACCACCTGGAAGGCCTCGTACTCGTTGCGCGCGGCGGCGATGGAGGCCGAGGTCGCGGCCGGTAGCGGGTCGCCGGGCCGGACCTTGGTCGTGTTGTCGGCGACCCGGACCGTCGCGGCGCGCGAGGCGGCGGGGAAGAAGAGCAGCGAGGCGAGGACGGCGAGGGCGATCCGCATGCGGCCTCCACGCGGAACGCCGGTCGGCCGCCTCCTGCAGGCGGGCCCCCCCGGTCGGACGTAC
>DASTGH010000413.1:0-38618 GCA_035719345.1 Anaeromyxobacteraceae bacterium
GGTGCAGGCGGCGGCGTGGGCGCGCCGCGCTGCGGGCTCGCGGCGGCGAGCGCCTCCGGATCCTCCGGGGCGAGCTCGAGCAGCCGGCCCCACGTGGCGCGCGCCTCCTCGCGCTTGCCGCGCTCCTCGTGCAGGTGCGCCAGCTCGCGATAGACGGAGACCGTCTTCTGCACCTGACCCAGGTCCTTGAAGGCCTGCGCCAGCGACGTGAGCGTGTCGAGGTCCTTCGGATCGGCCTTGAAGAGGAGCTGGAGCTTGGCGAGGGCACGCTTGGTGTCGCCCTTCGCGAGGTACACGTGGGCGAGCTCGCGGGTGAGCGCGAGATCCTCGGGGGCGAGCGCCGCGATGCGCTCGGCCACCTTGACGTACTCGTCGGCGCGGTTGTTGCGCTTGAGGGCCTCCGCGGCCCGCCGGAACTGCTCTAGCGCCAGCTTCGGCTGGCTGCCCTTGGCGTGGAGGTCGCCGAGCTTCACCGCCGAGCCGACGTTCTCCGGCTCGAGCTCGACCATGCGCTTGAGGACGTCGAGCAACCGGCCGGCGTCGCCGGCGTGCTCCGCGGCGGTGGCCACGATCTGCAGCTGCCCCATCGCGTCCGAGAGGATGCCGAGCTGCTGGTAGAGCCCGGCGAGCCGCTCGTTCACCCGCAGGTCCTCGGGCGCGAGCTTCAGCATCTGCTTGTAGACGGCGACCGCCTTGAGGAAGAAGCCCTGTTCCCCGTAGGCGTCGGCGACCTTGCCGAAGGTCTCGGCGGCCGCGCCGTTGTCGCCCTTCTTCTGCTGCAGCTCGCCGATCTTCAGGAGGACGCGGACGTCCTTCGCGTCCTCGGCGAGGAGCTTCTCGTAGAGCTTGATCGCCTTGTCGTACGAGCCCTTCTGGGCGAGCCGGGTGGCCTCGGCGGTGACCTTGTTCTTGTCGACAGCCATCGGGCCGGGGCGCGTCTCTCGGGTGGATAGGCCGTCGCCCCGGGCCGAGCGCGCGCCCGTGCGGCGCGCCAGCGGCCCCAGGCCGAGGTCGGTCCAGCGTAGTGGAACGCCGGGGGGCGGTCAAGGCGACGACCCCCGGAGTTTCGCGCACTTACATGCGCCGCCGCGCCCCGAGCGGGCGTCCAGGCGGTCAGGCGCCGGCGGCCTTCCGCTCGCCGGTCGCGGCCTTGCCTTCGGAGAGGATCTGCTCGACGAGGCGCGTGTCGTAGCGGCCGGCCTGGAATCGGTGATCGGCGATGACGCGCTTCAGGAAGGGGATGTTCGTCTTGATGCCCTCCACCACGTACTCGTTCAGCGCCCGCTGCGCGCGCTGGAGCGCCACCTCGCGCTTGTCGGCCCAGACGATGAGCTTGGCCACGAGCGAGTCGTAGTAGGGCTGAACGCGGTAGTGCTCGAACGCCATGGTGTCGACGCGCACACCGTAGCCACCGGGGTGGTGGTAGCCGGTGATGGTGCCGGGCGAGGGCGCGAAGGTCTGCGGGTCCTCGGCGTTGACCCGGCACTCGATGGCGTGGAACTTGGGCGTGATCCGCTCCTGCTCGAGCGGCATGGGCTCGCCGGCGGCCAGCCGGATCTGGAGGCGCACGAGGTCGAGCCCGTAGACCTGCTCGGTCACCGGGTGCTCCACCTGGATGCGCGTGTTCATCTCCATGAAGTAGTAGCGGCCCTTCTCGTCCATGAGGAACTCGATCGTCCCCACGTTGTTGTAGCGCGCGCGCCGCATGGCCTTGAGCGCCACCTCGCCCATCTCCCGGCGCAGCTCGGGCGTGACCGCCGGGCTGGGCGACTCCTCCACGATCTTCTGGTGCCGCCGCTGCACGGAGCACTCGCGCTCGCCGAGGTGCACGATGCTCCCGTGCTCGTCGGCCGCGATCTGCAGCTCGATGTGGCGCGGCTCGTCCACGTAGCGCTCGAGGTACATGGACCCGTCGCCGAAGGCGGCCTGCGCCTCGGTGGAGGCCTGCTCGAAGGTGCGGCGGACGTCGCCCCCCTCGCGCACGATCTTCATGCCGCGACCGCCGCCGCCGGCGGCCGCCTTGAGGATGATGGGGTAGCCGATCTCCCGCGCGATGCGCTCGGCCTCCTCGCCGTCGCGCAGGATGCCGCGGGCGCCCGGCAGGAGCGGCAGCCCCGCCTCCTCGGCGAAGTTGCGCGCCTGCACCTTGTTGCCCATGAGCCGCAGCATCTCCGAGCGCGGCCCGATGAACTTCATCCCGATCTTCTCGACGATCTCGGCGAAGGCCGGGTTCTCGGAGAGGAAGCCGTACCCGGGGTGCACGGCGTCGCAGCCGGTCACCTCCGCCGCCGCCATGAGCGCGCGGATGTTGAGGTAGCTGTCCCTCGACGGCGGCGGCCCGACGCACACCGCCTCGTCCGCGAACTGGACGTGAAGGGATTCCGCGTCGACGGTGGAGTGGACGGCCACCGTCTGCACGCCCAGCTCGCGGCAGGCGCGGATGACACGGAGCGCGATCTCGCCTCGGTTGGCGACCAGGACCTTCTTGAACATGGCGACGATCTCCGGCGCGCGCCCCACCCACCGCGCGGCTGTTCGCTAGCCGGGCTCGATGCGGAACAGCGGCTGGCCGAACTCGACGGGGGTGGCGTTCGCGACCAGGATCTCGGCGATCTTGCCCGAGGCCTCGGCCTCGATCTCGTTCATGAGCTTCATCGCCTCGACGATGCAGAGCACCTGGCCCTTCTTCACGCTCGACCCGACGTCGACGAACGCCGGGGAGTCGGGCGACGGGGCGCGGTAGAAGGTGCCCACGAAGGGCGAGGTGACGAGCACGCCCGGCTTGGCCTCGGGCTTCGGCGCCGGAGCGACGGCCGCGGCGGGCGCCGGCGCGGGTGCGGCGGCCACGGGCAGCGGCACCGGGCCGGGCGCCGCCACCTGCACCACGCCCATGGTGGGCGCGGCGACGGCGCCGCGGCGGATGACGATCTTCTGCCCGTTGCGGTCCCAGCGGAGGCTGGTGACGTCGGTGCCCTCGAGCACCTTCACCAGCGCCTTCACCTCGTCCAGGCTGAAGGCGCCGCCCGGCTCGGCGCGGATCGGGCTCTCGTCGCTGCGCTTCGCCTGCTCCAGACGTCTCGCCATGGGTCCTCCCTGCGCTTCGCGGTCTAGCCCGCGACGCGGGTCAGGTACTCGCCGGTGCGGGTGTCGATGCGGAGCACGTCGCCCTCGTTGATGAAGAGCGGCACGTTGACGACGTACCCGGTCTCCAGCGTGGCGGGCTTCGTGGCGCCGGAGACGGTGTCGCCGCGGACGCCCGGGTCGCACTTCACCACCGCCAGGTCCATGGAGTTGGGCAGCGTCACCCCGATGGCCTTGCCGTTGTAGAACATGACGTGGGTGGTGGTGTTGTCCTTGATGAAGTTCTTGGACTCGCCCATCTGCTCCGCGGTGATGAACGTCTGGTCGAAGGTCTTGTTGTCCATGAACTGGTAGTGGTCGCCGTCCTTGTAGAGGTACTGCATCTCCTTCTCCTCCACGTCGGGCTTGCCCACCACGTCGCCGGACTTGAACGTCCGGTCGATGGTCCGGCCGGTCAGCATGTTCTTGATGCGCGTCCGCACGAACGCCGACCCCTTGCCGGGCTTCACGTGCTGGAACTCGACGATCTCCCAGGGCTCCTTGTCGATCTCGATCTTGAGCCCGCGGCGGAACGCCGTGGTGTCGAGGGTGTCGGCCATGTCGTCGTGCTCCTCGCTGCTGCGAAACGTTGGGTGAAACGCCCATACCCGCGGGCGCCACCGGGGCGTCCCGCGCGCGCGAGCGGCGGTGCGTCCCTTACAGCTCGGACCTCACCTTCGGGGCCGTGATCCTGAGCAGGTAACGCGCCTTGCCGTAGTTCCCCTCCGGCCGCAGGGCCACGACCATGAAGTAGTCGGGCGAGACGAGCCGGGCCACGGTCACGACCTTGTCGGTGTGCAGCGACAGCTCGTCGACGCCGCCTGCCTGGTGGACGTCGGCCGCCTCGCGCGCGCGCTGGAAGACGCCCGAGTACTCGACGAGCAGCGACCGGAGGTCTTCGATGCCCGTCGCCTCGCCGGCGAGGTGCGTGTCGACCTCGATGCCGTCCACGCCCATGAGCGAGCAGGCGATCGCCCCGTCGACGCCGGTGCACACGTCCTGGAGGTGGTCGCGGAAGCTCATGGCCCCTCGGGGGAAAAGCCGGCCCGCGAGGGGCGGGCCCGGGGCTCGCTCTTAGCCCGGGGCGACGGCGGGGGTCAAGGGCCGACGCACCTCAGGGGATGCAGCTGGGGAGGTTCTGGCCGACGGGGCAGGTGTCGATCTCGGGTGCCGCGCCGGCGCAGGCCGCGATGCCACCTTTGATGCACCCGTTGCAGACGTCGACGGGCAGGTACCACTCCGCCGTTTCGAGCGGATCGCCGTCACCCGTGCGCCCGAGGAGCGTGATCCCCACCACGTTCCGGGTCAGGGCCGGAAAGCCGCCGGCGGGAGCGGTGGAGGCGAGGGCGGAGGCGATGGACGCGCTCACCGACACGGCCTGCGTGATCTCGCCGCCGCCCGGTGTCGCCGACTGGACCGTCACCGGCACGAACGCGTCCGCGGTCACGCCGGGCAGCGCCGGGCTGGGGCCGTATCGAGCAGTGTAGTCTGCGGGGTTGAGGCGGAGGCGGACGTTCTCGGGCCGCCAGTCGTTCGCCGCCGCGAGGAGGCTCGGGTCGATCGTGCTCGGGTCGACGAGGTGGTTCTGGACGTAGAGCACCACGCCCATGCCACCTCCGAGGGTCGCGTCGTAGGTGACGGGGCCGAGGAGGCGAATCCCGCCCGCGGCGAACGTGCAGTTCGCGGGATCGGTCGGCGCCGCGCGGCCGGTGATCTCGATCGACCCCAGGTTGTCGCGGGTGCACCCCGCGAGCGCGAACGCGAGCGCGAGGACGGCACGGAGCTGCTTGGAGTTCATGGCGATGCTCCCGCTACCCGCCGTTCGCCGCGGCGGCGGCGACCTGGCGGTTGAGGATGCGCGGCGTGATGAAGATGAGGAGCTCGGTGTGGGCGTCCGACTCCGCCTTCGTCCGGAAGAAGAACCCGAGGATCGGAAGCTTGCCGAAGAACGGCACCTCGGAGTTGTTCGACGCGGTCTGGCGGGTATAGATGCCGCCGATGACGGTCGTCTCGCCGTCCTTGACGAGCGCCTCGGTCTCCGCCTCGCGCTTCGAGATCGACGGCTGGCCGTTCGCGCCCGTGAGCTGCGGGTTGGGCGAGTTGTTCGTCACCTTGATCTTCATGAGCACGGAGCCGTCCGCGGAGACGTGCGGCGTGACCTTGAGCTCGAGCTTGGCCTCGACGAACACCGTGTTCACGCCGGAGGCCGAGACCTGCGAGAACGGGATCGAGATGCCCTGCCCGATGGTCGCTTCCTTGTTGTCGACGGTCGACACGCTCGGCGCGGAGATGGTCTTCACCAGGCCCGAGTTCTCGAGCGCCGAGAGCCGGAGGTTCAGGTTGAAGGCGCCACCCACCGATCCGAACGTGAACCCGATGCCACCGCCCGAGCCCTGGCCGATGGCCGCGGGGAGGTTCACGGCGTAGTTCGGGTTCGCGCTCACGCCCTGCGTCGGACCGCCGCCCGAGGCGCCGGTCGCGCCGGCGTTGCCGGGGAAGAACAGACCGGTCGGGTTGCCGGTGGCCTGGGTGAAGGCGGCGTTCCCGCCCCACTGCACGCCGATGGCCTGGTTCCAGTTGGACCCGGCCTCGATGATGCGGCTCTCGATCCGCACCTGCGGGATCTCGGTGTCTAGGTTGCGGACGAGCCCCTCGGCGCGCGCCAGCGCCTCCTGCGTGTCCTTCACGATGAGCACGTTCGTGCGCTCGTCGGTGGTGACCGTGCCGCGCTCGGTGAGCACCTCCTTGACCCGCCCGGCGACGTCATTCGACCGCGCGAAGTTCACGGGGATGATGCGCACCTTGAGCGGGATGAGCGGCGCGCGCGCCTTGGCGGCGTCGGCGCGGGCCTGCTGCTCCTTGGCGATGTCCTCGAACTTGGCGACGCGGATGACGTTCCCCATCTCCTCCTTGTCGAGGCCCTTCGTCTTGAGGACGAGGTCGAGCGCCTGGTCCCAGGGGACGTTGCGGAGCGAGACCGTCACCTTGCCGGTCACGTCGTCGGCCACGACGATGTTCTTCTTGGAGACGTCGGCGATGAGCCGCAGGAGGTTGCGGATGTCGATGTCGTGGAAGTCGAGCGTGATGCGGCGGCCGGTGTACTCGCGCTTCTGGGGCACGCCGGTGAGCGCATAGCTCGGGGCCTCCGCGGTGAAGCCGGCCGCGGCCGGCTCCGCGGACGCGGTGTGCGCCGGCTCCGGCGGGAGCGCGCCCGAGGTCACCGTCCACGCCAGGCCCGAGGGCGTCTCGACGAGCGCGTCCTTGGCATCGCCGCGCAGCGAGAGCACGAGCTTGGCGTCGCCCGACGGCTGGTTGAACGACGAGAGCATCGCCACGGGGCCCTTGAAGGCGGAGGCATCGAGCGACCGCTCCAGCCTCTTCGCGAGCCGCGCGCTCTTCAGGGTCAGCACGAGCGTGCGCGGGTCGGGGCGCTGCACCGCGTGCGCAGCCTTGCCGGAGAGCTCGATGCGGGCGGTCCCACCCGCCTGGCTGAAGCGGAGGTCGCTGATGTCGGCGGGCTCGCTGGTGTCGCCCTGCACCTTCACGGCGACGGGCTGCAGGCCGGCCGCCGCCGCGATCCGCTCGCGTACCGGCGCCCGGTCGGCCGGGACCACCGCGATCCCACCGTTCACGCGCCGCACGTCGAGCTTCGGCAGCTCGGCGGCCGCAGCGTCGAGGACGACCCGCACCTTGCCCGCGTCCTTCCCGAAGCGCGCCTGCTTGAAGGCGCCGGAGAGCGGGGCGGCGGCGCGGGGCGCCTTCGTCACCCCGTAGAGGTCGATGGCGACCCGCGGCGGGTTCGACAGCTCGATGACCTCGAAGCGTGCCACCTCGCCGTCGAGCGCCACGAGCGCGCCGCCGCCGCTGGAGCGGGCGCCGGTGATGGTCGTCGCGGGCCGGCTCACCTCGGCCTCGTCGGTGCGGCGGGCGAGGACGTTGTCCGTGCCGGCCACGGACGGGGATGGGGTCGGGGTCGGGGTCGGGGACGAGGTCGGGGTCGGGGACGGGGTCGACGCGGTGACCGTGGAGCCCTCCCCCGCCGTCACCTTCACCACCACCGCCTGCCCGCGCGGCGCCACCTCGTACCTCGCCGCCGAGCTCTCCAGCGCCACGATGACGCGTCCCACGGAGGTCTTCTCGTCGCTGTACTGGGCCGTGCTCACCTCGCGGACGCCGGCGCGGCCGACGGCGACCGGCCCGGAGACGCCGGAGACATCGGCACCGGCCAGGTCGACGACGAGCCGGGGCGGATCCTGCAGCTTGAACACGGTGTAGCTGGGCGCCCGCTCGCCGCGGATCTCGAGCTCCACCGCACCGCCGGCGGCGTCGGAGACGCCGATGGCCTGGACCTTGTTGGCGGCCGGCGCCGCCCGTGCCACGTCGGCGTGACCGCCGGCGGGCGCGAGCAGCGCGCACAGCGCGAGGACGGTGAGGCTCTTCGGATGGATCGTCATCGCGCTATTCCTCGATGTTGAGCGAAGCTTCCTTCGGCAGCTTGATGATGGTCTGCGTGCGATCGCGCGTACCGTCGGCCCGGATCGCCCACTCCTGGACCACGACCTCTCCGCTGCGCACCGCCGAGATCACGCCACCGTTGCGCCCGACGCACGCGCCCCGCCGGATGCTGTAGCCGATTCCGTTCGGCGCCTGGACCATCGCCACCGGATCGTCGAGGCCGGTGACGACGGCCACCAGCCTGAGCTGGTCGATGTCGAAGCGGCCGAGCGGGGTGGTGCAGCGGCTGGCCGCCGTCTCTCGCGACTCGGCGAGCTCGGCGAGGAAGCTTCGGAACGGATCGCGCTTCCCGGCAGACGAGTAGGCCCACTCCGGCGCCGCGGCCTCGGCCTTGGCCTCGGGCCTGGGCGCGGCGGGCACAGCCAGGGCCGGCGCGGCCGGACGGGGCGCCGGCTTCTTGGTCTCGCCGCACGCCACGAGCGCGAAGGCCGCGGCGAGCACGATGAGCGACGAACGGGTCATGGCTTGGTCGCCCCCGGGGCCGCCTTGGTGTCCACGAACATGAAGGTGGTCGCGAGGAACCTGCCGGTGAGCGTCACCTTGCCGTTCACGTCGTGAGGCGTGTCGAGCGCGAGGTTCGAGACGTTCACGATCCGGCGGAGGCGCCCGATGGCATCGAGGAAGGTCGCGATCTCGTGGTAGCCGCCCTGCACCGTCATCGGGACCGGGATGCGCGCGTAGAAGCCCTCGTTCGCCTGTCCCTGCGGCTCGATGGTGAGGATGTCGATACCGGCCTTGGTGGCGCGGTCCTGGAACAGCTGCAGCAGCTCGTCGAGGCGCTTGTCGTTGGGCAGCTCGGCCAGGGCCTCGTTGAGGCGAGCCTCGAGCAGCTCCTTCTCGCGCCTGAACTGGTTCAGGTTGTTCGCGATCGCCTGCTTCTCGATGTAGTCCTGGTCGAGCTTGCGCTGCTCGTTGCCCGTGCGCTCGATGCGCCCCTCCATCTCGGAGATGGAGGCGCCGAAGGACGGGACGCCCATGACGAAGTAGTTGAGGGCGGTGATGCCGCAGGCGACGAGCATGACGACCGCAACCTTCGTGCCGACCGGCGCCTTGGCGATGCGTTCGATGAGCTTTTCCATCGCGAGCCCCTACCGCTTCGCCTCACCCGCCGTGCCCAGCGCGATCTGCACGGACGGCGTGTAGTTCACCCCCGCCGTCATCGTGAACTCGACCATCCGGACCTTCCCCTCGAGCTTGGCGTTCGTCTTCCTCAGCTCGGGGGCGGAGAAGTACCGGGACTTCTTCAGCCCGGCGAGGAAGGCGGAGACGTCGTCGATGGAGGCGGCGACACCCTCGAAGCTGACCGCGCCGCCCTTCTCCTCGAACTTCTTCAGCCACAGCCGCTTGGGGATGATCCCCGCCAGGTCGTCCAGCACGCGCACCGGCCCCTGGCGCCCCGCCTTGAGCTTGTCGAGCACCGCCAGCTTGTCACGCACGGCGGCCTGCTCGTCCTTGATGTTCTTGACCTCGCCGATGATCTTCTCCAGCTGCGCGATCTCGGCCCTGGTGCGCTTCAGCTTGTCCTCGCGCGCGGCCACCTCGTCGGCTCGGCTCTTCGTCCAGAGCGAGTTGCAGACGACCGCGAACACCACCGCCAGCGCGAAGAAGATGAGCTGGTTCTTGCCCGCCTCCTTCTTCTTCGAGACGCGGACGGGGAGGAGGTTGATGCGGATCATGGCTACTTGTCCCCCGCGCGGCGAAGAGCGAGGCCCACCGCCACCGCCGCCGACGCCGACGCCTGGGTGAGGAGCATCGCGTCGAACTTGCGGTTGTCGACCTCGATCGTCTTGAACGGGTTCAGCACCTCGACCGGCACCGCCGCCCTCTGCTCGATCACCTTGAAGAGTGCGGGGATGCGGGCCGTGCCGCCGGAGAGGTAGATGCGGGAGATGCGGTTGTCCGCGGCGGTGGCGGCGTAGAAGTCGAGGGAGCGCTGGATCTCGCCGGCGAGCTGCTCGGCCACGCCCTGGATGACGCGCTCGACCTCCTGCGGCACCACCGCGTCCGACTCGCCCTGGCCGCCGACCTTGAGCGCCTCCGCCTCGTCGTAGGAGATGTTGAGCTGCTTCTGGATCTCCTCGGTGAACGAGTTCCCGCCCATGGTCACGTCACGCGTGAACGTGGTCGTCCCGCTGGCGAGAATGTTGACGTTGGTGACGGCCGCGCCCACGTTGATGAGCACCACCGTCTCGCCCGGCACGAGCTCGTAGCTCGCCTCGAACGCGTTCTGGACCGCGAACGCGTCGACGTCGACCACCGTCGCCTGCAGCCCGGCCTCGGCGCAGACCGACGTGTAGTCGTTGATCATGTCCTTCTTGGCGGCGACGAGGAGGACGTCCATCTGGCCGGCGGCGTCGCCCTGCGGCGTCAGGATCTGCGTGTCGATGTGGACGTCCTTGACGTCGAACGGGATGTACTGCTCGGCTTCCCACTGGATCGACTCGTCGAGCTCCTCCTGCGACATGCGCGGGAGCGAGATCTTCTTGATGATCACCGAGTGTCCGCGGACGCCGATGGCCACGTCCTTCGCCTTCACGTTCTGGCCGGCGACCAGCTCCTGGATGGCCTGGACCACGGCCGCGGAGTTCATGAGCGCACCGTCGACGATGGTCTCGGGCGGCAGCCTGGCGGTGGCGAACGCCTGCAGCGAGTAGCCGCCCTTCTTCTCCCTGAGCTGTACCAGCTTGACGCTGGACGAGCCGATGTCGAGGCCCAGGGCCAGCTTGCTCTTCGCCATCGCGCGCTACCTCGCCTTCCGTGCGCCGGCTGCGGCGCCGCCGAACACCTTGTCCTTGTCCGCCGGCCGGTAGCCGAGGGCGAGGAGGATCTTCCGCTTCGTGTCGACGCGGCACTCGCACCCGCTCTCGATGCGCGCCAGCGTGAGCGGCGAGATGCCCGCCTTGCGGGCCAGCTCCGCCTTGGTGAGGAGCTGCCCCTCGCGCAGCGCGCGCACCTGGTTCACGGCGCGATTCGTCGCGCGGAGCCCGTCCTTCCTGATGATGAATCGCGCTTCACGACCGGAGCGCATGCCCAGCCACGCTACGCGATCCCCCGAGAGGGGATCAAGAAAGCGAGCGACCGCAGATATCGGTGTTTGTGGGACAAAGTTCGCCTGATTGCGCATGGTGATAGCTAGTTATGCGTCGCGACTGGGGTTCACGAACGGTGCGCGATATCGCACCGCCTGCACTCAGGCGTCGATCCCGTATTCCTTGATCTTGTAGAGCAGCGCCCTGTAGGACAGCTCCAGCAGCTCCGCGGCGCGGGTGCGGTTGCCATCCGTGCGCCGCAGCGCGCGGCGGATCAGCTCCTCCTCGACCGCGCGCAGCGCCCGCTTCACCGACAGCGAGCCATCGGCCACGGAGACGGCGGGCGCGGGCGGCGGCCCGCTCCGCACCGCCTCGGGGAGGTCCTCCTCGCGGATCAGCGGGCCGTCGCACAGGACCGCGGCGCGCTCGATGGCGTGCTCCAGCTCGCGCACGTTCCCCGGCCATCGGTAGGCCTGGAGGGCCGCGAGCGCCTCGTCCGTCATGCCCTCGAGCGGCGCGCCCGGGCGCAAGCGCGCGTAGCGGGCCAGGAAGTGGCGGGCGAGGAGCGGGATGTCGCCGGCGCGCTCGCGCAAGGGCGGCAGCCGGATCCCGACGACGTTCAGGCGATAGAAGAGGTCCTCGCGGAACTGGCCGGCGGAGACCGCGGCGCCGAGGTCCCGCACGCTGGCCGCCACGACGCGGACGTCCACCTTCTCGGCGCGCGTGTCCCCGACCGGACGGACCTCCTCCTCCTGCAGGAAGCGCAGGAGCTTGACCTGGAGGTTCTGCGGGAGCTCGCCGATCTCGTCGAGGAAGAGCGTGCCGCCGTCCGCCTCGGAGGCGAGCCCCTTCTTCGCGCGAGACGCGTCGGTGAACGCCCCCTTGACGTGGCCGAAAAGCTCCGACTCCACCAGCTCGGCGGGGATGGCGCCGCAGTTCACGGCCACGAAGGGCATGGGCGCGCGCGGCGACAGCTCGTGCAGCGCCCGCGCCACCAGCTCCTTGCCCGTCCCCGACTCCCCCGAGAGCAGGACGGTGGTCTTGATGGGCGCGACCTTCCCCACCTGCTTCAGCACGTCGGCCATCGCCGGCGAGCCACCGATCAGGTTCTCGACCCGGTACCCGGCCGCGAGCTCGATGCGGAGCCGCCGGTTCTCGCGCTGGAGCCGCTGGCGCTCCTCGGCCTTCCGCAGGACGAGCAGCACCTCGTCCGGCTTGAACGGCTTCGACACGTAGTCGTAGGCCCCCGCCTTCATGGCCTGCAGCGCGGCGTCGTACGACCCGTACGCGCTCATCACGATGAACGTGACGGCCGGCGCGACGCGCTGCACCTCGCGCAGGAGCGCGAGCCCATCCATGCGCGGCATGCGCACGTCCGACACGACGAGGTCGAAGTCGCGAGTGGCGATCTCCTTGAGCGCCTCCTCGCCGTTGGCCACGGCGCGCACCGCGTACCCGTGGTCGGTGAGGAACACCGAGAGCAGGTGCCGCATCGACTCTTCGTCGTCGACGATGAGGACGTCGTGGAACGCCACCGTGGGACTGTATCATCCGTGACCGCCCACTGGCCGGGCGGGCGGGCAGGCGCCAGGGCGGCCGGTGTCAGGGCGCGGCTTCGGCAGCGATCAGGTCGACGACGAAGACGGCGCCGCGTTCGCCGTTCCCCGCGTCGAGGCGCCCCCCGAACGACTCGACGATGTGCTGGCTGATGGCGAGCCCGAGGCCTGTCCCCTGTCCGGCCTCCTTCGTCGTGAAGAAGGGCTCGAAGATCCGCCCCAGGTCGGCGGCCGGGATGCCAGGCCCCTCGTCCGCCACGTGGAGGCGGACGCGCGCCGCCCCGTGCTCCGGCACCCGCTCGGCCTCGGCGCGCAGCCGCACGCGCCCCTGGCCCTGCATCGCATCCCCGGCGTTGAGGAGCAGGTTCAGGAGCACCTGCTGAAGGTGCAGCTCATCGGCGACGACGGCCGGCAGGTCGGGAGGGAGCGCCACCTCGACGTCGACCCGCCTGAACCGCGGCTGCACCCGGGCCAGCCGCAGGGCGCCCTCGATGGCAGCGCCGAGCGGGACCCGCGCCAGGGTGGGCGCCGCCGGACGCGCGAAGTCCAGCAGGCCTCGCACCGTGCGGTCGATGCGCTCTGCGGCCGCCGCGATCCGGTCCAGTGCCCCGGCGAGCTCCGGATCCGCATCCGGTGGCAGCCGCGACCGGGCCAGCTCGACGTACCCCGTGATCGCTCCCAGCGGATTGCCGACCTCGTGCGCGAGGCCAGCGGCGAGGCGCCCGACCGTGGCCAGCCGCTCCGCCCTGACCAGCGATTGCTGGGCGGCGGCGAGCTCCTCGTTCGCGCGCGTCAGCTCGCCGACCTTCGCGGCCAGACGCGCGCGCTCCTCCACCAGCTCGACCGCGACGCGCTCGAAGGCGAGCGCGGCGCGGGGCAGCGTCGCGCCGCCCTCTCCGGCGAGGGGCAGCCCCGGCTCCCGTCCCGACCAGCGCAGGCTCTCCGCGGCGACCAGGATCCGTTCGACCGGCACCGCGACACCTCGGTGGAGGAGTCGCCCCGAGACGATGGCCGAGACCAGCGCCGCCAGGGCGACGCCGGCCACGTAACCGCCGGCGCCCAGCGCCCCGCGGGCGAGCAGCGGCAACCCGAACGCCAGCAGAACGCAGGCGGAGGCGAGCGCGGCCGCCGCGACCACGAGCAGGATGAAGAACCTCGCACCGCCGCGCATCACCGGAACACTGCCAGCCCGGGGATGGCGCGCGCCAGGACGTCGCCGAGGTACAGCCACTCCAGCGCGGCGAGCGACAGGAACGGGCCGAAGGGAATGGCATGGCGAGGCGGTACCCACGCGGCCTCGGACGGCGGGGCGGGGTCGGTCTGGGCGGCCAGCACGGCATCGACCGGCGCATCCGTCGCGGCGTCGCCGGCGGCCGGCGCGCCGTGCGGCACGGCTGCGGCGTCGCCCGCGGGGAGCTCGGGCGTGGCGGGCGCATCCTCGGGCGGCCCCGGCTGGCCCTTTCCCAGCGCAACCAGCGTCAGGCCGACGGCCGCGCCCTGGATCGACGCGAGCAGCACGACCGGCAGGAGCGCCGCGTGCCCGAGCCACGCGCCGATGCCGGCGAGGAGCCAGACGTCGCCGAACCCCATCGCCTCACGGCGGAACACCTTCTCGCCGGCCACCGCGACCGCGGCCAGGCCCGCGAACCCGAGCGCCGCACCGTAGAGCGCCGGCCGCACCGCCGCGGCGGGCCCGACGCCGGCGGCGTTGACGCCGAGTCCCGCCGCCAGCAGCGGCCAGGTGATGGCGTGCGGCAGCAGCCACGTCTCGAGATCGATCAGCGCCAGTCCGAGGAGCGCGGCCGCGAAGCCGAGCTCGGCGGCGGCCGCCGGCGTCAGGCCGTGCCGGCCGAACGCGAGCGCGCCGAGGCCCGCACCGGCCAGCTCCAGGAGGGGGTAGCGCGCCGGGATGCGGACGCGGCACGCTCGACAGCGCCCACGGAGCGCGAGCCAGGAGACGACGGGGACGTTGTCGTACCAGCAGATGGGCGTCCTGCACGCCGGGCAGCGAGAGCCGGGGCGTACCACCGACTCGCCGTGCGGGACGCGGGCGACCACCACGTTGAGGAAGCTGCCCACCACCGCGCCGAGCGCGGCGCACCAGGCCGCGGCGAAGGGCACGAGGGCGTCGGGGAGGCCGGTCACGCGTCACGCGCCCGCGGCGCGGGCCGGCGACGACGGTGCCGGCGAGGTCTCCCGGTCCTCCTCGAGGCGGCGCACGAAGAAGTCCTCGAGCGTCTCCCGGTGAGGCGTCAACGAGACGACGCGTCCGCCGCCGGCGAGCACGGAGCGGATGGTCGCATCCGCCGCCGCCTCGTCGGCGAAGGAGACGTCGAGGAGGTCGCCCTCCTGCGCCAGCACCGTCCCGGCCCGCATGCGATCGCGGGCGCCGGCCGGGACGAGCAGCGTCGCCTCGACCGACTTGACGCGCGGGGAGAGCAGCTCGCCGAGCCGTCCGACGTCGCGCAGCCGCCCCCCGAGGATGATGGCGACGCGGTCGCAGAGCACCTCGACGTCGGGCAGGATGTGCGTCGAGAAGAACACCGTCTTCCCGCGCCGCTTCAGCTCGAGGATGATGTCGCGCATCTCCTTGCGCCCGACCGGATCGAGGCCGCTCATCGGCTCGTCGAGGATGACGAACGCCGGGTCCGCGACGATCGCCTGGGCGATGCCGAGCCGCTGCTGCATTCCCTTCGAGTACTTCCGGAGCTGCAGGTCCGCCGCGCGCTCCAGGCCGACGAGCGCGAGCAGCTCGTCGCAGCGGCGGGCGCGCGCCGGGGCGGGCACCTCGGAGAGCTCCGCGAACAGCCGCAGCGCCTCGCGCCCGGTCAGGAACTCGTAATAGGCGGGGTGCTCGGGGAGGTAGCCGAGCCGCCGCCGCGCGTCGCGGCTCGGGATCTCCGCGTCGAAGATGAAGGCGCGACCGCGCGTGGGGCGGATGAGCCCCATCAGCATCTTGATGGTGGTGGTCTTGCCCGCCCCGTTCGGGCCGACGAAGCCGAAGACCTCCCCCTCGTCCACGGCGAAGGTGAGGTCGTCCACGGCCCGCACGCGTCGCCGCCGCAGCCCGACGTCGAAGACCTTCGTCAGCCCTTCCAGCCGCAGGATCACGGCGCGCATGATCGGCTGCGGCCCCGGCGCTGTCAAAGCCGCGCGCTGACGAAAAACGTCACCTCGCGCGGCCCCAGTGCCGAGGAACGTCGATCCGCAGCGCCCCCCGATCGCGTGGATCCGGGCGCATCCGCTCGGAGAGCCGGTGGCACCGCTCCTGCTAGGCCGTCTGCCCGCAGGGCGCGCGCCGGCCCGCCGAACGCGACGCACGCTTGTCGACGCACCAGGTCACACATCGGAGGAGCACATGTTCAAGAAGGCAGCGAAGGGCTTCACGCTCATCGAGCTCATGATCGTCGTCGCCATCATCGGCATCCTCGCCGCGATCGCGATCCCCAACTTCCTCAAGTACCAGCTCCGCGCGAAGTTCGGAGAGCTGCCCACGAACGTGAACGCGCTCTTCAAGGCCGAGGAGGCGCTGCGCCAGTCCGAGCGCTCGCTCGCCGCCAACCAGGCGCTCGCCGCCACCGCGGCCGGCCAGTATGCGGCGCTCAACACGACGCCCGGCAACGGCACGTGCAACCCGGGCACGGCGAAGCTCACCTGGGCCAACACGGACCTCGCGGGCGCCACGGCCATGGACTGGCTCATCGAGGGTCAGACGTACGGTTGCTACCAGGCGGGCGTGACCACGGGCGTGGCGCTCACGATCTCCGCCTACTCGAACATCGACGGCGCGGCGCCGAATGGCTGCGTGGTCCTGTTCGCCCCGCAGCTCGACTCCGCCGGCAACGCCGTCGCCTCTCCTCCGGCGGCGAACGGCGGCTGCGCCGGCGCGCCCACGAACCCGGCCGCCGGCGCCGGCCCGACGGCCGCCGTCCCGTTCGGCCAGGTGATCCGCCCGGACGCCAACGCCTTCTAAGCGCGTAGGCCCTGCGGTAGACTTCGGGCCGCCCGGCGCAGCGCCGGGCGGCCCGCCTCGTTCCGCCTCGTTCCCACGTGAGACCGCTCGCCCGCATCGCCGCCGCCGCGGCCTTCCTCGCCGGGACCGGCGCCCTCGCGTCGCGGCTCCCGGTCCCGGAGGAGCGCCCGTACGACGTCGTCGTGGTGCCGCCCTCGTCGGCGATGCGCTGGCTCGCGCTCGGCCACCCGACGCTCGTCGCGAACTTCTATTACCTCCGCGCCGTCCAGTACATCGGCGACTCGGGCGCGAACGCCCGGGGATGGGACCACCTCTTCCCCCTCGTCGACCTGGTCACCGATCTCGACCCGGCGCACGGCTACGCCTACCAGGTCGCCGGCACGCTCCTCGGGAGCGTCCAGCGGGTCGCCGAGTCGAACGCGATCCTGGAGAAGGGGATGCGCAACGTCCCCGGCCGCTACATCCTCCCCTACCTGCGCGCGTTCAACGCGTTCTACTACGCGGGCGACTACGCCGAGGCCGGCCGGTTCGTCGAGGCCGCCGCGCGGATCCCGGGCGCGCCGGCGCACCTCCGCCAGAACGTGCTCGCGATGTACGTGAAGGGACGGCGCGCCGACGCCGCCATCGCGTTCCTGGAGGAGGTCCGCCGCGCCACGCAGGACCCCGAGGCCCTGAAGGCCATCGACGAGCAGATCCGGCGGGCGCTCCTCGAGCGCGACGCCGCGCTCCTCGACGACGCCGTGGCCCGTTACCGGCAGCGGCACGGGTACCCGCCCCTCGTGCTCCCGGCGCTCGTCGCCGACGGCCTCGTCGACGCCATCCCGGAGGACCCGTTCGGTGGCGTGTACGTCATCGGTCCCGACGGACGCGTGCGCTCCTCCGCCAACCCCCAGCGCTTCGCGCCGCCCGAGCGGCCCGAGCAGATGCCGCGCGAGCCCGGCGTGCGCAAGCACGAGGAGTACTGGTGAAGATCGTCGCCATCGCCGTCGTCACGGTGCGCGAGACGCTGCGCCGCAAGGTGCAGGTCAACCTGCTCGTGTTCGGGACGCTGCTCGTGCTCGCGAGCTACTTCCTCTCGCAGCTCACGCTGGGCGAGCAGCACCGCATGATCGCGGACCTCGGGCTGTCCAGCATGCAGCTCATCGGGACGCTCCTGGCCGTGTTCCTCGGCGCCGCCCTCGTCGCCGGCGACGTCGAGCGGCGCGTCGTCTACCCGGTCGTCGCGAAGCCGGTGACGCGGAGCCAGTACCTCCTCGGCCGCTACGCCGGCCTCTCCTGCGCGCTGCTCCTCAACCTCGCCGTCATGGCCGTGGCGCTCGCGGCCGTCCTCGCCGTCGAGGCCGGCTCGGCGAAGCCGCTCGACCGCGCGCTCCTCGCGGCGCTCGGGCTCATGGGCGTGCAGGTCCTCGTCGTCGCCGCCGTCGCCGTCCTCTTCTCCTCCATCTCCAGCTCGACGCTCGCCGCCATCTTCACGCTCTCGGTCGCCGCCGCCGGCCAGCTCACGAACGAGGTGCGGAACCTGTGGCGTGGCGACGGCGCCTGGCTGGCGCGCGCGCTCTGGTACGCGCTCCCCAACCTCGGCGCGCTGAACGGGAACGAGGCGGTCATCTACCACCGCCCGCCGCCCGCGTCCCTGTGGCTGCCCGTCGCCTACGCCGCATTCTACGCGGCGGCCACGCTGGCCATCGCGTGCCTGGCGTTCGAGCGGCGGGACTTCCGGTGAATTCGGCGGCGGGGGCTTCGCCCGCGCCGCACGCCGCCGGCCGGCGACCGGTGCCACACGCCATCCCGCTGTGCGCGATCGCGCTCGTCGGGCTGTTCGCCTACTCGAACGCGCTCGGCGGGCCGTTCGTCTTCGACGACGCCCGCCACATCCGCGACAACCCCGTCATCCGCGACCTCTCCAACTACCTCGCGCGCTGGGACGGTTACCGCGCGATGCCGAATCGGTGGGTCGCGTACCTCACGTTCGCCGTCAATTACCGGCTGGGCGGGCTGGCGGTGGCCGGCTACCACGTGTTCAACGTCGCGGTGCACCTCACCTGCGCGGCCGCACTGTATGCGCTCGTCGTCCTCTCCTTCCGGACGCCGCGGCTCTCGGCCTCCCGGCTGGCGCCGGCGTCGCGCTGGCTGGCGCTGGCCGCCGCCCTCCTGTTCGTCGCACACCCGCTGCAGACGCAGGCCGTCACCTACGTCGTGCAGCGCATCGCATCGCTCGCCACGCTGCTCTACCTGGCATCGGTGACGCTCTACGCCGCCGCGCGGGTGCGGGGCGAGGCGCGGGCCGCGTCGCGCGGAGCGACCGCGGCCTGCTGGGCGGGCGCGCTCGCCTGCGCGCTCGCCGCCATGAAGACGAAGGAGATCGCCTTCACGCTCCCGTTCGCGATCGCGATCTGGGACCTGAGCTTCTTCCCGCCGGGGCGCGGCCGCTGGCGCCGGCTCACGCCGTTCCTGGCCACGGCCGCGGTCATCCCGCTCACGCTCGTCGACCTGCGCGGCCACGCCGGCGCCGTCCTGGCCGAGGCGGGCGCCCGCACGCGCCTCGAGCACGCGACGCTGTCGCGCCTCGACTATCTCCGGACCGAGATCCCGGTGGTGGCCTCGTACCTGCGGCTGCTCGTCTTCCCCGCCGGCCAGAGCCTCGACCACGACCCGCCCGTCTTCCGGACCTTCCTGGCGCCACCGGTGCTCGGGGCGCTGGCGCTCCTCGTCGCGCTCGCCGCGGCCGCCACCGCCGCGTACGCGCTCACCTCGCCGCGCGCCGGCCGGCGTGCGGTCGATCCGGCCGCGCGGCTCGCCGGATTCGGGGTGGCGTGGTTCTTCCTCGGGCTCGCCGTCGAGTCGAGCGTCATCCCCATCCCCGATCTCATGTACGAGCACCGGGTCTACCTGCCCTCGATCGGATTCTTCGTCGCGGTGGTGAGCGGCGCGGCGCTCGCCGTGGCGCACCCCGGCCGCCGCGGGTTGGCTCGCGTCGCCGGCGTCCTGGTCGCAGCGGCCGTCCTCGTCCTGGCGGTGGCGACCCAGCGGCGCAACGAGGTCTGGGCGACCGACGTGGCGCTCTGGGCCGATGCGGCCTCGAAGGCGCCGGGGAAGGCGAGGCCGTTCTACAACCTCGGGTGCGCGCTGGCCACGGCCGGGCGCCTCGAGGAGGCGGGTCTCTCGCTCCGCCGTGCGCTCCGGCTCGACCCGGGGGCCCCGCTCGCCCACGCGCAGCTCGGGAGCGTGCTCGTCGCCACCGGCCGGCTCCTGGAGGCCGAGCCCGAGCTGCGCGAGGCGGTCCAGCTCGACCCGCGACTCGCCGAGCCCACGTTCAACCTCGCGACGGTGCTTTGGCAGACCGGCCGCGGCGCCGAGGCGCGGGTGTGGTTCGCGCGCTTCCTCGAGCTCGCCCCGGCGACGTTCGTCGAGGCGCGCCGGATCGCCGCGGAGCGCGTCCGGGGGTGACCAGCCGGCCGGCACCCTGCAAACTTTTCCCAGTCCGTCATCGCGTGCAGATGCGACATGTCGGAGACGCCGCCAGCGCGCGGCAAAACCCGCGTCCCTCCGCGGACCTCCGGTGTCGGGAGCCGTCGCCGCCTCGCTCGTTTCTTGCAGCCGGTGAACCCATGCTCCGGGCGAACCGCGGCCGCGCTCCGCACGGCTTCACGATCGTCGAGATGGCGGTCGCGATGGCGATCGTCCTGATCCTCGCAGCGCTCGCCTTCAGCTCCGTCGCCCGCCAGCGACCGCGCGCGAACCTCGCCGACACCGCGGCCGACCTGCAGTCGGCCATCCACGGCGCACGCCTGCGGGCGCTCGCCAGCGGACACGACGTCGTCGTCATGGTCTTCCCGCAGTACGCGACCGGCCAGGGAACGGGCCGCGTCATCGTGTACGAGGACGGGAGCTACGACTTCTTCAGCGCGTCGGGCGCGCCCAGCTTCGGCGGGTACAACGCGGCCGTCCTGGCGAGCAACGCGCAGAGCCAGGTCGTGTCCACGCTCGACTTCCCGCGCGGCGTCACCATCGGCCCGCCCACCGGCATGGGCTCGACCGCGACGCTGCCGGCTCCGCTGGCCGGCATCGACGTGCGGAGGGCGTGCTCGTTCTGCAGCACGACGGGCGACGGGCGTGGCGCGATCAAGTTCGACGGTCGGGGCCGCGCCTCGTTCTACACGGCGAACGGTGCACCCCTCGCGATCCCGGCGGGGGCCTCGCTGTCCCTGACGGCCGCTCCCGAGATCGAGGGGATGCGCACGCTCGCCATCACTCCCGTCACGGGCGCGGTGCGGACGTTCAACAACGGGTGACCGGGGTCGGCATGCGAACGCCTGCACGCAACCAGCGCGGCACGACGCTCCTCGAGGCGCTCGTCGCGATGACGGTGCTGCTCGTCGGAGCGGCCGGGATGCTCTCGATGCACATGCAAGGCGTGCGGATCGAGGGCGACGCCCGGCGGATCACCCGCGCCACCGCCATCGCCCAGGACCTCATGGACCAGATCGCGCTCTGGCCCTACACGGATCCTCGCCTCGCCAACTCCAACGGCCTGAACGACGCCACCTATGCCGACCCGAACCTCGCCTTCGAGGCGGCGGGCGCGCCGCCGGCCGATCACGGCGAGGCCGACCTGACGCTCGGCAGCACCACCTGGTTCGGCATCCCGGCGCTCGAGAGCGGGTACGAGCGCTACTGGAACGTCGCCTACGTCGACGACGCGAACGGCAACAGTACCTGGGACGCCGTGCGCGTCGCGGTCATCGTGCGCTGGCGCGTCGGCACCTCGTACCGGCGCGTCGTCCTGATCGGCATGAAGGCCAACCCCCTGGACGCCCGATGACACGCCCCACCCCGCGCGGCTTCACGCTCACGGAGCTGCTCATCGCCGCGCTGGCCGCGTCGATCGTGGCAGTGACCGCGATCTCGATGCTGACGTCCCAGCAGCGCCTGTTCCAGCGCAGCAACGGCGAGCGCGCGCTGCAGGAGACCGGGCGCATCGCCCTCGACGAGATCACGGCCAATCTGCGGCTCGCCGGCTTCGGGATCGACCCTGGCGTCGCCTTCGACTTCGGGGCCCTCGCCTCCGTCGCGATGGACCGCGCCCCCGCCGGCGCGGCGGTGAGCGCGGCCAGCCTGGTCTGCACCTCGCCCGTGACCTGCCGCGACTCCGTCACCGGGCCCGACCAGATCGTGTTCGCGTATCGCAACCCCGGCTTCGTGCGCGCCCTGGCGGCGGCGCCATCCACGTCCACCCTCACGCTCACCGGCCCGCTCAACGCGCCGCTCTACCGCAACCAGGTGCTGCAGGTCATCTGCGCGCCCGAGAGCGACGCGATGCGCTGGGCCTACGTGACGGTCGGCCAGTACGTGGCGCCCACGACGGCTGCCACCGTGAGCGTGACGCTGGCGTCGGGAAACGGCGACCAGATCCCGTACCAGAACGGCTATCTGACGGACGGGTGCTTCTCGGCCGTCGCGCCGCAGGGCTCCACCAGCTCCACCTTCGAGGCCGCCGCCAAGGTCTACAAGGTGGAGCGGTTCCGCTACTACGTGGCGACGTACGACGCCGCCGGGACGGTCGTCGCCAACGGGACGGCCGGGGCGAAGCCCTATCTCATGCTCGACCAGGGCCTCCTCGATGCGTCCGGGAACGCCGTCCTGAGCGTCATCGCGCCCGACGTGGAGGACCTGCAGTTCGCCTATGTCTTCCCCAACTCCCCGACGACGGCCCTGCAGGTGATCGGCGCCACGCCCGGGACCGCGATCGCCAGCGGCGCGTCCGGCATCGACCTCGCGCCGGCGGTGGGCTCGCCCGCGTTCGGCGACGCTGCCGGGTCCGCGCGCCGTGCCACCCAGCACCCCGGGAACATCCGGGCGGTCGAGGTGGCCGTGGTGGCGCGCTCGCCGGAACCCGACACGCGCATCCTGGACGCGGCCATCCCCCCGTCCATGAATCGCGACCCGACGAGCCTGGCGGCGCCTGCCGGCCATCGGCGGCAGCTGTTCCAGACGACCGCCGCGGTCCGCAACACCGACGCGCGCGCTCCGTACTTCCCGGTCTACTCCACCTCGGCGGGCGACCACTACAACGTCGGCGGCGGATAGGGAGGAGGTCGTCATGCGGCGCACCGAGCGTGGCAGCGCGCTCATCCTGGCGGTCATCGTCGTCCTGGTCGTGACGGTGATCGCCCTCGGCGTCATCAACTTCGCGTCGCGCGAGGTGGCCGGCGCCTACGGCGGCGCGCGGCGGCAGGCGCTGGTCGCGTGCGCCGAGTCGGCGCGGCAGCTCATCTCCAGCCGCTTCCACGCCGTCGGCATGATGCCGACGGCGATCCAGGCGCTCAACGTCGACCTCGATGGCGCCGGAAGGCAGCGCGCCGTGGGCGGTCACGTCGACGACACCAGCGGCGTGCAGATCAACCAGGTGGTGATCCTGCCGGACCGGGCGTTCGGCCCCGGCCAGATGACGCGCGATCTCACGAACGTCATCGGCGGATCGAGCCACTCCAACGGCACGCCCATCCGCGTCCTGGTGCACTGCGTCGACCAGGGTGACGCCAACGGGGTCGGCGGCCGGCAGCTCGAGATCGAGTTCGGCGTCCGCTTCGGACTCTAGGAGAGGCCACCATGCGCAAGCGCTCCCGCACCTCCCAGGCCCTCCTCGCCGTCGTCCTCGTCGCCATGGCTCCGCTCGCCACCCACGGCGGGCAGTCCGAGTGCAGCAACGTCTCGACCTCGCTGGCGAGCACCATCCAGGCGCCCGTCGCCGGCGACGAGGCCTTCTTCCGGCTGCCGACTGGCCCCGCCAACCTCATGCTGCTCCTCGACAACTCCGGGTCGATGGGCAACTTCCCCCAGTGCGGCGACTGGTCCTGGGATCAGATCGATCGCTTCGGCCGGCCGGTCGCTCCCGAGGAATGCCAGTCCCCGGACATCGCCACGCCCAGCGCGCCGAACCCGAACACGGCCATGGCCGCGGTGAACGGGACGTGCACGCCGTCGCAGAGCCCCTACAGCGACGACAGCCTGGCGTGGATGGAGGCGGTCACGCCCACCCGCTCGCTGCCCGACCCGGGCCACACGGCGAACTCGCTCCTCAACGACGCGCCTACCTGGGGCACGGGCTGCACCGGCAACAACTGCCTGTTCGATCCCGATGCGTACTACCAGTACGCAGACTGGTCGGCGACGTCCTCGTCCACCCGGGCCACCCGGCGGCTGTCGGACACGGACAGCAGCCTCGTCGGCGGCTGCCGCGCGCTCGACGGCAGCGGCAACGTGGTCCGGGACGCCGACAACAACCCGGTGGACCTGGGCGCCGCCTGCCGCACGTGCATGACCAACCACGGCTTCTTCTTCTACAACGCGACGTACGTGACCAGTTACTCGACCAACAACGGCTCGAAGAGCCTGCGCAGCTCGGCGAGCGTGTCCGGGCTGCTCTTCAAGGGCACGTTCCTCAACGCCAACCCGCCCAAGTTCGTGACGGCACGCAAGGTGCTGAAGGACCTCGCCTGGATGGATCCGGCCAACGCGAACAACAGGATGGACCAGGTCCGGCTCGGCCTCACCGTCCTCGATTGCAGCAACCAGGGCGGAAAGCTCATCGTCCCCCTCGGGCCGAACAGCACCAACGCGTTCCCCCCCACCCAGGCCAACTTCGCGGTCGCGCGCCAGGCCATCATCGACGCCGTCAACACGAAGAAGGCGGACGGGTCGTCGGCCTCGGGCGCGTACGACCCGACCGACAGCTGCACCCCGCTCGGCTCCGCGCTCTTCAACGTCGGGCAGTACTTCTCGTCGGCCGGCTTCTACAACCAGACGTTCAGCGGGAATGGCCCGTACACGTCGGGCACCAACTCGGCCAGCTGGGAGCGCACGTCCTTCGTCGAAACGGCCGCCGGGACGATCGGCGCGAGCTGGGCCGCCTCGAACCAGTGCTCCATCTGCTGGGCCTGCCAGACGAACTCGGTGATCGTCATCACCGATGGGTCGCCGAACACCGAGATCTCGTTCCCCAGCAGCGGGACGAATGCCATCACGACGTACGCCACGAGCACCTACAACCTCGGGCAGAACTGCGGGACGAGCCCCCGGTTCTGCTATCCGCCGGGGACGACCACGGCAGCGGTCATCCCGCGCGTGGCGGCGTGGCTGCACGAACACGACCTCCGGTCGGATTCGGTGATGGGCGGCCGCCAGGCGCTCACCATCCACACCGTCGCGTTCAACGTGACCGACCCCGGCGCCCAGGCCATCGTGCGGGCGACCGCGAACATGGGCGGCGGCACCTACGCCAACGCCACCACCTCCAGCTCGCTGGTGGACGCGGTCTGGAACGCGGTGAACACGATCCTGTCGCGCGCCGACTCGTTCAGCGCGGCCAGCGCCAGCTCGCTGCAGACGGTGCAGACCGCCGCGGCGGAAGCCTTCCTCACACGCTTCCGGCCCAACAACACGGCCGCCTGGGAGGGCCACCTCTTCCGCGCCGCGCTCTTCGACGAGTTCCTCAACGGCTGCGACCCGACGAAGCCCTTCGACCGGCAGCCCTCGGTGCAATGCGCGGGCAAGTCGGTGTCCGCGAACTTCAACAACGACCAGGACTCGGCCGGGAACGCGGTGTGCTCGGGCGTGTTCCTCATCGACCAGGATTGCGACGAGATCGCCGAGGACTCGACCACCGGCAACTTCGTGAAGAAGGGCACGAGTACGGCCGCCAACTTCCCGTGGGACGGCGGGGCGGTGCTCTCGGACGCGTCCAAGGCGGGATACACCTCGGCCGACGAGAGCGCGACCGGCGCCCGCAACATCTTCACCTACGTGGCCGGGACGAAGGTCGCGCTCACCGTCGCCAACGTGGCCACCCTGAAGCCGCTGCTGGCCATCGACTCGGCCTGGTGCACGCGGCTGCTCACCCAGCTCGGCATCCCGGGCGGAACCGACCCGACCACCATGTGCGCGAAGCAGGTCATCTACTTCGCGCGCGGCTGGGACGTCACCAACATCGACGGCGACGCCTGCTGGGGCCCCGAGAACCCGGCCAACGCTTCGACCTGCCCGGCGGGGACGAGCGGCGAGCAGCGCGATCGCGCGAACGACTCGGCCACCACGAAGACATTCTGGAAGCTGGGGGACGTGTTCCACTCCTCGCCCGCGGTGGTGTCCCCTCCCATCGACGAGTTCCGCTGCGACACCGGCTTCGAGAAGCAGTGCGTGATGACGCTGCACAGCCCCATGGGCTTGCCCAACCAGACCACCATCAAGAACGACTACACCGGGCTCACGGCCGGCACGCAGGTCGACGCCTACGACCGGTACCGGCTCGACAAGCGCACGCGCAAGCGTGTCGTCCTCGTCGGCGCCAACGATGGCATGCTGCACGCCTTCGACGCCGGCGATGCCGACACCAGCCAGGCCGCCGATCCGCTGGGCGTCTATCCGTACTCGCTCGGCAACGGAAAGGAGCTGTGGGCCTTCGTGCCGCCCGACCTCCTGCCTCGGCTCAAGGACACGCTGCTCGGCCACCAGTACATGGTGGACGGCTCGGTCATGGTGCGCGACGTGTGGGTCGACGGCGGCGCCAGCGGCACCGGGACGCAGGACCGCATCAAGCAGAAGGACGAGTTCCACACCGTCGCCATCTTCGGCGAGCGCTCCGGCGGCACCCAGTACAGCGCGCTCGACGTCACGGACCCCGTCAACCCGGTGTTGAAGTGGACGTTCCCCGGGCCGCTCTCCGACGATGCGCGCTTCATGGGGGAGTCGTGGAGCGACTTCGCCCCCCGCCCGCCGCCCATCGGACCCGTCAAGATCGACAACGGCGGCGCCGACGCGCGCGGCTTCGACGAGCGCTGGATCGTCATGATCAACGGCGGGTACGACCCGGCCATGCTCCAGGGGCGTGCCGTCTTCATGCTCGACGCGTGGACCGGGGCGACGCTCTGGCGCTTCACCGACGACGACTTCAAGACGCAGCTGGGCTACACCACGGCCGGCGGTCCCACCAGCATGTTCCCGGTCCCGGCCGGCATCGGGCTCTCCGACATCGGCGACCTGAACCAGCCCGTGCTCGACTCGGACGGCTTCTTCGACACCGCGACCTGGGGCGACCTCGGCGGCAACCTGTTCGTGGCTCGCTTCCAGCAACCGGGCACGATCGCAGCGTCGACCGGGCGCGTGTCGAACTGGTTCGCGGCCCGGACGTTCGAGGAGGGGCGCCGTACCGACGACGCACAGTACGCGACAAACCGCAGCGAGTTCTTCTACATGACGGCGAACACCTACGACGTCGGCAAGCACGTGCTGCGGACGTTCCTGGGCAGCGGGAACCGCGAGCGGATCATGCAGCAGACCGCGGCCTGCAGCCCGGACAACCTCTTCAGCTGCTGCCAGGCGGGCTGCACCTCCGTCACGACGTCGCAGACCACCAGCTTCGGCGCGTGCGCCTACTCCAACTCGTTCGCTTGCACGTCGGGCCAGCTGCTCCGCCCGGCCACCACCTCGACCGGTACTTGCGACAGCAGCGTGTGCACCGCCTCCCCCGGGAACGCGTTCACCTCCTCCCTCACGCACCACCTGGCCTGTCCCGGAGCGACGGCCGCGCCCGACTTCACGGCGTCGATCGGCTGCGACGCGGCCGGAACCTGCCCCACGCTGACGCAGGTGGGCGCCGGGCACGACGTCACCGGCGCCACCTTCGGCACGCCGCCGCGGAGCCGCTTCTACGGGGTGTGGGCGTACGGCCGGGACTCGCACAAGCAGTTCACGGATCAGGCGTCGGCACGCCTCTTCGACGCGAACCGCTTCACGGACGTCTCCAGCTACACCGGGACGTGCACCGGCCCGACGGGCAGCACCTGCAAGCTCGTCGACGTGACCCGCGCCACCGTCACGTTCAACTCGACGAACCCGTCGCTCTCGTCGGTGGCCTGCCCCACCGGCGTGACCACCTGCTCGGCGACGGGCGACGACGCCGGTTGGTTCTACGAGTACGGAAACATCTGCCCGGCGAAGACGTGCCCGCAGAACCCGCCCTGGAATGACGAGAAGACCGGGTCGGGCGCCACCGTCGTCCTCGGGTGTGCGACGTGGGGCTCGTTCCGCCCGGTCGGGGCCACCACCAGCAGTGACCCTTGCTCCGGCAACGTGGGGACTCCGCTGACGTACGGAATGGTGGCGGACTCGGTCATGGGCGTCCCGACCGCAGCGTGCGGCTACGCCGATCCGAACGGGATCCTCTACCGCGCCTCCCCGCGCTCCACCATCGCCCCGCCCAGCGCGGCGACGGTGCGGGTCACGTTCAACCCGCAAGGCCAGATCGCCTACTCCGCGCTGCAGATCGACGCCGGCGCCCCGCCGACGAACAAGCAGCTGGGTACGCGCAGCAGCCTGGCGGAGTCGATCTATTGGCTGGAGGTGCCCCGCGAGTTGCACGCCTGCCGGCACGTCTCCGCGGCGTCGTGCGAGTGACCAGGCGGGGACCGGGACCGGGGCGGGGGCCCTTCAGCCCTCGCCCCCGATGCCATACTTCGCCAGCCGGTAGCGGAGCGAGCGAAAGGTGAGGCGGAGATAGCGCGCCGCCTCGGTCTTCACGCCTGCAGTGCGCCGCAGCGATTCCTCGAGGATGGCCCGCTCGATGGCATCGAGGTGCGCCTGCAGGTCGAGGCCCTCCGGCGGCAAGGTGCGGGCGGCGTCGGCGGCGCCGAGCGCATCCGGTTGGCCCCGGATCTGGGCGGGCAGCAACCCGGGTGTGATCCCCTCCCGGTCGGCCAGCGTGACCGCCCGCTCCACGACGTTGGCGAGCTCGCGGACGTTCCCCGGGTAGTCGTAGGCGAGCAGCAGCCGACGCGCCTCCGGGTGGAACTCCGGCGCCGGCCTCGCCTGCTCGTCCGCGAAGCGCTGCAGGAACAGGTCCAGGAAGACCGCGATGTCCTCGCGACGCTCCCGCAGCGGGGGCGTCCGGATCTGGATGACGTTGAGCCGGTAGTAGAGGTCCTCGCGGAACCGGCCGGCGCGGACCTCCTCGCCGAGATCGCGGTTGGTGGCGGCGATGATCCGCGCCGACATGGCCAGGTCGGCGTTGCCGCCGACGCGCCGGATCTTCCGCTCCTGCAGCGCGCGGAGGAGCTTCACCTGGACCTGCGCCGGCAGCTCGCCGATCTCGTCCAGGAAGAGCGTCCCCGAGCCGGCCACCTCGAAGAGGCCGGGCTTCGCCTCGGCGGCGCCGGTGAAGCTGCCCTTCTCGTGCCCGAACAGCTCGCTCTCGATGAGCCCCTCGGGAATGGCGCCGCAGTTGATGGCGACGAACGGCGCCTCGGGGCGCGTGCTCTTGCCGTGGATGGATCGCGCCACGACCTCCTTGCCCGTCCCGCTCTCGCCGGAGATGAGGACGGTGGTGCGCGTGGGAGCCACCTTCTCGACGAGCTGCCGTACCTCGGTGATGGCCGGAGACGAACCGAGGATGCCCTCGACACCCCGCGAGCGATCCCCGACGCGGTGGCGCAGGACGCGGTTCTCGGCGAGGAGCGCGCGGTGCTCGAGCGCCTTGCCGACGACGAGGCGCAGCTCGTCCACCTTGAACGGCTTCAGCACGTAGTCGTAGGCGCCCAGCTTCATCGCCTGGATGGCGTTCTCGGTCGTGGCGTAGGCGGTGACCATCACCACCTCCGTCGCGGGCGCCGCCGCCTTCACGGCCGTGAGGATGTCGAGCCCGGACTCGCGCCCGAGCCGCAGATCGCTCACCACGAGATCGAAGGCCCCTGCCTGGAAGCGAGCGAGCGCCCCGGCGACGTCGGCCTCGGCCGTCACCTCGTGCCCGGCCTTCTCCAGCAGGATCTGGAGGAACTCCCGCATCGACCGCTCGTCGTCCACGACAAGGATGGAGGCCACGCGGCGATCCTCACGCACCCGGGTCCGGAGCGGAACAGGGCAAGCGCACGGTGAAGCGCGTGCCCCGGTCGGACAGCGGCTCGACCGTCAGGCCGCCCCCGTGCGCGTCCACCACCCGCTGCACGATGGCCAGACCGAGGCCGGTGCCGCGCTCCTTGGTAGTGAAGAACGGCGTGAAGATCCGCGCGACGTCCTGCGGCGGGATGCCGGGCCCGTCGTCCTCGACCAGGATGGCTGCCGCCTTGCCCTCGGCCCGGCAGGCGACGCGCACCTCCCCCGCACGCTCGCCACTCGCGGCGGCCTGGGCGGCGTTGGAGAGCAGGTTCCAGAGGACTTGCCTGAGCTGGTCGGGGTCGCACCATGCGGATGCCGGCTCGAGCGCTCGCGTGACGCGGACGCGTGAGGCGGCTGGATCGTGCGCGAAGACGTCCAGCGTCTCGCCGATGGCGCGCTCCAGCGCGACGCGCTCGCGCCTCGGCGTCGCGGGCCTGGAGAAGGCGAGGAAGGCGGCCACGAGCTGCTCGAGGCGCGCGGCCTCCCGCAGCACGATGTCCATGAGGCGGGCGTCCGAGGGTGGGAGCGTCTGCGCCTGCCGCAGGAGCTCGATCGAGCCGACCATCGACGCGAGCGGGTTGCGCAGCTCGTGCGCCAGCCCCGCGGCGAGCTGCCCGAGGTCGGCGAGGCGCTCGCTCCGCTGCACCTGCGCCTCCATCTCGCGCAGGCGCGTCAGGTCCTGGAAGATGATGGCCTGGCCGATCTCGCCGCCGCCGCGCGCCACGAGCGGGAACACGGTGTAACCGACGCGCAGCCGTTCCCCGCGCGCGTTGACGAAGTCGGTCTCGTCCCGCTCGCCGCTCCCGTGGAGCACGCCGAACCAGCGGTCGGCGGGCTGGAGCTGCACGTCACGCAGGCGCAGGCCCGTGATGAGCTCGCCGGCGCGGTTCAGGAACGTGATGCGTCCGGTCGCGTCGATCGTGACCATGCCGCTCGCCACCGACTGCACGATCGACTCGTGCAGGGCGGTGATGGCGGCCAGATCGACCTCCCGCGCCTCGAGCCGCTCACCCGTGCGCCGCAGCTGCTCCGACAGGTACGAGGCGAGGGCCGAGGTGGTGATGAAGGCGATGGTGTGCGCGAAGACGGTGGCCGCTGGCGGCTGCTGGGGGGTGGCGACCGCGGCGACGACGTACCCGGCGAGAGCGAACGCGGTGGCGGCGATGGCTCCCTTGCGGAAGAGGAGGATGCTCCCGTTCACGATGGCGAGCAGGAACATGAAAGCGAAGACACTCTCCGCGCCGCCCGTCATCGCGGCGACGCAGGTCGCGATCACGACGTCGAGCGCCACGTGCGCGTAGGCGAGGGCGGTGAGTGCCACTCGCCGGTGCAGAGCCATCGCGAAGGCGAGAGATACGACGTACGTCGCCAGCACCAGCCGGAAGAGGTCCGCGGCCGCGGCGCCCATCACGCCTGGCGCGCTCCACACCGCGAACGCCGTCCCGCCGAGCAGGACGGTGATCGTCACCAGCCTGAAGAGCGTGAGCCAGGAGAGCTTGCGGAGCAGCGCCTCGCGCTCGCGCGGCGGCACCCCGGCGGCCGCGCCGTGCGGCACGGGCGTCTGCGAGAGGTCCTCGCGACCCGCGGACCCGATCGCCGCTCCCGCCCGCACGAAGCTCCGGCCCCCCGGCCTGCTACTTGATGTTTCCGGCGATGTTGAAGATCGGCAGGTACATGGCCACGAGGAAGCCGCCGACCACGCCGCCCAGGAACACCATCATGAGAGGCTCGATCATGCTGGTGAGCGCGGCGATGGCGACGTCGACCTCGTCGTCGTAGAAGTCGGCGATCTTGTTGAGCATGGCGTCCATGGCGCCGGTCGCCTCGCCCACGCCGATCATCTGCACGACCATGGGTGGGAAGACCTTCGTCTCGGCGAGCGGCTGCGCGATGTTCTTGCCCTCCGAGATCTTGGCGCGAACGTACATGATGGCCGCCTCGACGGTCCTGTTGCCGGCGGCGCGCGCGACGATGTGCAGCGCGTCGAGGATGGGCACGCCGGAGGAGAGCATGGTGCCGAGCGTTCGTGTGAAGCGCGCCACGGCGACCTTGCGGAGGACGGGACCGAAGATCGGGAGCTTGAGGACGAATCCGTCCCACGTGTCCCTGCCCTTGCGCGTGCTGACCGCGGAACGGAAGGCCACGACGAGCGCGACCGGTACGCCCAGGAAGAGGTACCAGTTGTCCCGCAACCCGTGCGACAGGTCGATGAGGACCTGCGTGGCACCCGGCATCGACCCGCCGAAGTCCTTGAACATCTTCTCGAAGGTGGGCGTGACATACGCCAGCAGCACGACGGTGACGGCCACCGCCACCGAGAGCACGATGGACGGGTAGACCATCGCCCCCTTCACGCGCCGCTTCAGCTTCTCGTTCTTCTCGATGTAGGCGCCCAGCCGGTTCAGGATGGTATCGAGGATGCCGCCGATCTCGCCGGCACGGACGAGCTGCACGAACAGCTCGTCGAAGACCTTGGGGTGATCGGCCAGCGCGTCCGCGAACGTCGAGCCCGATTCCACCTTGGACTTGACCGCCAGGAGCACCTTCCGGAAGGCGGGGTTTTCGGCCTGCGTCCCGATGATCTCGAGCGCCTGCACCAGCGGCAGGCCGGCGTCGATCATGACCGAGAACTGGCGCGTGAAGACGAGGATGTCCTTGGTGCTGACGCCGCCCATCCCGGGGAGCTTGATCTCGATCGCGCCGAAGCTCCGCCGGACCTTGGCCGGCTCGATCCCCATCTGCGCGAGGCGGTTGCGGACGGCCTGCTCGTCGCCGGCCTCCATCTCGCCCTGACGCAGCTCGCCCTGGCGCGTCTTGCCGGCCCACTTCCAGACCGGGAGCTTGGCGGGCCCGCCGGCGGCGGTCTTCGTCGACAGGTTCGCGGCGGCCTGGGCCATGATCTCCTCGCTGCGTCGTACCCCGCCCGGAGTGTATGCGATGCCCCGGGCCGGGGCGAATACGCGCCCGGGTGGGCGGTGTCCCTACCTCGCCACCGGCGCGGCCGGCCGGGGTGGGCCGATCTGGCCGCTGGTGAGCATGCTGCGGAGCTCGTCGGGGTCGGACGACCGCCCCAGCGCCTCGTCCACGGTGATGAGCTTGCGCGCGAAGAGCGACGCCAGGCTCTGGTTGAAGGTCTGCATGCCGAACTTGGCCTGGCCCATCTGCATCTGCGAGTAGATCTGGTGGACCTTGTCCTCGCGGATGAGGTTCCGGATGGCGGGGTTCGGGACCATGACCTCGAGCGCCAGGACGCGGCCGGGCGCGCCGGCGCGCGGGAGGAGGTTCTGCGTCAGCACCCCCTCCACCACGAAGGAGAGCTGCGCGCGCACCTGCGGCTGCTGGTGCGGCGGGAACACGTCGAGGATGCGGTTGATGGTCTGCACCGCGCTGTTGGTGTGCAGCGTGGCGAAGGCGAGGTGGCCGGTCTCGGAGATGACCAGCGCCGCCTCGATGGTCTCGAGGTCGCGCATCTCGCCGATGAGCACGACGTCCGGATCCTGCCGCAGGATGTGCTTCAGCGCCTTCTTGAAGCCCTGCGTGTCGGCCCCGACCTCCCGCTGGTTGACGATGCAGTTCTTGTGCGGGTGCAGGTACTCGATCGGATCCTCGATCGTGATGATGTGCTCGTGACGGTCGGTGTTGATCTTGTCGATGATCGAGGCCAGCGTCGTCGACTTGCCCGAGCCGGTGGGGCCGGTCACCAGGATGAGCCCGCGCGGCTTCTTCGCCAGCTCGGAGACGATGGGCGGCAGCCCCAGCTCCTGGAAGGAGAGGATCTTGAAGGGGATGGTGCGGAACGCGCCCGCCACCGCGCCGCGCTGCATGAAGACGTTGGCGCGGAAGCGCGACAGCCCCTTCACCCCGAAGGAGAGGTCGAGCTCGCTCTCCTCCTCGAACTTGTGCTTCTGCGCGTCGGTGAGGATGGAGTAGCAGAGCTGTTTCGTCTCGACCGGCGAGAGCGCCCCGGTCTTGAGCGGCACGAGCTTCCCGTCGATGCGGAGCTGCGGGGGCGAGCCGGTGGTGATGTGGAGGTCGGACGCTCCCTTCTCCACCATGGCCTTGAGCAGCTGGTGCAGGTTCGCCATCGGAGGCTCGTCCTCGTTCGGTGAGGCGGGCTAGAAGCGATCCGGCGCGGTGTTGCCCACCGCCTCGGACAGGTTCGTCACGCCCGCCTTCACCTTGTTGAGCGCGCTCATGCGCAGCGTCTTGAACCCCAGGCGGATCGCCTCCTGCTTCAGCTCGGCGGTGGAGGAGCCCTGGATGACGAGCTCCTTCAGGCCGTCCCAGAGCGGCATGACCTCGTACACGGCCACGCGGCCCTTGAAGCCGCGGTCGTTGCAGGTCTTGCAGCCCTCGCCCTTCTCCATGGGCGTGAAGGTGCCGATCTCCTCGGCCGGGAAGCCGGCGTCGAGGAGCGCCTGATCCTCCACCTGCGCCGGCTTCTTGCAGTCGGGGCAGAGCTTGCGGCAGAGGCGCTGGGCGATGATGGCGTTGAGCGACGCGGTCACCAGGAACGGCTCGATGCCCATGTTGAGGAGGCGCGAGACCGTGCCCGGCGCGTCGTTGGTGTGGAGCGTGGAGAGCACGAGGTGGCCGGTGAGCGCGGCCTTGACGCCGATCTCGGCCGTCTCGAAGTCGCGGATCTCGCCGACCATGATGATGTCGGGGTCCTGGCGCAGGAAGCTGCGCAGCGCGGCCGCGAAGTTGAGCCCGATCTCCTCGTGCATCTGCACCTGGTTGATGCCGAAGAAGTTGAACTCGACCGGGTCCTCGGCGGTGCTGATGTTCCAGGAGACCTCGTTCAGCTTGGAGAGCGCGGAGTAGAGCGTCGTGGTCTTGCCCGAGCCGGTCGGGCCGGTGACGAGGACCATCCCGTAGGGGCGGTCGATCGCCTCCATGAAGTCCTTCATCTGCTGCTCCTCGAACCCGAGCTTCGTCATGTCGAGCTGGAGGTTCGACTTGTCGAGGAGGCGGAGCACCACCTTCTCGCCGAAGAGCGTGGGGCAGACGGAGACGCGGAAGTCCATCTCCTTGCCCCGCCCGAGCTTCAGCTTGATGCGCCCGTCCTGCGGGAGGCGCCGCTCGCTGATGTCGAGCTCGCTCATGATCTTGAGGCGGGAGATGATGGCGCTCTTCAGCTTCTGCGGCGGCTTCATCACCTCGTAGAGCACGCCGTCGATGCGGAACCGGACGCGGAAGTCCTTCTCGTAGGGCTCGACGTGGATGTCGGAGGCGCCCTTCTTGATGGCGTCGAGCAGGATGAGGTTCACCAGCTTGACGACCGGCGCCTCGCCCGCGCTCTTCTCCAGATCGACGATGTCCTCGCCGTCCTCGGCCTCGATGATGGAGACCTCGGAGTCGTCGAAGCCCTGGATGAGCTCGTCGTAGGACGGACCCTTCTCCGCGTAGTAGCGCTCGATCGCCTCGCGGATGGCCTGCTCCGAGGCGACCACCGGCTCGACGTTGTAGCCGGTGTGGAACTTGATCTCGTCGATGGCGAAGATGTTCGACGGGTCGCTCATGGCGATGATGAGCGACGATCCCGCGCGGTTCACCGGGACGACCTGGTGCTTCTCCGCGATGTTCTTCGGGATGAGCTTCACCACCTCGTCGTCGACGTCGAAGTCCTTCAGGCTGATCGCCGGGACCCCGTACTGCTTCGAGAGGAAGTTGGTGAGGTCCCCCTCGGCGATGGCGCCCTGCTTCACGAGCAGGGAGCCGATGCGGCCGCCGGTCTTGCGCTGCTCCTCCTGCGCCTTCTGGAGCTGCTGCAGGGAGATGAGGTTCTCCCTGACGAGGAGTTCACCGAGGCGTCCGGACATGGGCTCTTGGATTTCCCGCGGGAGAGAGGGGAGGCCGACGACGGTCGTGACTGTAACAGCGGGCCTCGAAGAGGGTCAACGCAGCGATCGGGCGAAAACCCGCGACTTCTCGCTGGAAACCCGCCGCGCGGCGCCCACCCGAGCCTACCCGCCCAGGAGGGTGCGCGCCCGCGCCGCGTCGGCCGCGATCTGGCCGCGGAGGGCGTCGAGCGAGTCGAAGCGGCGCTCGTCGCGCAGGCGGGCGGTGAACCCGATCCGCAGCCGCTCGCCGTACAGGTCGCTCCCGTCGTGGTCGAAGAGGTGCACCTCGGCGGTGACCGGACCCGCCTCCTGGACGGTGGGTTTCACGCCCACGTTGCACACCCCGCCGTACGAGCGCACGCCCGCCGGGAGGAGCCGCCACGCCCGCACGGCGTAGACGCCGTGGGCGGGGAGCAGCGCCTCCGGCCGCACGTTGGCGGTGCCGAACCCGAGCGCACGACCGCGCCCGGCGCCGCGCTCGACCGGGCCCTCCACATCGTGCAGCCGGCCGAGGAGCTGGGCCGCCGCCTCCACGTGCCCCTCGAGCAGGAGCTCGCGGATCTTGGTGGAGGAGACCACCAGGCCCTCGGACGCGACCGGATCGACGAGGTGCAGCCGGATGCCGTGCGCGGCGAGCAGCTCCCGCAGCCCGTCGACGCGCGTCCGCCCGCGGCCGGCGGTGAAGTCGTGTCCGACGACGACGTCGGCCGCGGCGAGGTGCCCGGCGAGGTCGCGGGCCACGAACTCGGCGGCGTCGGCGCGCGCGTACTCGCGGTCGAAGGGCTGGACGACGGCCGCGGCCAGCCCGCAGCCGGCGAGCAGCTCCAGCTTGCGCGGCCGGGGCGTGAGGAGCGGCGGCGCCAGCTCCGGGCGCAGGACGCGGACCGGGTGCGGGTCGAAGGTGAGCGCGGCCGCCGGCGCACCCCGCGGCCCGGCCGCCTGGCGCGCGCGCGCGAAGAGCGCCTGGTGCCCGAGGTGCACGCCGTCGAAGTTGCCGATGGCGACGGCGCAGCCGCGGAGCGCCCCGGCGGTCGCGGCGAGCGAGGGGAAGACCTGCATGCGGGGGTGGAACTAACGGCGGCGCCGCTGCGCCTCACAGGAACTTCCTGGAGAAGCCGCGGGGCAGGAGCTCCCCGAGCGTCGTCTCCACCACCGCGCCGCCCTTGCCGGCGAGCACGACCGGCAGCTCGGGGCCGGCGAACTCGGCGAGCGACTGCAGGCAGGCGCCGCAGGGCGGCGTGGGCGGCGAGGTGCCGCTCGCCACCGCCACCGCCTCGAGCCGGCGGGCGCCGGCGAGCGCCGCCGCCGCGACCGCGTTCCGCTCGGCGCAGAGCGTCAGGCCGTAGCTCGCGTTCTCGACGTTCGCCCCCTCGAAGAGGCGGCCTCCGGCGCGCACCGCCGCACCCACCGCGAACCGGGAGTACGGGGCGTAGGCCCGCCGGCGGGCGGCCCGCGCCGCGCGGACGAGCGCGGCATGCCGGCCCTTCCTCAGCGCCGCGGTCACCCCTGGCCGTCCCCGGCGTGCGCCTCCAGGTAGCGAGCGATGGCCAGCTCCGCCTCGAGCGGGAGCCCCTCGAAGCGGACGTGGGCGCCGAACGCTCCGTGCTCGCGCGAGACGCGCACGATCTCGCCGGCGGCCCGGATCTCCTGCGTCGCCCCCGGCAGGAGGAAGCGGAGCTCCACGCGCGTCCCGTAGGGCGGATGGCCCTCGGTGAAGTACACCCCGCCCAGGGAGAGGTTCCCCACGTGCTCGTCGAAGGAGCCGCCCAGCACCTCCTCGCGCACCATGAGCCGGATGGGCACGCGCCAGCTGTCGCGGCGGTCGTCCTCGGCGGCGCGCGGCGCCGCGCGCTCTGGGTCAAGATCGCTCATGGGCGCGCAGCCTAGCGCCGCCCGGCCGGCGCTTCAACGCGCCCCCCGCCGCGGGCGCCGACCCGCGCCGGGGCACGAACCGTCCCGTCAGCTCACGGCCTCCGGCAGGAACGCCGCCAGGAGCGCAGCGAGGCGCTCCCCCTCGCGAGCCGCGACCGCCGCCACCTCCTCGTGGCTGAGCGGCGCGCCCGAGAGCCCCGCCGCTCGGTTCGCCACCATCGAGACGCCCACCACCGGCACGCCCATGTGGCGCGCGGCGATGACCTCCGGCACGGTCGACATCCCGACGAGATCCGCGCCCAGCGTGCGCAGCATCCGGATCTCCGCCGGGGTCTCGTAGCTCGGCCCGGCGAGGCATGCGTACACGCCGCGCTTGAGGGGCGTCCCGAGCCGCGCCGCGGTCGCCTCGAGCCTGGCGCCGAGCGCCGGGTCGTAGGCGTGGGTCATGTCGGGGAAGCGCGGCCCGAGCCGATCGTCGTTGCGCCCGGTGAGCGGGTTCTGGCCGGACAGGTTGAGGTGATCCTCGATGCGGACGAGGTCCCCCGGCCCGAGCTCGGGGTTCACGCCGCCCGATGCGTTCGTCACGACCACGAGCTGGCAGCCCAGCTGGCAGAGGACGCGCGCGCCGAACCCGACCTCCTCCGCGCTCCACCCCTCGTACCCGTGGACGCGCCCCTCCATGGCGGCGACGGTGAGCGGCCCGGCGGCCCCCGGGAGGTCGCCCACGACGAGCCGGCCAGGGTGCCCGGCGACGCGCGAGACGGGGAACTCCGGGATCTCCTCGTAGGGGATGACCGCCGCGTCGGCGAGCCGGGCCGTGAAGCCGCCGAGCCCGGAGCCGAGGATCACGCCGGCGCGGGGGCTCGTGTCGATGCGCCCGCGGATCCAGGCCAGGGCGTAGGAGAGGCGCGCGTGGAGGGAGGCGCGTGAGCTCACGGCGACGTCCTTTCGTCCGCGATGCGGGCGATGAGGAGCGGCTCGCGCGGCGGCGCCCGCTCGCCGATCTGGTACGCCCGGAGCACGCGCCCGGCCACCGCCTGCGGCGCCTCCTTGCCGCGGCGGCCGTGGTGCACCAGCGCCAGCGGCTCGCCGGCGCGCACCGCGTCGCCGACCTTGGCCAGCACCGTGATCCCGACCGCCGGATCCACGTCCTCGTCGGCCCGGGTCCGCCCCGCGCCCAGCGCCACGGCGGCGACGCCGATCGCCTCCGCGTCGATGGCCTGCACCAGCCCGTCGTGCGGCGCGGTCACCTCGAGCGTGCCCTCGGGCCTGGGCAGGAGCGCGAGGTCGGCCAGCGCGTCGGGGTCGCCCCCCTGCGCCTCCGTGATCTCGCACAGCTTGAGGAAGGCGCGGCCGTCGCCGACCACCTCGCGCACCCGGGCGCGCGCCGCCTCCGGCGTCGCCGCCTGGCCGGCGAGCAGCACCATCTCCTCGGCCAGCGCGAACGTGACCTCACGCAGGTCCGCCGGCCCCTCGTCGCGGAGGAGCGCCACCGCCTCCTTCACCTCGAGCGCGTTGCCGACCTCGCGGCCGAGCGGCTGATCCATGCCGGTGAGGAGCGCCACCACGCGCTTCCCCATCGCCTGACCGATGCCGGCGAGCGCGCGGGCCAGCCGCTCCGCGTCCTCGGTCCGCTTCATGAACGCGCCCGACCCGACCTTGACGTCGAGGACGAGCCCGTCGATGCCCTCGGCCAGCTTCTTCGACATGATCGACGACGCGATGAGTGGGATCGATTCCACCGTGGTCGTGACGTCGCGCAGCGCGTACAGGCGGCGGTCCGCGG